>NZ_JAUSZF010000001.1:2500-315000 GCF_030817315.1 Sphingomonas faeni | reverse complement strand
AGCCGCCGGTTTCCAGCGCGCCAGCATCGTGGTGGGGCGGCTGGCGCGGTCGGTCGCCTTGGCCGCGGCGATCCGGTCCCGCTCCTGCCCCGCCAACCCCAGCGCCGCCTCCAGCAGGACATAGGTGCCGAGCACCCGTTGGCGATAGGGTTTGAGCATATGGTTCTCGACCAATACCGTCGGCACGCCGATGAAGTCGCCATAGCCGGTGGAATAGCGCGGCCCTTCCGGTGCTTGCCGGATACCCTTGGCAGGATCGCGCGTATCGATCGGACTGGGATAGATCGCCGGGACGTGCCCTGCCCGGGTCAGTGCACGGGTCACGTGCGGGCCGAAGCGGTTCGTCAGCCAGTCGGCGGTCGCGCGGTGATAGGCGTAGCGTCCCCATCCCGCATAGGTGAAGGTAACGTCATACTGCATGTCGAAACCGTCGCTGACATGACAGTCGACGTAGAGGACCGGATCGAGCCGGTTCAGCAGCGCGATCATGGCACGCGTTTCAGGGGCGTCCGCCTTGGCATAGTCGCGGTTCAAATTGATGCCCCGCGCGTTGGCGACATAGCCCTTCTCCAACGGTCCGCGCAGCGCCGGAAAGTTCCAGCGGCTCATCCGCTCATGCCCGTCGATATTGTAGATCGGTACGAATACCAGATCGATATGGTCGAGCAGCGTATCCTTGCCGCGCAGCGCGATGTCCCGAAGCAGCATCAGGCCGGCATCCTTGCCGTCGATCTCTCCGGCGTGGATGCCTGCCTGTACCAGAACGACGGGCTTTTTCGGGCCGCCCTTACTGGCGCGAACCAGCAACAGGTCGCGGCCTTGCGCGGTCTGCCCGAACGTCTCGATCGCGATCAGCGGGGAAGCGGCATCCAGACGCTCGAGCCAGGCGCGTGTGTCGTCGTAGCGCGGCGTGGTAACGAAATCGGCGCGTTCGGCGGGTGTGATCCACGGATCGTCCTTCGCCGCGATCAGCCGTTCGCTTGCCCCGGTCCAAGGCAATACGGGCGGCAATACCGACTGAGGCAGTCCCGGCTGGGCCGCCGCCAGGGACGAGGCGAGCACCATACCCAGGAATGGGAGAATAAGGGTGATACGCATGACGGGCCTCGATTAGAAATGGGCGCGCAGGCCGACCGTGGCGGTGCGCGGCGTACCGGGCTGTACCCAGACGGCCGAATAGCTGTTCGCATACCAGTGCTCGTCGAACAGGTTGGTGACTGACCCGAACAGTTCCACATCCTTGGTGACGTCGATCTGGCCGAACGCGCGCACCAGCGTATGCGACGGCAGCGTGAAACCGGTGCCTGTCTCGCCGTTCCGTTTCCCCAGATACTGAACGCCCGCGCCCAGCAGCGCCTTGCGTGCGCCGAGCGTGAAATGCTTCGTCGCCTGAATATTGAAATTATGGTCGGGAATGTTGATCAGCGGATCGCCCGGTTCGATCTGGAACGAGAAATTCGGGTCCAATACGCGTGAGCGCGCCTCGGCATCGGTGTATGCGTAGCTCAGCAGCAGGTCGATTCCACCCGGCAGACTACCGTTGACGTCGAGTTCGACGCCGCGGCTGCGTGCCTTGCCGATCGCGATCGAGAAACCGGGGTTCAGCGTATCGGTAGCGAGTACGTTGGACTTTTGGAGTTGATACACGGCAAGCGTACCGGTCAGCCGACCGCCCAGCGCCGTCATCTTGACCCCGGCCTCGATCGACTTGCTGGTCTCGGGTTCGAACACGTTGCCGTTTGCATCGGCACCGATGTTGGCACGAAAGCCTTCGCCGTACGCGGCATAGAGCGAAAGCGGCTTGCTCAGTTCATAGACTATGCCGGCCTGCGGGCTGAAGCGGCTGCGCTTGCGCCTTCCCAATACGCCCGTCAGGCGGTTGTCCACGCGCAGCAGAAAATCGTCGTAACGTCCGCCGACGCGGACCTGGAGCCGGTCGGTCAGGCTGATCTGGTCCTGCACATAGGCGCCAACGGTCCGTTGCACGTCGACTCGGTCGGTGAGTGGCGCCGTGGCGGGAACCGGATAGCGACCATAAACCGGGTTCCGGATATCCAGCACATAGCCCGCTTGTTCGGTCGTGGTCGGCGTCACCACCGGACCGCGATACCGCGTGAACATCTGGTCGGTATCGAAATGATCGAAGTCCGCACCGCCCAGGATGCGGTGGCGCAGCGTACCCGTCGCGAACTCGCCGGAAAGCTCGGCGCGAAGAACGCTGTGCTCCGAGGTATAGCGCCGCGTTCTGCGCTGGCGCGACAACGAACGTCCATCGACGTAGAGCTTCTGGCGCGAGCGCACTGTTTCCGCATCGGACGAGGCGCCGGTCAGCAACGTGTCACGGTGACTGGCGCCGACGAGCAGGCTCCACCGATCGCTGAAATCATGCTGGAGCCGCAATTGATGTCCCGTGGCTCGGGCGACCGTATCGCAGTCGCTGGGTTCGCCGAGGAAGCGCGAACGCGGGACCGTGTCGAAGTTGCCGTCGAGCACTACGATTCCGCGGTCGAACGGCACCTCCACCCGGGTCCATTCGAAATCATAGGTCAGCCGCGTGGCATCCCCCAGCCCTACCCCGATCGACGGCAGGAAGCCCCATCGCTTCTGCTTTACTGTGTCGCGGAACGTGTCGCCGGACTCGGCATAGCCGATCAACCGCGCCGTCACGGTACCGGTCAGCGCCAGGTTCGCGTCGCCTTCCGCACGAACGGTATCGAAGCTGCGATACTGCAATGACGCCGTGCCGAAGCTACGGCCGAGTTCCGCCTGTTTGGTGACGAGATTGATCGACCCGCCTGGCTCGCCCCGCCCCAGGACCGCAGCGGCCGGCCCCTTAAGCACCTCGACCCGCTCGATCCCCGCCACGTCGCGCTGGCCGCTAAAGCCGCGCCCGGCGTTGAAGCCGTTGACCAGATAACCGCTCGGTAGATTCTCGTCGCCCGTGAACCCGCGCACGGCGAAGCTGTCCCACAGGCCGCCCAGCGTATTCTGCCGAACTACGGAGGCGTTGAGATCCAGCGCGTCGGTGAGCCGCAGGATGGCGTTCTCTTCGATGACCGCTTTGTCGATCGTCGCGATCGATTGAGGGATCTCCCGCAAGGTGAAGTTGCCGCGATAGGGTTGGCGGACTCCCGTGACGGTAATCTCTTCGCGTTCGACCCGCGTTTCGGGAGGCGATTGGGCGGTGGCGGGGCTGGACGGAAGTATAATGGCAAGCGGGAGGGCGCCGGCCGTCGCGGCGGCGCGCATGGATGGACGCAATGGATATCCCCTTGGCAGTATGACGGCCCCGCTTCGGCGGGTCTCGATCGGCGGCCTCTATGCTGTGATGATGTATCATCGTCAATGATATCTTGTTACATTTGTTGCGATGCGGCATGTGGCCCCCATGGCCATAGTCGAGGTACCGATGACAAAGACCGATCCGATCCTGATCGACGCGCTGACGCTCGCTTACGGCGAACACGTCGTACTGAACCGCCTGTCCCTGGCCGTCCCCGCAGGCAGCATCACCGCATTGCTGGGCGGAAACGGCGCGGGCAAGTCGACCACGCTGTCCGCACTGCTCGGCTTCACCCGCGCCCAGTCCGGAACCATCAGGGTCTGCGGAATCGATCCCGCCACGAACCTCGACGAGACGCGTCGCCGGGTCGCGTACCTGCCGGAGAACGTCGCGCTCTACGAGCATCTCTCCGCCGTCGAGAACGCCGACTATCTGCTAGCGCTGTCCGGCCAACGACAGACACCGGACGCGATCACCGAGGCCTTGTCCGCGGCCGGGTTGCAGGAACGCGCCTGGAACCAGCGCCTCGGCGGCTTTTCGAAAGGAATGCGGCAGAAGGTCGCGATCGCGGTCGCGCTCCTGCGCGAAGTCCCGGTGCTGCTGCTCGACGAACCGACCTCCGGCCTCGATCCCCGTGCCACCGCGGACTTCAACGCGCTGCTGGTAGCGGTGCGCGCGCGCGGAACCGCGGTTCTGATGGTGACGCACGACCTGCTGTCCGCCGCCGACATCGCCGATCGCATCGCCTTCCTGGAGGCAGGCCGCGTCGCGCATGAAGTTATCGCGAGCGGGCCCGAGCGGTTCGACGTGCGGGCACTCCACGCGCGGTTCCAGACCGGCGGGGAGCAGGTGGCGGCATGACGATCGCAAGCCTGATCGCGCGCGACGAATTGCGGATGATGGTCCGCAACCGCGTCGCGATGATCGCCCTCGTGCTGCTCGCGCTGCTGACGATCGTGGCAGTGGCGAGTTCATGGGCACACCAGAGCCGCACCGCCGAACTGCGCGACCGGCATGCCCATGCCGCCGAGCACGCCTTCGATGCGCAACCCGACCGCCATCCGCACCGGATGGTGCATTACGGCACCTTCATCTTCCGGCCGCTGGGTCCGCTCGCGGCGTTCGATCCGGGTGTCGACGCGTTCACCGGAAGCAGCATGTTCCTGGAGGGACATCGACAGAACACCGCCAATTTCGGCGACGTCCGGCAAAGTTCGCTGCTGGTCCGCTTCGGCCAGTTGACGCCCGCCTTCGTCTTGCAGGCGGTGGCGCCGCTGCTGCTGATCTTCCTCGGGTACGGCGCGCTCGCCCGCGAAACCGAAAGCGGCACGTTGCGCCTGCTGATGCTCCAGGGCGCGAGCCGCGGGCAGGTCGTCCGGGGCAAGGTGCTGGCATTGGGTGCGGTAGCGTTGATCGCGGGCGCACCGGCGATGATCGGCCTCCTGTTGATCGCCGGGCAACCGGGTGCGCTGGCATGGCCGATGCTGGTGATCGCGCTCGGCTATGCCGCGTATCTCGCCTTATGGGCCGTGCTGATCGTGCTCGTGTCCGCATTGGTCCACCGCCGCCGCGACGCATTGCTGGCGTTGGTGGCGCTGTGGGCGGTCGCGCTGATCGTGTTGCCGCGGGTCGCCCCCGACGTGGCGAGCGCCGCCGTGCCGCTCGAAAACCGGCTGCAGACCGATGTCGCGATCGCGCGCGACCTGCGGAAGATGGGCGACAGCCATAATCCGGACGATCCCCACTTCGCGGCGTTCAAGCAATCGGTGCTCGATCGCTACGGCGTCGCGAAGGTCGAGGACTTGCCGGTGAACTACAAGGGCGTCGTCGCAGTCGAAGGCGAGCGCATGACCGCATTGCTGTTCAATCGCTATGCCACCGACAGCTTCGTCGCGCAGGCAAGGCAGAACGGGATCGTCGAAACGATCGGCCTGCTCAGCCCGGCGATCGCGCTGCGCTCGCTGTCGATGGCGGCGGCCGGGACCGATCTCGACGGCCACCGCCGGTTCCTCGAACAGGCGGAGGCGTATCGCTATGCGCTGGTGCAGCGGCTGAACCGGATGCAGGCGGAGGCCGTCAGCTATGCCGACGATTCCGCCGTCGATGCCGGCGCCGATCGCCGCAAGCGAGTGTCGGGCAACAACTGGCAGGCCATGCCCGACTTCCGGTTCGCAGCCCCCAGCGGCGCTACGCTGGCACTGGCCGCCCTGCCCGGCCTCGCGATCGTGGGTGGCTGGTTGGTGGCCGCCCTCGTCCTGCTTGGGTTTGCCACCCGCCGATTGGGAGCACGCCGATGACCCTCTTCCTGCACGAACTTCGGCTGTTGTCCCGCCAGCGCCTGACCGTGATCGCGCTAATACTCCTCGCGCTGCTCACCAGTACGGCACTCGCCGCGGGCATCGTCGAGGTGACGCGTCAGCGTGCCGTCATCGCCGCGATCCCGGCCGCGCAGGCCGAGGACATCGGCGCGATCGCCGACTATGTCGATCATACCAAGGACGCGGGAAGCGCCGCTTATTACAGCTTTCATTCGACATGGGACTCGCCCGCGCCGCTCGCCTTCGCCGCGCTCGGGATGCGCGACGTATCGCCGTTCATTTTGCGGGTCCGTGCGCTGGGACTGGAGGCGCAGATCTATGACGGCGACACCTTCAATCCCGAACTCGCGCTACCCGGGCGGTTCGACTTCGCATTCGTGCTGGTGTTCCTCGCCCCGCTGTTCGTGATCGCGCTGTTCCATGATCTCGTTTCGGGGGAGCGCGAAGCGGGCCGGCAACGGATGCTGGACGCGCTGCCGAGCGGCGGAAAGGCCTTGTGGCGCCGGCGGACGTTGCTTCGCCTGCTGGTGCTATGGGCGGTACTGGGCGTTCCGTTCACGATCGCAGCGGCGATCGAAGGCGTGGCGATCGGTGCGATCGCGGTCGTGGTGGTCCTGACGCTCGGCTATCTGCTGTTCTGGGTCGGGCTCGCCACGCTGATCGGCCGGCTGCGGTGGAGTTCGGTAACGAACGCCGCCACGCTGGTGGCAACGTGGCTGGTGCTCGTGCTGATCGCGCCGACGCTGGCGAACGTCGCGATCAACGCCGCGATCCCCGTGGATCAGGGTGCGGAGATCGCGCTCGCGCAGCGGGAGGCGGTGAACCATGCATGGGACATCCCCCGCGAGGATACGATGCGGCGCTTCTACGCGCGTCATCCCGAATGGGCGGATTCAGCCCCGCTGGGTCCCGCGTTCCATTACAAATGGTATCTGGCCTTCCATCAGAATGGCGACGAAAGCGTCCGCGATCGCGTGCACGCCTACCGGTCCGGGCTGGAAGCGAGGGACGCCGCCGGCCGTGCGCTGGGCTGGGTCCTGCCCTCGGTCGGGGTGCAGGCGTTGTTGACCCGGCTTGCGCGGACAGACCTAACCGCGCAGTTCGCCTATCAGGACCGTATTCGCGCATTCCATCAGCGGCTGCGCACCTTCTATTACGGCTATCTGTTTCACGATCGTCCGTTCGGAAGGGCCGATTTCGACGCGGCACCCCGCTTTCAGCAGGCCCCACGCGGCTGACGACGATCGGCCGGCAGTCGTCGGGAAACTGCCGGTCGATAGTGGGCGCGAGTCAGAACGAAACCTGGACGCGCCCTATGATCCTGTCGCCGGCGTTGCGCCGATCGGCAAACCTGTCGGCGGTGGCGGTACCGGTGCGGGAAATGTCGGTCCCGACATAATCGACGCCGATCGTCAGGCGGTCGCGGCGGTGTTCTAGGCCGAGCCGCCAGTTGGTGTAACTGCCGCCTGGACGAAGACGCTCCGCCCGGACGGGATCGCTGACGCTGCCGGACGAATGGCCGAGTTCGGTAAGTACCGTGAACGGCGTACCGGGAATACCGGCATTGGCGTTCACATAGACATGCACGTTGCTGCCGCCGATCGCGCGCTGCGACGGGGCACCGATCACGCCGACCGTGGCGTAGAGCGGACCATAGGCGTAACTTGCCGATACGCCGGCCTCGACATAGTCCATGCGTCCTCGCGCGCCCGCGAATGCGTGGCCGGTAGCGTCGGTGCGGATACGCACCGCACCCAGATCCCAGTCGGTTCCCACCGACAGGTCGACGACCGCATCGGCGCCGCCGTGTCGCACGCTGTTCCGAAGCGTCACCGCGCGCGCCGATGCATCTAGCCGACCGCGCGAGACGCGAAGATCGCCCGCCAGCGCGGCACGTCCCTCACTCCAGCTCAGCCCGCGGCGTTCCTCCTCGCTCATTACCTCCAAGGTTACCGACCCGGCATCCTGAGCAAACGCGGGCGTGATCAGGCCGCAGCTCACGGCGCCGAGCACGCCCGCCAATTGAACGCGGCGGATCATCCAGCGCGCTGCGGACTGTGGATCCGGTCGAGCTCGACGCGCAGCATCTGCTCGTCTTCCTGCGCCAGCATCAGCAGATGCTGCTGCATGTCCGCGGCCTTTGCGACGACTTCCTTCTTGATCGCGCCATGGCTTGCGACGCACCAGCCAGGCCGGGTGCCCGAGACCACGGGTTCGCTGTCGATGCTGCGCACCAGCCTGGTACCCGACGCCGCGACCGCGTGGCGTGCGACCGACATGCTTGCCGCCCAGTCGCAGCGCAGCGACGACGCTCTTCCGCCGGGAGCGACCGCGCCCACCTGTTTGTGCGTGATGACGACGTCGCCGCGATATTTGACGGCGACCGGACCGCTGCGATGATCCACCTCGTTCTGGTGATCCACGGTCATGCCGAGGGCGGCACCGGTGGCGGCAAGCACCAGACCGGCGGTTAGAAAATAGGCCATATTCGTTCTCCTGTTGCCATTCCGATCCATTCTGATCGGTAAAGCTGATCCTTGCGGACGATGATTCTACAACGACGCTGCGGCGCGTCGGTTCAGTTCAATTGCAGCCGCAAGGCGCGGGCGCGCAGTCGATGCTTCACGTCAAGGCGCAGACGATTCAGCCGATACAGGCGCAAGCTATTGGGGATGCGCCGCTTTATCTCGGCGCGAATCTGCTCGTCCAGCCGCGCGTGCAACTGGGTCAGTTTGTAGGAAAATATAAGCAAAGCCGCTCTCCAACCAACGATTGAACGATCGGATCGGTCGCGATGACAGCAGGCAAACAGGCCAGGCCTAAGCATCGAGATAACCCGATGCGGTCCGACATCACGGTCGTGCTGAGACGATCGCCAGAGGGGCCCGGCCCGCTCCCTCAAACTAGGGTTTCGCCGGTCGAGGTCAATATGGTTGCGATCAAATTTTGCATGCGTTGACATTAGGTCGCGGGGCCCCGATGTTAACCGCATGTACGCTCCTGCGACACATAAGCGTTTTCGCGACCACGCCGGCCAACTCGCCGCACGGGATTAGCCCGAGCTCGCGGCCACGGCCGTTCGAGTTCGGGCATTATTCGATCTGACCTTTGGGACGCGTTCGGCGCGCCCATGATCTCGAGTAAGCGGAAACCGCATCGTGGCAAACCATAGCTTAAAATCCGACGCCCCGTCTTCGGACGATTCCGAACAGCAAGGCGAAACCCTACCGCCCCCTCCTTTCCTCAGGGCAATGCCGAAGCATTTCTTCTCGAACGACTTCGAGCTGGAGATAGTCGAGGACTATTCGAAGGCCGAGGCAGAGACGGAGCGCAAGACCAGTCCGAAGTGGTTGAGCGTGTTGATGGAACTCAATCTTCTGTTGTTGATCCTGGTGGTCGGGGTTCCGGTGCTCTTATATTGCATATGGAGCTCGGGCACCTAGCCGGTTGGGGCGGCCGTCTCGCCGACGTGATACCGATGGCGGGCTTTGGGGGTGGTTCCTCCCAGCCTGCCTGACGGTCATGGCCTACCGGGACTACCCGGCTTTTTTGCTAACTATTCTCATTAGCCTTGATATGCCTGTCGCGAGCCGATAGGCGGTGGCGCGTGAACTCGTCCCAAACTTCCGTGTCGCCTGCGACCAATACCAAGCGCAAACGCAAGTGGCGGGGGTGGTGGCTAAAGCAATTGCACAACTGGCACTGGATTAGTGCGGCGCTGTCGCTGACTGCGATGCTGTTGTTCGCGATCACCGGGATCACGCTCAACCATGCCGCGTCGATCGGTGCGAAACCGGTCGTCGTGGAGAAGAGTGGGACATTGCCGCGGCCGCTGCTCCACATGCTGAGCGCACCGCATAGTGCCGACGCGCCGCTTCCCGTTCCCGTCGCCAAGGCGGTCATGGCCGCGGTCGGGCTCGATCCCGCGGGCAAGCCGGTGGAATGGTCCGATAGCGACGCCTATGTCGCGTTGCCTCGGCCGGGCGGCGACGGTTGGGTGAGCATCGCGCGCGCGACCGGGGCGATCACCGCGGAAACGACCGATCGCGGCTGGATCTCGTATCTGAACGACCTGCACAAGGGGCGCAACGCGGGCGCGGCGTGGTTCTGGTTCATCGACGTCTTCGCGGCCGCGTGCATCCTGTTCACGCTGACCGGGCTGCTGTTGCTGCAGCTTCATGCGCGACACCGGCCATCGACCTGGCCGATCGTCGCCGCGGGGCTCGCTCTGCCCGTTCTGCTCGCCGTCCTGTTCGTCCATTGAGGGGTTTCGCCATGCGTCCTACCGCGTTCCTGTTGCTCGGCGGGGCGATCACCGCGCCCGCCCTGGTGTCGCCAGCCGTAGCCGCGCCGCCCGGTGCGGTGACGATCACGATCCCGCGGCTCGACGTCGCCGAATATCATCGCCCTTATGTCGCGGTGTGGCTGGAGCCGGTCGGTGGCGGTACGCCGCGGACGCTGGCGGTGTGGTACGACCTCAAGAAGCGCGGCAACGATCCCGGCACCAAGTGGCTGGCCGACCTGCGCGCGTGGTGGCGCAAGGGCGGCCGCAGCCTGACGATGCCGGCCAACGGCGTCAGCGGCGCGACGCGGACGCCGGGCCAGTACACCATTCCCCTGCCCGCCGACCTCAAGCCCGGCCAATATGTCCTCAACGTCGAGGCTGCACGCGAGACCGGCGGGCGCGAACTCGTCTCCGTACCGCTTGCCGCCGGGGGTCGTGCCTCGGGCAAGACCGAACTCGGCGCCATCGCCATTTCCGCTCGCTAAGGAGCGCATCATGAAGCCTTTAGTTGCACGCCTGATGGCCGCCGCCGCGCTGTTGTCGATCCCCGCCGCGCTGTCGGCGCACCGCATGTGGATGCTTCCATCCGCCACCGTTTTCTCGGGCACCGACGGCTGGGTGACGGTCGACGCCGCGGTCTCGAACGACCTGTTCTTCTTCGATCACCAGCCGCTCCGCCTCGACGGCATGAAGGTGTGGCAGCCCGACGGCAGCGAAGGTGCGCTGCAGAATGGCGCGACCGGGCGTTATCGCTCGGTGTTCGACGTGAAGCTCGACAAGCCCGGCACGTGGAAGATCGGCACGCAGATGTCGGCCGTCATGGGCAGCTTTAAGGTCGATGGCGTCGAGAAGCGCCTCGGCGGTCGCCGCGGTCCGCCTCAGCCGAACGCGCCTGCCCCGCTGACCGTCGCCGACATCCCAGCCAACGCGACCGACGTGAAGGTCACCGAGGTGTCGGGCCGCAACGAGATCTTCGTGACCGCCGGCGCGCCGACCACGACGGTGTTCAAGACGACCGGCAAGGGTCTGGAGTTCGCACCGATCACCCACCCCGACGAACTGGTCGCGGGCGAGACCGCGAAGTTCCGCTTCCTGGTCGACGGCAAGCCCGCCGCCGGCCTGAAGGTCACGGTGATCCCGGGCGGCAAGCGCTATCGCAACGACGAGGGTGCGCGCGAGCTGACCACTGGCGCCGACGGCGTGCTGAGCGTCGATTGGCCGACTGCGGGGATGTACTGGCTGAACGCCGCGCTGACCGACGCGAAGGCGACCACCCCGCGCGCGACGGAGCGGCGGATGAGCTACGTCACGACGCTCGAAGTGCTGACGCCGTGAGATACGACACTTGAGGATCGTGTTGCCGCCGGCGATCGATCCCGCGGCGTTCGCGGCGCGCGATCCGGCGGCGGCGGTGTTCGATCTTCGGGGCGAAACGATGGGGACGACGTGGCGCGCGAGCTTCGCCGCCCCCGTCGGAACCGATCCGTCGCAGGTCCGTATTGCCATTGTCGCGCGGCTTGCGGGCCTTGTCGCGGAGATGAGCCACTGGGCACCGGACTCGCTGCTGTCGCGCTTCAACCGGTCGGCGAGCGGAACCTGGACCACGCTCGCGCCGGACTTTGCGCATGTCATGGCCTGCGGTCTAGCCATCGCCCGGACGACGCGGAGCGCGTTCGATCCCGCGATCGGGAGGTTGGTCGATGCGTGGGGGTTCGGTCCGATCGCCGTGGCCGCACCGCCGGATGCGTCGGATATCCAAGCCGCACGCGCCACATCGGGCTGGTCTCGGCTGACGTTCGCCCCCGTCGGCGCGCATCTTCGCCAGCCCGGCGGCGTCGCGCTCGACCTGTCGGGGATCGCCAAGGGCCATGCGGTCGACGTGGTCGCGGACCTGTTGCGCGATGCCGGTATCGCCAATGCGCTGGTCGAGATCGGCGGCGAGCTTGTCGGACGCGGGATCAGGCCGGACGGCGACCCTTGGTGGGTCGACCTCGAAAGCCCACCCGGCCTGGCGCTATCGCCGCTCCGCATCGCGCTGCACGGCCTGGCGGTTGCGACGTCGGGCGATTATCGCCGCGGCGCGCATACGCTCGATCCGCGTACCGGCAGACCGATCGAAACGCAGGTCGTCTCCGCTAGCGTGATCCACCAGACTGCGCTGGACGCCGACGCCTGGGCGACTGCGCTTACCGTGCTGGGGCCGGTAGAGGGCTTGGCGCTGGCTCGGGACTACCGGATTGCTGCTCGGATCGTCACGCTGATCGACGGCGACGCGCGCGAATATCTCTCCCCCGCACTCACGGCGATGCTGGTCGACTAGAACGGCGCTACCCGATCGCCACCTCACGCGTTACCCCGAGCTATGAACGACGCGCTTCCCCTGACCCCGGCGATACCCGCCGCGACGCTCGTGATCTTTCGCGATACCGACGGCGGCCCGCCGGAACTGCTGATGGTCGAGCGCGCCAAGGCGATGGCGTTCGCGGGCGGGGCTCTCGTGTTCCCCGGCGGTCGGGTCGATCCCGGCGATCATGCGCTGGCGGCGTTACTCGGTTCATCCGATGACGAAACTGCGGCGCGCATTGCCGCAATCCGCGAGACCATCGAGGAAGCGGGCCTTCCCGTCGGCCTGTCGCCAATGCCTTTGCCCCCCGCATTCGAGCGTCTGCGCGCTGCGCTTCACGCCGGTTCGGCGTTCGGCGAAGCGTTGGCGGCGGCCGATACGAACCTCGACCTCGACGCGCTGGAGTATTTCGCACGCTGGCGTCCGGCGCACGCGCACGCGCGAATTTTCGACACGCGGTTTTATCTCGCACGATTGCCGGCCAACGCGCCCGCAGCCCGGGTCGATGCGACCGAGAACGTGCGGCTGTTCTGGGCGACGGCGGCACAGGTGCTGGCGGAGGCGGATGCGGGGCGCGCGACGATCATCTTTCCGACGCGGCGCAACCTCGAGCGGTTGGCATGGTTCGCCGATTTCGATGCGGCGGTCGCGGACGCGCGCGCGCATCCGGTGCGGACCGTGACGCCGTGGAGTGAAACGCGCGGCGGGATCGAGCATCTCTGCATCCCCGATGATCTCGGCTATCCGGTCACGTCGGAGCCGATGTCGGACGCGGTGCGCGGCTGATGCGGGCGGTGCGGCTAACCCTCGGCTGGCTGGTGGGACTGGCGATCGTCGCGACGATCGCGCTGATGCTCTGGTCGATGGCGCGCGGACGACCGCAGGATCTACCCTGGGCGCCGCTCGATCTCGGCCAGCCTATCGGCATGTTCACGGGACGCAAACTCACCGCGCTGACCGAGGATTTCCCGCAATGCCGCGCGCTGCTCGACCGCGCTGGCGTCCGCTATACGGTGTTGCCGCCACGCAAAGGCGAGGGGCAATGCGGCTATGCCGACGGCGTGCGGCTGACCGGCGGCGCGCGGAAGATCGCCTTTGCGCCTGCCGGGTTGGGCATTGCCTGCCCCGTCGCAGCGGCACTGTCGATGTGGGAATGGAACGTGGTCCAGCCCGCGGCCGAGCGGCATTTCGGCGCGCGTGTGGCGAGTATCGATCATTTCGGCAGCTATAGTTGCCGGCGGATCTACGGGCGGGATGCAGGGAACTGGAGCGAACACTCGACCGCCGACGCGGTCGATATCGCCGGCTTCCGCCTGACCGACGGCACGCGTATTACGGTGGTTCGTGATTGGAAGGGTGGCGACGCCAAAGCGGCGTTCCTGCGCGAGGTGCGCGACGGCGCGTGCAGCGTGTTCGCGACGACGCTGTCTCCGGATTATAATGCGGCACACGCCGATCATCTGCATTTGGATCAGGCGAACCGTGGGTCGATGGGGTGGCGGGCGTGCCGGTGATTGGATCCCCCGTCGTTACCCCCCCCCGGCGAAGGCCGGGGTCCAATTGGGAGACTTGGCTAAACAAAGGGCTGCCGATCGTTACTGCGACCTTTCCAATTGGGCCCCGCCTTCGCCGGGGTGGATGACGCCCTGACAGTCCGCCAAGCTACCCGCGAGATTTTAACTCGCCAGCGTCGTCCCCGAATCCACCTTCTCCACCCAATACGGAAAGAACGCCGGCTGGCGGTTCGACCAGCCCGACGCGGTCGCCGCGGCTTCGCTGATCGACTGGAGCAGTTTCCGCCGCAGTTCGGGGTGTAGATGCGGGAGTGCCGCCGCCGCGCAGAACGCCGACGGTAGCCACGGCCGGACTTCCGCCCCGAGCAACCGTTCGTACAGGAAGCGCAGAGCCGAAAAACTCGTCAGGCGCCCCTGCCCCAGGTCGAACGCCACCAACGTCATCAGCGGCGCGAGGAACGGCTCGATCGCGCTCAGCCCGCTGTCGTCCGGCACCATCGCGCGAAGATCGGGGAGGTTGTTGTAGAGCCGCGCCTGCGCCCGGATGCTCGCCGCCTCGACCACGTCGCGGGACCAGCGCTGCATCGCGTCCTCGCGGTCGAGGCCGACGTCGAGCGACCGGCGGATGTACCGCTGCGTCGAACTCGGAAAAGCCGCGAATTCCTTCATTTCGGCGAGGGTCATCGATCCCTGTGCCGGTTTCATTCTGGAAGCCATGTCGTCACCCCGCTCTCGTCAAGGACCGGCAGACTAGGCGCTCGGATGGTTACAACGACCCGTTGCGCGTCATCTTTCCGTAACACCAAGCGACCATGAAAGCTGTTGCGCTGCAACAAGGCTGCGACGAACCGAACGAAACTAAGCGATTTGATCGTCTTGCGAGGCGTTTGGGCAACAAAAAAGCGTCGGTCGTTGCCGACCGACGCTTTTTTGTTAAGCAGAGAAGAGAATTACGCCTGCTTTTCGCGCAGAGCGCGCTCAGCATCCTCGTCGTAACCGGACGACTTCGCCGGCTCACGATTTGAACCCGGCTGCGTCGCGGAAAGCGGATCGCTGCCGTCCATTGACTCGTCGAGCCCGTTGTCGAGACGCGCATCCGCGCTGTCGGGGTTCTTCTGCAGGCGCTTGGCGATCGACTTGTCCTGGCCCGCTTCCTGTCGCGGATCGCGACCCGAACTCTTGCCCTCCGCATCCTTGTCGTCGGGCGCCACCGAAAGGCTATCCAGTGCGCTCTTGTCTATGTCGGTCATTGCGACGTCCCTATTTAATCTTGGCGATGACCAACGGTCGAAGGAGCGGAGCGTTCCCCTGCCTGCCCCCTGCCTGGACGGGAGGAAGAGGGTTCGAGAACCAGATCGATCGACTGACGCTCACCGTCCGCTCTTTTATGCCCCCCTCCCTGAAAGGGAGGGGTCGGGGGTGGGTCGGCCCGCTTTAGCCACGACCGTGCGAACACACGGAACCCGACCCACCCCCTGCCCCTCCCTTCCAGGGAGGGGAGCAGCGCCTCAATCCAGCGGCGTGACCTTTACCGTCTGCTCCCAGAGATACGCCTGCCCGAACACCGTCATAAACGCGATGTCCGTCACGTCGCGCCCGACGCAAACGCGGGCGATGTCGCTGCATGTCGCCACCTTCATCGCGTCGATCAGCCGCGACAAACGTCGAAGGGGCGGAGCGTTCCCCTGCCTGCCCCCCTCCCTGAAAGGGAGGGGTTGGGGGTGGGTCGGCCGGTTTTAGCCGCGACCGTGCGAGCATGCGGAACCCGACCCACCCCCTGCCCCTCCCTTCCAGGGAGGGGAGCAGCGCCTCAATCCAGCGGCGTGACCTTTACCGTCTGCTCCCACAGATACGCCTGCCCAAACACCGTCATGAACGCGATATCCGTCGCGTCGCGCCCGACGCAGACGCGGGCGATGTCGCTGCATGTCGCCATCTTCGTCGCGTCGATCAGCCGCCAGTCTCCCGCCAGCCACAGCTCCGCCACCGCATGGAAGTCGGGCGGATCGACGCCGGGAGCGTAAGCCGACACGCACCGCGCAGGGATCCCCCCTGCGCGCGCGAGCGACACCAGCAGATGCGAATAATCGCGGCACACCCCGGACCTGGACGCGAACGTATCGAGCGCGGTCGTCTCGCCGCTGCTCGATCCGCAGCGATAGTCGAGCGACTGGTACACCCACTCGGTCAGCGCCGCCGCGAGCGGTCCGCCTTCCAACCCGCCGAACTCACGCGCTACGAAGCCTTCGAAGCGGTCGGACGGGCAATAGCGGCTCGGCATCAGATACGGCGTCAGCTCGCCATCAAGCATCCGCGGCGGCGTCGCCGGATACAGCTCTAGCTGCACACGCTCGCGCTTCACCGCAACGATGGCCTTATACTCGGCGGTAAAGCGGCCATGCCCGCGCGACCAGCAGCGCTGGCCGATCCCGTCCTCGCCGCGCACCGCCCGGATCGGACTGTCGGACCACAAAGTGAGGGACTCGGACTCGATCTTCTGGTCGGCCATCGCCGCCGCTTCGATCTGGAGGAGCACGTCGGCGTCCCCGGTGATCCCGTAATCCAGACGCACGTCGATCGAGAGCCGCATTGCGCGTCCCATTCCTGTTCAATGACCAAAAGAAAAGGGCCCGGCGGTGTCCCGCCGAGCCCTGCGTTCGTCACACCCTTAGCGGGAGTTAGTTGCGGCTGCTACCAAACAGACGCAGCACGAACATGAACATGTTGATAAAGTCGAGGTACAGGCTCAGCGCCGACATGATGACGACCTTGCCGACCATGTCCGTACCCGCGACCTGCGCATACAGGCTCTTGGTCCGCTGCGTATCGTAGGCGGTTAGGCCAGCGAACAGCAGCACGCCGATGCCGCTGATGACCAACTGCATCACGCCCGACTGCAGGAACATGTTGATCAGGCTCGCGACCAGCAGGCCGACGACGCCGATGATCAGGAACGTCCCGAACGCCGACAGGTCGCGCTTGGTGGTGTAGCCGTACAGGCTCAGCGCAGCAAAACCGGCGGCGGTGGCGAAGAACGCACCCGCGATCGACGTGCCGCTATAGACCAGGAAGATCGTCGACATCGACAGGCCCATCAGGACGGCGAAGCCCCAGAAGAGCAACTGCATCGTGCCCGTCGACATCTTGTTCTGGCCAAAGCTCATGCCGAACACGATCGCGAGCGGTGAGAACATGATGACGTACTTCAGCGGGCCGCCGTTCATAAACACCTGCGCGGCGGGCGACGTGTTGCCACCCATCGCGAACAGCATCGCGACGATGCCGGTGAGCAGGACTGCCGAGCCCATGTAGTTGTAGACGGACAGCATGTACGACCGGAGGCCAGCGTCATAGGCCTCGGTACGCTGGCCCGTGGCCGTCGTTCCGAACGGCGCGGCACGGGGCCGGGGGTCAGACCAATTAGCCATTGTGAAATCAGCTCCTTTGTCCGGCATAATGCCGGTTACGGTGAATATCGTCTTTTACAGGACGTTTTTCAAGCAGAGTGGTTGCATCGGCGCCGTGGTTCGCGGTTACCTCCCGCGAATCATGATACGCCTTTTCGTCGCCCTTCGCCCGCCGCCGGCCATCCGTCAGAGCTTGCTCGACATAATGGAGGGCGTGCCGTCCGCGCGCTGGCAGGACGATGACGACCTCCACGTGACGCTGCGGTTCGTCGGCGAGGTCGAACGACCCGTCGCCGAGGATATCGCGGTCGCGCTGAGCCAGGTCGTCGCGTCTACACCGAGCGTATCGCTGAGCGGAGTCGGGAAGTTCGAGAAGCGCGGGCGGACCGATACCTTGTGGGCCGGCGTGACGCCGCACGACGCCCTCGCCGCGCTCCACCGCAAGGTCGATCAGGCGTGCGTTCGTGCCGGCCTTCCGCCCGAACATCGCGCGTATCTGCCGCATATCACGGTCGCACGGCTGGCGCGGTCGGCGGGCGTCGGGTTCGCGGTCGACGAATGGCTGGCGACGCATGCCGCGCTGTCGAGCGCGCCCTTCCCGCTACCCCATCTCGTGCTGTACCAGAGCCACCTCGGCCGCGACGGCGCGACCTACGAACCGGTTGCACGCTGGGCGCTCGATACCGGGGGTGGAACCTGAGCGACGGCAGAGGGTTCGCCAAGAGATCAACAGGGAGAGACACTATGCGGATTGCGACACTGGCTTTGCTCGGCGCGGCAACGATCGGGCTGACCGCCTGCGACAAGACTGGAATGGAGACCGGCGCACCCGTCGCAGGCGGCCAGCGCGCCACCGCGATGCTCCAGACCGCGACCGGCACCGACGTCGGCCGCGCGACGGCCACCGACGTCGCGGGCGGCCTCCGCTTCACGCTCGACGCCAAGGCGATGCCCCCCGGCACGCACGGCGCGCACATCCACATGGTCGGCCGCTGCGACGCGCCCGACTTCACCACCGCCGGCGGCCACTGGAACCCGACCGGCATGAAGCACGGCAGCATGAACCCGCAGGGGCCGCATGAAGGCGACCTGCCCAATCTGATCATCGGCACGGATGGTCGCGGCACGATCGGCATCACGATCCCCGGCGCGACGATGGCGGGCCTGATGGATGCGGACGGCTCGGCCTTCGTGGTGCATGCGGGTCCGGACGACCTGATGACCGACCCCGCCGGCAACAGCGGCGGGCGGATCGCCTGCGGGGTGTTCCAGGCTGGGTAACACCCCTCCCGTTCGTGCTGAGTAGCGACCAAGTAGCTTCGCAGAAGCGTATCGAGGGCGCGTATCGAAGCACAGGTCCCGTGCACCAACCTGTCCCCTCCCCGTTCGCCCTGAGCGAAGTCGAAGGGTCAGCCCCGCGCGCAGGTGCTTCGACTTCGCTCAGCACGAACGGAAAGCCACGCGCCGCCAAACCGATCGATCCTCCCCCGCAAGGGGGAGGTGGCTGGCCCTTGCCAGACGGAGGGGGAGGAAAGGGAAACCTCTGTTGCGTGTCCTTCCCCTCCGTCACCTGCGGCGCCACCTCCCCCTGGCGGGGTAGGATAGCAAAGCTCAGACCGCCTCCCCAGCCGTCCGCGCGCGCTCCTCTCGCGTAGCCTCGGCCCCCGGCGCCAGCCGGTACGCCGCAATCGCACACGCCAAAGTAATCGGCGTCACCACCAGCAGCGAAAGCATGCCGATCGACAAGCTCCCGGTCAGCGTCGACACCCGCCCCGCCATATACGGCCCGAGCGCCAGCCCGATCAGCGTCGTGCCGATGAAGAACGTCGCGGTCGCCGTCCCGCGCATCCTCGGCAAGACCATGTCCTGCGTGGTCGCCGCCGCTGCGCCCAGCGCGCACGACGCGGTCAACTGTGCGAGGAATATGCCGGTGTAGAACGCGGTCGGCGACGACGCGGTGAAGGCCAGGATCAAGAACGGCACCGGCACCACCGCGCCGAAGATCACCACCCACAGCCGCCCTGCCGGGTTGCCGCGCCGCAACCGATCCGACACCACCCCGCCTATCGTCAGCCCGAGAAATCCCGCGGTCGCGCCGAGGCTGCCGATCATGAACCCCGCCGACGCCGGCGTCGCGCCAAGCTCGCGCAACGCATAGGGCGCCGCCCAGAAGCTCGCGGCATAGCTGAGGAATGCGTTCAGCCCATAAGCGACCACCGTGCAGAGGAACGCCGGCGTGCCCACGATCAGCGCGAAGGTCGGCGGATCGCGCCGCTTCAGCGCCGACGCCCACGAGAACACCGCATACACGCCGATCCCGATCGCCACCCATTGCGGCCAGGGCTCGCCCGCCGAGACCAGCCCCGACACCGCCGCGACCACCACTGCCAGCGCAACGAGGTTGTACCCGAGCGCCCGCGCGCCACCCATCGCCGCGCCGATCAGCGTGAGCGGCGGCACGATCGTCACCAGTTCGGCGCCGAACGCACGGAACGGCGCGGGATGCTTCTCGGGGTCGGGCAGTCCCTCGACCAGTCCGCGGATCGGTTCCTTCAGCGTCGCGATCCAGACGGCGAGTAGCAGCCCCGGAAGTCCGACCGCCATGAACGCCGCCTGCCAGCCGACCAGTCCGAGCGGCCCGCCCCCCGGATAGGCGCGGTTCCAGCCCTGCACGATCAGCCCGCCGATGAAGAGCGAGCAGCCGCCGCCGACGTACAATCCGGCGGAATAGATCGACAACGCCGTCGCCCGCAGCCGCTTCGGGAAATAATCGGAGATGATCGAATAGGCCGACGGACTCGCGGTCGCCTCGCCGATGCCGACGCCGATCCGCGCGGCGGCGAGATGCCCGCCGGTCTTGGAGAACCCCGACAGAGCCGTCATCACCGACCACAGCGACAACCCGATCGTCATCAGCCTCACCCGGTGCCAATTGTCCGCCAGCCGACCGAGCGGAATACCGAACAACGAATAGAACACGCCGAACGCGGTACCGTACAAGAAGCCGAGATCCTGGTCCTTGAGCCCCAAGTCGCGCTTTATGTCCTCCGCCAGGATCGAGATGATCTGCCGGTCGACAAAGTTCAGGACATAAACGAGGAACAGGATCGACAGCACGTACCACGCATAGCGCGATGCACCTTTCTCCGGCTCGCCCATGATGGTTTCGGCGTTCGCCATGATCCCTCCCCCGATGCTTTTCGAGCTATGGGTATCAAAGGTATGAAGAGAGAAACAGTGCTTTCGGCAGTGTCGGGTACGCCGGAGCAGGCCAAGTCTTCGCCCCTCCCTGGAAGGGAGGGGTTGGGGGTGGGTCGGCTTCCTCATGTCCGTCCGACGGTGACAAAAGCCGGCCTACCCACCCCCAGCCCCTCCCTTTCAGGGAGGGAAGCAGTTTCGCCCGCCCCTTGGAAAGCGGTGCGCTTCCACCTCAGTGCGACCCGATGCGCCCGCGACGTCGGGCACCCTGTTCGAGACGCTGCAACAGCGTCTCGATCGTCGCCGGCGTGCTAGGTTCGACGGGAGCACGCGGCGGCCGGGGGATCGGTGTCGGCGCACTCACGTCCGCCACCGGCTCGCAAGCCACGACGACCCGCTGCTCGACCGCCTCCACCAGCGGAGCCGTCACGAACGTCTCGGGCTCCGCGGCCGGCGAAGCGTCGATGACCGGCGCCAGTGTCGTCGCCTGGGCCAACGGCGTGATCGGTCGCACCGGCTCCATCGGCACCGGCCGGATCGCGTTCGGATCGAACGCGGCGAGCGGCTGGTCGAGATCGGCCGGGATCGTCCGCTCGTCGCGCGCGCCGCCCCCGCCGCCGACCCCGACCTCCATCATCGGCGTCCCCAGATCGGCGGCCGACATCGGCTTGCGCGGCGGGGCGTCGGGATGCGCGTCGGCGCGGCGGATCACGGGAACGCCGTCCTCGCGCCGCGGACACTTCGCAAACGGACCACCCGGTCCGAACAGCAGGTACAGCGACGACCAGAGCACCGCGCCTACCATCACGCCGCTTCCCAGTGCGAGCAAGACATGCGCCGTCATCCCCAGCGGTGGCGCCGCCATCGGAATCAGCGCGGCGACACCCGTGGTCCAGACCAAGGCTTCCAAGGCCGCCGTGGATATCACCAGGACGACGACCGCCGCGATCAGGCCACCGGCCGCCGCGCCGTAGAGCGGCAGCGAGCGCAGCATTTGCTGCCGACTGGAACGGTGAACGAACGCGACCATCAATCTTCCCATGTCGAGGCCGAGATCAGCCGCTGGTAGACCGGTCCATACCGCAGAATGTTCGAAGACCAGTTACGCTCTTCCTGCACGAAAGCACGCCCCCGCGCACGCCGTTCCTCCCAACCCGAGCGGTCCGCGAACATTCTGGCCAACGCGGTCGCAATCGCCGGTGGATCGTCGGGCGGAAACAGCGTGCCGGTATCGCCGTCGCGGATCAGTTCGCGGTGCTCGCCGACGTCCGACGCCGCGACCAGCCGCCCCTGCGCCATCGCCTCCAGCGGCTTCAGCGGGGTGACCAGGTCGGTCAGACGCATGCGTTTGCGCGGATAGGCGAGGATGTCGACCAGCCCGTAATAGCGCTCGACCTCCTGACACGGTAGCGCATCGAGGTTGCCGTCCCCGTCCCGTTGCCGACCGCCGCATCCTCCCAGAATGCGCGGACCTCGTACACCAGCGGCAGCTTCCGTTTGCGCACGATCAGCGCGGCGAGCGCGGCGATCACCGGCGAATGCGCGTGGAGAATGTCGGGCTTGAAGGCATCGACCGCGGCTTCGATCCGCTTGGCGAACGCCGCGATACCGACGACCTCGCCGACCGGCCCCGGCTTCACGCCCGCTGCCGTCCGATGGAAGGTCAGACCGTCGGCCGATTCGACCGACGCAGGCGCGACGCCGTGCGCGGGCCGCTGACCGCCGCGACGGTCCAGCCAAGCCCCTCCTGCGCCTTGAGGATCGCGCGCGTACGGAGTGTGTAGCCACTTTGCAGCGGTAGGCCGTAATCGAGGACATGAAGGATACGCATCGTGCACGCCGTCTGCCACAGATCGCTTAACGGCGCGTCAACCGACTTTACCTGGAGACAGATCCACCAGGACGGAGGCCGTACCTATGATCGACAATCTCGCGCTCGGCCTCAGCCACGGGTTGATGATTCTCGCCGCGCTCCTGTTGCTGAAGCGCCCCGACCTCGACCGCGAGCCGAGCCCCCGCGACTGAAAAGAAGCGCGCCCCCGCCGAGAAAGCTCGCCTTTGTGCACGATACGGGCCCTGTCGTACCCATAACGATGGTTGTGTTCCTGACGATCGTGCTCGCCGCATCGATCGCCCTGTACCACGCGCTGAAACGCCCGGCCCAACGCTGGATCAACAGTTGGTCGTTCAAGGTGTAAACGGAGAGAGAGAGCTAGGCCCGGAGCCCGCCCCCTCCCTGTTTCCCCGCGAAGGCGGGGACCCAGTCTGGGCACCCGCCTTCGCGGGTGAACAAGGAAGGATGAGCCGGCCTCAGAAATCAATCGACCGGTTCGTCTGCCAGTTCTTCTTCCAGCGCTTGGATGATCGCCTTGTTGAACGCGGGGATGTCGTCCGGCTTGCGGCTGGTGATCAAATTGGCGTCAACCACGACCTCCTCGTCCACGACATCCGCGCCCGCATTCTCCAGGTCCGTCCGGATCGAGGGATAGCTCGTCAGCCGCCGGCCATCGATCACGTCCGCCTCGGCCAGCAACCACGGCGCATGGCAGATCGCGGCGACGATCTTGCCGTCCTCCATGAACTCGGTGATGATCTCGATCGCGCGCTCCTGCTGGCGCATCGTGTCGGGATTGGCGACGCCGCCCGGCAGCACCAGCGCGTCGTAATCGTCCGTATCGACCTCGTCGAGCGTCAGGTCGGGCGTTGCGGTCTCGGCCTTGTTGATATCGCCCTTCATGCCCTGGATCGGATCCATCTTGATCGAGGCGAGCTGCACCTTCGCACCCGCCGCCTCCAGTGCCTTGCGCGGTTCGAACAGCTCGACGGTCTCGAAACCGTCGGCAGCGAGCATCAATACGCGAGCTTGGGAAAGATCGGCCATGTCATGTCTCCAGTGAAATCCCGTGCCCCCTCAACCCCGCGTCGCGCGGGTCGTTCCGGAACGATGCGTGCCCCCGAACATTTCGAGACCGGAAGGACCACCGCATTGCCCACCAAGATCGTGTATTCCGACGATTCCAAGCCCGGCATCACCCGCAAGAAGATGCGGAACGGCTGGGGCTATTGGGATGCGAAGGGTGAGAGGATCACCGACCGCGACGAGATCGACCGGCTGAACGCGATCGGCTTGCCCCCCGCCTACCGCGACGCGTGGTTCTGCCCAAAGCCCAACGGCCATATCCAGGCGGTCGGTTGGGACGAGAAGGGCCGCAAGCAGTACCGCTATCATATCGGTTTCCGCGAAGCGCAGGAGGCCGCCAAATACGAGCGCTGCGCCGATTTCGGCCACGCCCTCCCCAAGATCCGCAAGGCGGTCGAGGCCGACCTCCGCAAACGCTCGCTGACCCGCGAACGCGCGGTCGCCGCCGTGATCCGCCTGCTCGACGGCGGTCACATCCGCATCGGCAACGAAGCCTATGCCGAAGCGAACGAGAGCTTCGGCGCGACCACGCTCCGCAAACGCCACGGCGAGGTGAAGGCCGCGACGTTGAAGCTCCAGTACAAGGGCAAGTCCGGCAAGATGCGGACGCTCAAGATCACCGATCGGTCGCTCAGCAGCTTCGTCAAAAAATGCCAGGACCTCGACGAGCAGCATCTGTTCGCATGGCTCGACGATGCCGGCGTCGCGCACCCGGTCACCTCGACCGACGTGAACTGCTACATCCGCGATGTCACCGGCACCGACTTTACCGCCAAGAACTTCCGCACCTGGGCCGCCAGCGTCGCCGCTTTCGAAGCACTTGCGTCGGCCGAACGCGACCTCAGCCTCAAGTCGATGCTGGAACCGGTGGTCGCGCGGCTCGGCAACACGCACGCGATCGCGCGCAAAAGCTATGTCCACCCGTCGCTCATCGCACTGGTGAAGACGGGTCAGTCGACCTTCCGCCAGGCGCTCCGCCTTCCGCGCTCCAAGCGCTATCTCAGCCGTGCGGAATGCGGCCTGATCGCGTTCCTCGAAGCCGGCGCCTGCCCGACCGCGATCATCGCACCCCCTCGCGCCAAAGCGGCCTGACGAGTATTCCCATGACCAACACTACCGCCGCCAAGCAACCGATCTTCGACGCCAGCGACGTCGGCGATCACGCCCAGGGCTTCGTCACCGCCAGCATCGCCTGGGTCCAGGCATACTGGCTCCAGATCCTGATCGCGTTCGGAATCGGCGCGGTCATCGTCATCGTCCTTCACACCGCGCGCCGGTTCGGCAGCAAGCTGTGCGAGCGCCCGCGTGCGCTCAACGGCTGGGGAATCGTGGTCGGCAAGGCGATCGCGCGGACCGGCAATTTCTTCATCGTGATGCTCGCGGCCAAGCTGGTCGCGGGCTACTCGGCCGCGCCCGGCGAAGTCGCAACGACGATCAACTTCCTCTTCACCGTCGCCGCCGTGATGCAGGCGGCCGTTTGGGTCCGCGAGATCATCCTCGGCGCGATCGAACACCGTACGCAATCCGAACATTATTCGGGCGAGGCGTTGCTCTCGGCGATGGGCCTGATCCGCCTGCTCGTCACCTTCGTGGTCTTCGCGGTCGCGCTGGTGGTGGTGCTCGACAATCTCGGCGTCAACGTCACTGGCCTGGTGGCGGGCCTCGGCGTCGGCGGCATCGCGATTGGGTTGGCGGCGCAAGGCATCTTCGCCGACCTGTTCGCCGCGCTCGCGATCATCTTCGACCGCCCCTTCCGCCGCGGCGACTCGATCAGCTACGACACCGCCTCGGGCAGCGTCGAGGCGATCGGCCTCAAATCGACACGCATCCGCGGCATCGACGGCGAGGAGCGCGTGATCTCGAACAAGAACATCCTCAACAAGGAGATCCTCAACAACACGCAGCGCAACCACCGCCGCGCGAAATTCCTCATCGGCGTCACGTATTCGACGCCGCCGGAAGTGTGCTCGCGCATCCCCGCGATGCTGAAGGAGATCGTCGAAGCCAACGACAAGATCTTCATCCGTGCCGGGTTCACGGGGTTTGGCGCTTCGAGCCTCGATTTCGAAGTGCAGTTCGACAGCAAGGGGCCGGATTATGGGAGCTTCTACGACGGCCGCACGGCGGTGGGGATCGCGATCCTGAAGCGCCTCAACGACGAAAAGATCGAGATCGCCTTCCCGACGCAGGTCAACATGATGGCCGCACCGGACGGGTCTATGGTGATGCCGTATCCGGAAGAGCGACGGTCGGACGCAGAAGCAACGCCTACCTGATCGTTCCCTTGCGAAAGCAGGGGCCCAGGGTCACAAACATAGTCCCTTGGAACCCTGGACTCCCGCTTTCGCGGGAGAACAGCGTGCAAGCCCTTCCATATATCCGTTCCCGTCGTCATCCCCGCGGAGGCGGGGACCCATATACGCAAGGCGTCGCGATTAGCCTCGCGGCCAGCCAGTATGGGTTCCCGCCTTCGCGGGAATGACAGGAAAGGAGAGAAGTGCTCGAGTAATGAACCCTAAATCCCGCCCTCATCCAACGACAACAACGTCGCATTCCCCCCAGCAGACGTCGTATCCACCGAAACCGCCCGCTCCGCACAGAACCGGTACAGATACCGCGGCCCGCCAGCCTTAGGCCCGGTCCCCGAAAGCCCCTCGCCTCCGAACGGCTGCGACCCGACCACCGCGCCGATCATCGACCGGTTGATATACAGATTCCCTACCGCAGCCTCGGCCTCGATCACTTCCGCCGCGCGCGCGATGCGGCTGTGCAGCCCCATCGTCAGGCCATAGCCCTTGGCGTTGACCCGGGCGATTGTCTCACTGAGCCTGCCCGCCTCCCACGTCGCGACATGCAGGATCGGCCCGAACCACTCCTGGTTCAGATCCTCGATCGCACCGATCCGTACCAATGTCGGCGGCACGAACAGCCCATCCGTCGGCACGTCGAGCGTCTTCAGCCACTGCCCGCGCACGCTCTCACGGTACGCCATCAGCTTGTCGTACGCAGCCTGGTCGATCACCGGCCCGACATCGGTCGCGGGATCGCCCGAACGCCCGATCCGCAGCGTCTCCATCGCGCCTGACAGCATCTCGATCACGCCGTCCGCGATATCCTCCTGCACCAGCAGCAGCCGCAACGCCGAACAACGCTGTCCCGCCGACCGGAACGACGACGCGATCACGTCCGCCACCACCTGCTCGGGCAGCGCGGTGGAATCGACGATCATCGCATTGATCCCGCCCGTCTCGGCAATCAGCGGCACGATCGGCCGCGTGTCGTCGTCGAGCAGCGCCCGCGCGATCTTGCGCGCGGTCGCGGTCGATCCGGTGAACGCGACCCCCTGGATCCGCACGTCCGCGGTCAGCGCGGCGCCGACCTCGGTACCACCGGTCACGAGGATCAGCACGTCGGCCGGCACCCCGGCCTCATGCGCCAGCGCAACCGCAAGCGCGGCGATCCGCGGCGTCTGCGGCGCAGGCTTGGCGACCACGCTGTTGCCCGTCACGAGCGCCGCCACCGTCTGGCCGAGGAAGATCGCCAACGGGAAGTTCCACGGCGCGATCGTCGCCCAGACACCGCGGCCCTCGATATGCAGCATGTTGCGCTCGCCGGTCGGCCCCGGCAACTCGATCGCCTGGAGGTTCGTCCGCGCCTGCTGCGCATAATAGCGACAGAAATCGGCCGCCTCACGCACTTCGCCGATCGCATCCGCGATCGTCTTGAACGCCTCCTGCACGCAGATCGCCATCAGCTCGTCGCGGTGCTTCTCTAGCAGGTCGGCGAGCCGTTCCAGACAGGCTGCCCGATCATCCACCGGCGTCCGCGACCAAGCCGGAAACGCCGCATGCGCGCGGGTGATTGCAGCCGCAACCTGATCCCCCTCCCGCGTGCGGGAGGGGCTAGGGGTGGGCACGCGCTCACCATTGAACGCAACGCTTGCGACCGGCCGCTCATCACCGACCGTAGCCGACGACGATAGCGCGAGCCCACCCCCGGCCCCTCCCGCATGCGGGAGGGGGGAATTGACGGCCCGCACCGTCGTCTCAAGCGTCCCCACATCACTCAAATCCAACCCGGCAGAATTCCGGTGTCCCCCAGCCCCGAAAAGATCCACTGGCAACGGAATGCTAGGATGCCGCTTCCCCCCGACCGCAGCGATCTTCGCCACCGGATCCGCCAGAATCTCAGC
This sequence comes from Sphingomonas faeni, assembly GCF_030817315.1. NCBI lineage: Bacteria > Pseudomonadati > Pseudomonadota > Alphaproteobacteria > Sphingomonadales > Sphingomonadaceae > Sphingomonas > Sphingomonas faeni. Next base: position 287,539 of record NZ_JAUSZF010000001.1, on the reverse strand, counting down.
CTCGGTCAGCCGCTCGTCCGCCAACTGATGCACGAAGCTGGAATTCGCCCCATTCTCCAGCAACCGCCGAACCAGATACGCCAGCAGATCACGATGCCCCCCGACCGGCGCATAAACCCGGCAATGATACCCATTCTCCTGCACCAGCCGCTCGTACAGCCCGTCACCCATCCCGTGCAGCCGCTGGAACTCGAAATCGCGCGAGTTCCCCGCCCACTCCATGATCGTCGCGACCGTCAGCGCATTGTGGCTCGCAAACGCCGGCCGGATATTCTCGGCCGCCAGCATGTCCTTCGCGACCGCCAGATACGACACGTCGGTCGCCGCCTTGCGCGTGAACAGCGGATAGTCCGCCAGCCCCTCGACCTGCGTCCGCTTGATCTCGCTATCCCAATACGCGCCCTTCACCAGCCGCACGTTCATCACGCGGTCCAGCCCGTTCGCCCACTCGATTACCGGCCGCGCGCGCTTGCCATAAGCCTGCACCGCCATGCCGAACCCGTCCCAGCCCTTCAGCGACGGCAGCCCAGCGACCGCGCCAATGATGTCCAGACTCATCTCCAGCCGCTCGGATTCCTCCGCGTCGACGGTCAGCGCGATGCCCTTCGACGCCGCCTGCACCGCCAGCGCCTCCAGCATCTCGGTCAGCGCGGGCACGCACTCGCTCCACCGCGCCACCTCGTAGCGCGGGTGCAGCGCCGACAGCTTGACCGAGATCGAGTGCCCCGCCGCCGGATCGCGCCCGACCGCATCGACCGCACCGACATACGCCTGGAAGTATCGCTGCGCATCGGCATGCGTCCGCGCCGCCTCGCCGAGCATGTCGAAGCTCGCCGTAAAGCCCTTGTTCTCCGGGCGACGCATCCGCTTCATCGCCTCGTCGATGGTCCGGCCCATCACGAAGATCTCGCCCATCATCTTCATCGCCGCGCCGACCGCCTGCCGCACGAACGGCTCGCCCGCGCGGCTGATCAGGCGCCGCAGCGGCCCGGTCGACCCTTCGCCCACCAGTACGCGGCCGACCACCAGCCCCCAGGTCGCCGAATTGACGAGCTTCGAGTTCGATTTCCCCGCGTGCGCGCGCCAATCGGCATCGCCCAGCTTGTCCGCGATCAGCAAATCCGCCGTCTCCGGATCGGGCACGCGCAGGAACGCCTCCGCCAGCGACAGCAACGCGACGCCTTCCGACGAATTAAGCCGATATTCCTGGAGGAACTGGTTCACCCAGCCCTTGCTCTGCGCCGCCCGCAGGTCCGCGAGCAGCCCCAGTGCATGCCCCATCACCCGCTCGCGCGAATCCGAATCGAGCGCGGCGCGGTCCAGCAACGGTTTTAGAACATCGGGTTCGCTCGCGCGGTACAGCTTCGCCATGATATCACGGGCATTGGACGTTACGGCAGTCGACATTTTCCAGCTTCCGGTTGGGTGAGGCTTGCGGTCCGCTCGCCTGTACGCCTAGAGACATTTCAGCGCTTAGCGCCAAATGAGCTTTGAGGGGAATGCCGTGGCGACGATCACCACCGCGCAGATGCAGCAGCGCATCGGCACCGAGACGGTTTCCGACTGGGTCGAGGTCACGCAGGCCATGATCGACAAATTCGCCGACGCGACCGGCGATCACCAGTTCATCCACATCGATCCGGTCCGCGCGGCGCAGACCCCGTTCGGCAGCACGATCGCGCACGGCTTCCTGACGCTGTCGCTGATGCCGCTATTGTCGTCGAAGGTGCCAGACGCGCCGCAGATCGAGGGCGCGATAATGGGCGTGAACTACGGCGGCGAAAAGGTTCGCTTCCTCAGCCCCGTCCGGTCCGGCAGCAAGGTCCGGGGGCGGTTCAAGCTATTGAGTTTCAACGAAAAAAAGCCAGGCCAGTGGCAGCAATCGATGGAGTTCACCGTAGAGATCGAGGGCCAGGACAAGCCAGCCCTGATCGCCGAATGGCTTAGTCAGGTCTTCGTCGCCCCAGCTTCCGCCGAGTAACCGATCTTGGCCTAACCCGGCCTAATCTTCTTTCCACATTCGTCTGCTTTTCGAGAGGTTTATCATGCGCTCAGCCGTCATTGTCTCTACCGCCCGCACCCCCATCGGCCGCGCCTATCGCGGTGGCTTCAACAACACCCCGGCGCCCACCCTCGCGTCGCATTCGATCAAGGCCGCGGTCGAGCGTGCCGGCATCGACGGCGCCGAAGTCGACGACGTCGTCTTCGGCTGCGCGCTCCAGCAGGGTCACCAGGCCGGCAACATCGCCCGTACGTCCTTGCTGCGCGCCGGGCTCCCGGTCACCGTCTCGGGCATGTCGGTCGACCGCCAGTGCGCGTCGGGCCTGATGGCGATCGCCACCGCTGCCAAGCAGATCATCACCGACAACATGGACATCACGATCGGCGGCGGCGTCGAGAGCATCAGCCTCGTCCAGACCCCGCAGATGCGCGTCGCGCCCGATCCCCAGCTTATCGCGATGCACAAGGACGTCTACATGCCGATGCTGCAGACCGCCGAAGTCGTCGCCAAGCGCTACGGCATCAGCCGCGACGCGATGGACGCCTACGGGCTCCAGTCGCAGCAACGCACCGCCGCCGCGCAAGCCGCCGGCTATTTCGACGCCGAGATCATCCCCGTCGACGCCAACATGGCCATCGTCGACAAGGCGACTAAGGAAGTCACGTACAAGGACGTGACGATCACCAAGGACGAGGGCAACCGCGCCGATACCACACTCGAAGGCCTCCAGTCGCTGAAGCCCGTGATGGGCCCAGACTTCACGATCACCGCCGGCAACGCCTCGCAGCTCTCCGACGGCTCGTCGTCCTCGGTGCTGATGGAAGAGAAGATCGCCTCGCAGCGCGGTCTCCAGCCACTCGGCCGCTATGTCGGCATGGCAGTCGGCGGCACCGAGCCCGACGAGATGGGCATCGGCCCCGTCGTGGCGATCCCCAAGCTGCTCAAGCGCTTCGGCCTGAAGATGGACGATATCGGCTTGTGGGAACTGAACGAGGCGTTCGCGGTGCAGGTCCTCTATTGCCGCGACAACCTCGGCATCCCCGACGAGCTGCTCAACGTCAGCGGCGGCGCCATCTCGATCGGCCACCCCTACGGCATGACCGGCGCGCGCGCGACCGGCCACGCGCTGATCGAAGGCAAGCGTCGCGGTGCGAAATATGTCGTGGTGACGATGTGCGTCGGCGGCGGCATGGGTGCAGCCGGGTTGTTCGAAGTGCTGTGATCTTGAAATCCACACCGGTGTAGCGCATGTACTGTATCGGCGTTGCATACACCGCCTTTCGTGTCTGGGCCTCGGTCGTGCTAGCGGCCGGGGCTCAATACGTTTGGGACTCGACTGCTAGATCGAGCCCCTCCCGTGCACCTAGCCTTTGCGTGACACTTCGATGATCTTCACGACCAGAGTCGCGAAGGCGAAGAGCATGCCGAGGATCAAGGACAGATCGGCAAGTTGCATACACCTTACCTTTCTTGTTCGGCAGCAGAACTACTGCCGTCGCTATCATGGCGCCCTCCACACGCTTTCACCAAGCGGCATCGCGTAACGGTACGCGCAACCAACCCCCGCCCCGCCCGTTCTCAGTGGCAATCCAAGCCAATAGGAGAATGACGATGGCCGACAAGGATACCCCGCAGGAGGTCGCAGCGAAGTTCATCGACAAGTTGAAGGCTAGCCCGTTCGTGATGATCGGGCTGCATGATGGCCAGCATTCCGAGCCGATGACCGCGCAGATCGACGACGATCAGCCCAACACGCTGTTCTTCTTCGCCGGTCGCGACAACCGCATCGCCAAGGGCGGCGCGGCGATGGCGCAGTTCGTCGGCAAGGGCCATGATTTCTTCGCCTGCATGGCGGGCAACGTCTCGACGTCGAACGACCGCACGCAGATCGATAAGCTCTGGAACAACCAGGTCGAGGCTTGGTTTCCGGACGGCAAGGAAGACCCGAACCTCACGCTGCTGCGCTTCGACATCGACAGCGCCGAGCTGTGGGAAACCGATATCTCGGTCGGCGGCCGTCTCAAAATGCTGTTCGGCGGCACGATCCGTCCGGACGAGTCGAGCAGCCACGCGGTGGTGAACTCGATCGCCTGAGCCAATCATGGGCAGCCCGCACGGGGCTGCCCATTTTATCACCCGTTCGCGGTGATGAACTCTTCGACAACCGGTGCGATCTTGTCGCGCCAGCGCGAGCCGTTGAAGATGCCATAGTGACCGGCACCTTCCGCCATCAGATAGCGCTTCTTCTCATCGGGTAACGCGGTCGCGAGCGTCAGCGCCGCCTTCGTTTGCCCCAGCCCCGAAATATCATCACGCTCCCCCTCGACCGCGAGCAGACCGATGTCCGTGATCGCCGCCGGATCTACCAGCCGTCCGCGATGCGTCATGATCCCGCGCGGCAAGGCATGGCTCTGGAACACGACGTCGATCGTCTGAAGATAGAATTCCGCGGTCATGTCGCAGACCGAGCGGTATTCCTCGTAGAAATCCTGGCTCTGCGACGCGCTCTCCCCGTCGCCCTGGACGAGATGCTTATACATCTCCCAATGCGAAACCATGTGGTTGCCCAGGTTCATCGACATGAACCCGGCGAGTTGCAGGAAGCCCGGATACACCTTCCGCCCCGCACCCGGGTAATTGCCCGGCACCGTCGCAATCACGTTCTGCTCGAACCACGCATGGGGCCGCTCGGTCGCCAGCGTGTTCACCGCGGTCGGCGCCTCACGCGTATCCACCGGACCGCCCATCATCGTCAGCGTCTTCGGCCGGCACGGGTTCTTGTCCGCACTCATCAACGCCGCGGCGGCATAGCACGGTACCGAAGGTTGGCAGACGGCGAGCATGTGCGTGCCCCCCTGCCCTTCGTTCGGGCCGATCTGCTCGAGGAACGCAATCAGATAGTCAATGTAATCGTCGAGATCGAACCGTCCGGCCGACAACGGCACGCTGCGTGCGTCGCGCCAGTCGGTGATGTAGACGTCCGCGAACGGCAGCATGCGCTCGACGGTCCCACGCAACAGCGTCGCGTAATGACCCGACATCGGCGCGACGATCAGCAGCTTCGGACCATGGTCGATGCCGTCACGGACGAAGCGCTTCAGCTGCCCGAAGTCCTTGCGCAACACGATCTCCTCGCGGACCGCGACCTCGCGGCCGTCGATCGTCGTTGTGTCGAGCCCAAAGGCAGGCTTTCCGCGAGTCGCATTCGCGTGTGCGAACACTTCGAGGGCCGACGCCACCACCGTGCCCCCGCCCAAATAGGCGAACGGGTTTGCCGGATTGTTGAGCATATCCGCGCCGAAACTGGCCATCCTGCTGGCGCCGGCCATCATCGAACGCTGGAATTCATAGGCATCGTAGAGCATGCGGTATCCTCTCGCCTCATCGGGCTTTGGACGGTGGTAACGCAATTTTGCCGCAGTGCAACGCGCGATCGACCGGTGCTCCGTCCCGTGCGGTGGCCTGGGGCGGTGGTCGAGAGAGACGGATCGTCGCCCTTCACGGCGCCCGGTTCTCGTTGAGCGCCACCCTCGCCACTGCTAGGCACCGCGGATGGCCAAGCCGATACCCGAAGAGAAGACGTCCCGCCGGATCGGCGATCTCGCGATGGTGTGGCGGCACGCCTCGCAATATCCCCGACAGATCGCCTTCGCAGGCCTCGCGCTGATGATGACCTCGGCGGCGACGATCGGCATTCCCTACGGGTTCAAGCGCGTGATCGACCGCGGCTTCGGCCCCGGCGCGAGCGGTTCGGTCGGCACCTCGTTCCACTATCTTCTGATGATCGTCGTCGTGCTCGCGCTGGCAACCGCGGTGCGCTTCTATTACGTCTCGTGGCTGGGCGAGCGCGTCGTCGCGGACATCCGCACCACCGTGCAGCGCCACCTCCTCCGCCTGACGCCGCGCTTCTTCGAGGAGAACCGTCCGTCCGAGATCGCGTCGCGCCTGACGTCGGACACTGCGTTGATCGAACAGGTCGTCGGCAGCACGGTGTCGATCGCGTTGCGCAACACCTTCACCGGGATCGGCGGGCTGATCTATCTATTCGCGATCTCGCCCAAGCTCGCGGGCATGTTGATGATCGGCATTCCGCTGATCATTCTGCCGATCGCGCTGCTCGGCAAACGCGTACGCAATTACTCGCGGACCTCGCAGGACCGTGTCGCCGACGTCGGCTCGATCGCGACCGAGACGCTCGGCGCGATGAAGGTCGTGCAGGCGTTCGGGCAGGAAGACCGCGAGGCCGCGCGGTTCGCGGACGCGGTCGGCGCGACGTTTGCCGCGGCGCGCGCGCGGATCATGCTGCGTGCGGTGATGACCGCGATCGTGATCGGGCTCGTGTTCGGGTCGATCACGTTGGTGCTGTGGGAAGGCGCGGTCGACGTTGCGGCCGGTCGCATCAGCGGCGGCGCGATCGCCGCGTTCGTGCTGACCGGCGGGATCGTCGCGGGCGCGTTCGGTGCGCTCACCGAAGTGTATGGCGACCTGTTGCGCGGCGCCGGCGCCGCCGGGCGCCTGTCGGAATTGCTGCGCGAGACGCCCGAGATCGCCGCGCCCGCCAACCCGGTCGCGCTGCCGCAGCCCCCGCGTGGCGCGCTCGCGTTCGAGGGCGTGCAGTTCCATTACCCGACGCGCCGCGACGTCGCCGCGCTCAACGGCTTCTCGCTCGACGTGAAGCCGGGCGAGACGGTCGCCGTCGTCGGGCCATCCGGTGCGGGCAAGACCACGTTGTTCCAGTTGGTGCAGCGTTTCTACGATCCCGATGCGGGGCGCGTGACGCTCGACGGGATCGACCTGCGCGACGCCGACCCGGCGGAGGTCCGCGCGCGGATCGCGATGGTGCCGCAGGAGACGATCATCTTCGGTGCATCCGCGCGCGACAACCTCCGCTACGGCGATTGGTCCGCGACCGACGACCAGCTCTGGGCCGCCGCCGAAGCCGCCAACGCCGCCGAATTCCTGCGCAAATTGCCCGAGGGCCTCGACACGTTCCTGGGCGAAGGCGGTGCGCGGCTTTCGGGCGGCCAGCGTCAGCGCGTGACGATCGCGCGTGCGCTGCTCCGCGATGCGCCGATCCTGCTGCTGGATGAGGCGACCAGTGCGCTCGATGCGGAGAGCGAGCGGTTGGTGCAGGAGGCTCTGGAGCGGTTGATGGCGAACCGTACGACTTTGGTCATCGCGCACCGGCTCGCCACCGTGCGCGCGGCCGAGCGGATCATCGTGATGAGCGATGGCCAGATCGTCGAGGAGGGCTCGCATGGGTCGCTGATGACGAACAGCGGGCTGTACGCGCGGCTGGCGAGTTTGCAGTTCAACGAGGCGGCTTAGGGCTCTGATGGGTTCGGCTGTTTCGGGTCGCGGCAGTGCCACAATTTCTCGGTCGCCCTGGACCGGCCTGGGGCGGTGATCAAACCCGACCAACGATCACCTCCCCGGTGGAGCCCGGGGTACCACCTTTCTTCGCCCCTCCCTAGAAGGGAGAGGTTGGGGGTGGGTCGGCTTGCTTGTGTCGCTAACGTTACCTGATGTGGAACCCTACCCACCCCCGGCCCCTCCCTTCCAGGGAGGGGGGAAGCAGTCGTACTCTCAGGCTTCCGCGTTAAGCAGATCGGGGCGTTTCGGGACGTGGCGGGGGGCGCTCGTTCGACCGGGGTAAGCTGCGAGGTGTTTGGGAGCCAAGGTTCCGCTCGCGACAGTTCCAGAATTTCTCCGTCGGTCTGGACTGGTTCCGTAATCGTACCGAACCAACAACCATCCCCCCCGGCGGAGGCCGGGGTCCAATTGGGAAACGTCGATGACAACGGCTGCGCTCCGTTACTACGGCCTTTCCACCTGGCCCCCGGCCTCCGCCGACGGCGTCCCATCTTTCTTCCCCCCTCCCTGAAAGGGAGGGGTTGGGGGTGGGTCGGCTCGCTTGTGTCGCTAATGTTACCTGATGCGGAACCCTACCCACCCCCGGCCCCTCCCTTCCAGGGAGGGGGGAGCAGTCGTGCTCTCGGACTCACGCGTTAAGCAGATCGTGGCGTTTTGGGACGTGGCGGGCGCGCTCGTTCGACCGGGATAGCCGCCGAACCAGTCGGGGATGACGGCGCTATTGGGCTGTCATGACCGGCAACCGCTGAACATCGATCCGCCTAGACCTTCTTTACCTTGGGCTTTTTCGGTTTCGGCAGCGGCAATTCCGCAGTCGAGATGCGGACGAGATCGGCTAGCCAATCTGCGTCGTCCCAACGGTCGGCGTCGACCAGCAGGCACGGTTTCGCCCCTGGATAGGGTGAGGCCTCGTCGATCGCGCCTGCGAATGCGCGGCCGCCCGGGGTCGGCTTCACGAACAACTGGTCGTCGCAGACCATCGCTACCATCCGGCCGTCGCAATAGACGCCGTACTCGCCGAACATCGGCTTGGCCGAGACGTCTCCGGCTCCGGCGAGTTGGTCGACGATGAACGCGACGGTGTTGCGATCGGATGCCATCGGGCGATCCTTGCAGATCGGTGCGCGCATGGCGAGCCACACCTTCGATGGCGTTTCACTTGCGACGACGTGCGCAGGCGCGCAAACTCGGCGAAACAGGAGATGGATATGCGCGACTTCGATATCGTCATCTACGGCGCGACCGGGTTCACCGGACGGCTGGTCGCCGAATATCTCGTCCAGACCTATCCGGCGGGTGTTCGGTGGGCGATGGCCGGGCGTTCGCTGGCGAAGTTGCAGGAGGTCCGCGACCTGATCGGTGCGCCTGCCGACACGCCGCTGATCACCGCCGATTCCGATACTCCCGCGAGCCTCCGCGCGATGGCGGAGCGGGCCACCGTCGTGATTTCCACGGTCGGTCCGTACCAGCTGTACGGCTCCGACCTCGTCGCCGCCTGCGCCGCGACCGGGACCGGGTATGTCGACCTGTGCGGTGAGCCGGCATGGATGCGCCACATGATCGACGCGCATGAGGGCGAAGCGACACGGACCGGCGCGCGGATCGTGTTCTCGTGCGGGTTCGACTCGATCCCGTTCGATCTCGGCGTGTTGACGTTGCAGGAGGCGGCGAAGGCCAAATTCGGCGCCCCCGCGCCGCGCGTGAAAGGCCGCGTGCGGAAAATGCAGGGCACGTTCTCGGGCGGCACCGCGGCGAGCCTGAAGGCGACGCTGGCCGCCGCCGCGCGCGATCCCGGCATCGTCAAGCTGCTGACCAGCCCATTCGCGCTGACGCCGGGTTTCAGCGGCCCGCACCAGCCGACCGGGCTGATCCCCGAATACGACACGACCATCTCGGCCTGGGTCGCGCCGTTCGTGATGGCGCCGATCAACACCAAGAACGTCCACCGCACGAACTTCCTGCTCGGCGAGGCGTATGGCGCGGACTTCGTCTATGACGAGATGATGGTCGCGGGACTGGGCGATCTCGGCAAGGTGGCGGCCGAGGCGATCGCGAAGTTCAATCCGTTCGCCGGCGACAAGGGGCCGAAGCCGGGCGAAGGGCCGTCGAAGGCGGAGCGGGACGCCGGTCATTACGACCTGTTGTTCGTCGGCATCATGCCGGACGGCGAGCGGATCGACGCGGTGGTGACGGGCGACCGCGACCCCGGCTATGGCTCGACCAGCAAGATGATCGCGGAGGCCGCGCTGTGCCTCGTGCAGGACGTCGAGGGCGATGGCGGGATCTGGACGCCGGGGGCACTGATGGGCGCAAAACTGCGCGATCGGTTGGTGGCGAAGGCGGGGCTGAGCTTTACGGTCGGGTGATAGGCTGGGATCTTCATCCAGCGACTGCACCCGCCGCCTTGTTCTCCCGTGGAGGCGGGAGCTCAGTCTGGGTTCCCGCCGTAGCCCAGCTTCACTCCGCCAGCGCGAACACCATCGCTGCGGCGGCTGCACTGGCGACGACTCCCGACGTCGCCGCGATCGCTGCGGCCCGCCGGCGCACGGCACCGCGAAACGCGCCCAGCTTGCCAGCGTCGAGATGATAGCGCCCTGCGCCGTCTTCGACGATCGCGCCGTAGCCGCACAGGCGTCGAAACATGCCGGCATCCTCGGCCTGATAGGCGATGGCGCGTTCAGCCACGGTGGCCTTCGCCGCAACGAAATCGCTTACGATCCGACGCCGCGACCGGCCCAGGATAAGTCCTCGCATTGCATTTTCCCCCGCGCCGATCTCGCATAGCGCGGAGGGTTTTCGCAATTCCTAGCGCCGCTTTCCCTGATGGCGGATGTTCGCCGGGCGACCGCGCCGCTTGATCTCGCGCACCGGTTTGCGGCCGCCGCGGGGAGGCTGTGCGGCGCCCTTGCCCTCCGGCATCTCGAAGCGAAGCGCGCCCGATACCGGGTTCGCTTCCGCCAGTCGCAGCTCCAGCGTCTGGCCTTGCGCGAAGACGTCACCGCTATGCTCGCCGGTCAACGTCCGCGCGCCCTCGTCGAAGCGGAAATATTCACCGCCCAGGTCGCGTACCGGCATCAGGCCGTCGCCGCCGATCCCCTCGACCGTCGCGAAGAAGCCGAAATTGGTGACGCCGGTGATCCGCACGTCCATCACCTGGCCGACGCGCTCCGAGAGGAACGCCGCGACATAGCGGTCGGTGGTGTCGCGTTCCGCCTCCATCGCGCGGCGTTCGAGCCGGCTGATGATCTCGCCGACCGACTCCATGTTGGCGGCGTCGTCGGCGGGCAACCCGCCCTCGCCAAGCCCGTAAGCGGAGACGAGCGAGCGGTGGACGAGCAGATCGGCATAGCGCCGGATCGGCGACGTGAAATGCGCGTAACTGCCGAGACTGAGGCCGAAATGCCCGTGATTGCCGGGCGCGTAATAGGCCTGGGTCTGGGTGCGGAGGATCTGCTCCATCACCTGAGGACGGAAATCCGCGTCGCCGATCCGCTCGATGATGTGGTTGAAGGTGGCCGGGCGGATGACCTGCCCGAGCGCGAACGGCACGTCGAACGTCTCGAGATATTCCTTGAGGGCCGCCAGCTTCTCGCGGCTGGGTGGCTCGTGGATGCGGTACATCACGGGGGCCTTCTTCGCCTCGAGCGCCTTGGCGGCGGCGACGTTGGCGGCGATCATGTAGTCCTCGATCAGCCGGTGTGCGTCGAGCCGTTCGCGCGGGGACACCGACATGATGCGCCCCTTCTCGTCGAGTACGACCCGGCGTTCGGGGAGGTCGAGATCGAGTGGTGCGCAAGCGTCGCGGGCCTTCGCCAGCGCGTGCCAACAGGCCCAGAGGGGCTGGAGGACACGCAACATATCTCCCCTCCCGTCTACGGGAGGGGTCGGGGGAGGGGCTTCCTGAGTCTGGGCTGCATCCAGTGGCGCACCGCCCTCCCCCGACCCCTCCCGCAAGACGGGAGGGGAGGAAGAGTCGATGATCGCCTGCGCTTCTTCATAGGCGAGGTTCGCCGCGATCCGCACTACGGCGCGCGTAAAGCGCCAGGACTTGAGCGAGCCGTCCTTGCCGATCCGCAGATGGCAGGCGAGCGCGGCACGGTCCGCGCCTTCCTTCAGCGAGCACACCTCGGCCGACAGGATCTCGGGCAGCATCGGCACGACGCGGTCGGGGAAATAGACCGAGTTCCCGCGCCGCCGCGCCTCGCGATCGACCTCCGACTTCGGCCGCACGTAGAAGCTGACGTCGGCGATCGCGACGATCGCCTTCCACCCCCCCGCATTCGAGGGATCGTCGTCCGCCTCCGCCCAGACCGCGTCGTCGTGATCGCGCGCGTCCTCCGGATCGATCGCGACGATCGGCAAGTCGCGCAGATCCTCGCGGCCCTCCCCAAGCGGCAATTTCGCCACGCGTTCGGCCTCGTCGAGCGCCTCCTGCGAGAACACGTCGGGAATGCCGAGCTTGTGGATCGCGATCAGCGAGAAGCTGCGTGCCGCGAACGGATCGCCCAGTTTCGACACCACGCGCGCCGCGATCTTAGGCGGCTTGCCCGCGAGTTCCGCCAGCACGAGGTCGCCCGGTGCCGCGCCACCCGCATCCGCCACCGCGAACTCGCGCCGCTCGCGCTTGTCGACGCCGGTCAACCAGAGCCGCCCGGCCTCCTCGCGCAAAACGCCGAGGACTTGCTCGGACGCCGGCGCCAGCACCTTCATCGGATGCGCGATCCAGCCGTTCCCGGCTTCCTCGGTCCGCGCGAGGATCCGCTCGCCGACGCCGAGCGCACCGCGCTTCCGCTCGCGGACGCGCAAGCGTGGCTGCGGCACGCCCTCCGCTTCCCAACGCTCCGGCACCGCCCAGACATTGCCGCCATCGTCGACGTCCGCGATCCGCAGCACCGTCACCTTCGGGATGCCGCCCATCTTGTGAAACGCGCGACCGGGCGCGCTGTCGATCAGCCCCTCGTCGGCCATGTCCTTGAGCAGGGCCTTGAGCCCGATCTTGTCCTGCGCGCTGAGCCCGAAGCCCTTGGCGATCTCGCGCTTGCCCGCGGGCACGTCGGAGTTGGCGATGAAATCGAGGATCTGCTCGCGCGTCGGAAGACCGGCTTTTGGTTTGTACATCGCGTAGAGATAAGCACGCCGAGCCGTTCCGTCACCCCGCAACCGGTCGCCTTTCGGGTGCCGGTTCGTTCCGTCTCGTCACGGACGGGATCGATGCCATGACGCTGGAGGGTCAAGCGATACCCGATCCGGTACGTCGGGGTTTTGCCTAGCCCTTCGTGCGACTGACGTCGTTCATATTATTTTGAGCAATCGGTATGTTTTGCGTATTAGGGGTTGCAACCCCCGTAGATGGGCATAGTCTGTCGGAAACGCCGAAGGAGAGAGATCATGGCAACGTCCCTGAAACTCGAAGCGGATCCCGAGGACAAGAACCTCGTCATCCTGCAGAGCCTGATATGCCTGCTGCGCGAGAAGAACATTCTGTCGCGCGCAGACATCGAGGAGTTGTGCGACAAGGTCCAGGCTCGGGTCGCCAATCACGACAATGATCCGCTGCCCTGCCAGATGGACGGTGCGCGCGCAGCCGCCACCGAGGTCGCGCAGATCGGCGACTATATCGGGCGTAAGTACGGCGGGAAGCATCGTCGTACGGTCTAGATCGTATAGGCGAAGATCGGCCATGGGTTTTGTGTGCCGACCGCACTTGTGAAGCGCTCGGCCTCAAGAATAGCTTGCATGGTCGGAGACGGCCAGATTGCAACTCGCGCTACACGTTCCTCTGATAGCAGGCTGGCCTGATAGCAGACTGGCCGCTGATAGCGGCTTTGCCGCGAAACCCGTAATCAGTCGGTTATTGTTTCCGCCCGAATATGGGAAGCGCCGGACGTTCTCCGACCTGGGACGTAGGCGGTCGCGACAACCTTCTCCCCAGTGTTACCGTCCTGAACGCTATTTATATCTATCGTGGCGGACGTTGCTCCGGGTTCTCCGGCTTCGGCAGCAAACTGTTTTGTAAGCGGCGTCCGCGCTTGCCGCCGTCCATGTGCAACCCGAATTTCCGCTGTTCTCCCGCGAAAGCGGGAGCCCAGGACCACATGGGCTGCGCTTGGTACCCTGGCTCCCGCTTTCGCAAGAGAACAAGTTTCACGGGAGAACAAGACCGTCAGGCGGAAACCTGCACGATGATCAGCAGTGAGATGATCAGCAGTGAGATGATCAGCGGTGGACAGGATCGATCGCGAGGGACACGCGATTTTTAGCCGGAGCCTTGCCACCGATCGCGCAGACCGACGTCGCCACCCCGTTGCGTCAGGACATCGCCTTCTCAGCGCGCCCTTACGAGCGAGCCGGGTCTGGATCCCGGCCTTCCCGGGAAAACAGGATTTGCCTGCTCTTAAAGGTAAATGGCGAACCAATCCGGCGTAACACGCGTATTCGATCGTAGCGGCCGAAATCGCCGAACGTCGATCCTCGTCAGCTAGCTCACCCTCAACCGGACCGGACGGGTCCTTCCCGGTTAGCCGTCACGCTCAGCTCGCGACGAAGCAGGTTTCGCCGGCAACACGCAACCGACCGCAGATATCCGCGGCCTGGTCCGCGCTGCCCGCGTTCACGCGCAGGCGATACAGGGTGCGGCCACCAGTTGCGACCGGCTGGACCGACTTGCCGAGGGCGCCGACATACGCGAACCGCTTCGAGAAATTGGCCCATGCCGCATTGGCGACCGCTTCGCTGGGATAGGCGCCCAACTGGACCAGCGACCCACCGGTGGCCGTGCCGGCGCCGTTGGGCGTCGATGGCGCCAACGGGGCCGCCGCGACCAGCCGGCCACCTGATGCCGGCACTTGCGCGACCGCATTGCGACCCGCCGCATCGTCCGCCTTGGGAGCGACCGCCCGCGTGCCTGCGACCGGTGCCTCGGGCACGCCGCGAAGGTCGATCGCGCCGTTGCCCGACTTGCCCGCGCTGGTCGCGATCGCCGACTCGCCCTCACCCTTGACCTTCAGGCCACCAGCATCGTCCGGCTTGACCTTATACTCGCCTGCCGGCGCGGCGATCAGCTGGCCATCGCCCGTGGGCGTGCGCTCTTGCAGCGCATAGATGCCGAAGATGATGGCCGCGAGCACCGCGAGGCCGAGCACGACAAACGCGATCACGCGGCCGATGCCGACGGTGTCCTGCTCGTCCGGCTCGACGGTTTCGAGCCAGGGAAGCCGGTCTTCCTCGCGCAGATCCATATGGTCGGCCATCACTTCATCTCCGAAACCGCCTCGACGCCCATGATCGCGAGGCCGTTGCGGATAATCTGCCCTATCGCGGATGCCAAGAAAAGCCGTGCCGCAGTGGCCTGCGGATCCTCGATCACCAGGAAACGGCGATCGGGACGGTCGTTGCCGACGTTCCACAGCGCATGGAACGCCGCCGCCAAGTCGTAGAGATAGAATGCAATTCTATGTGGCTCGCGGGCCGTCGAGGCGATCTCGACAAGCCGCGGAAATTGCGCCGCAAGCTGAACGAGTGCCAGTTCGTCCGTATCAAGCCGGGACAGGTCGGCCGCAATCGGCGTAATTCCCGCCTCTTCCGCACGCCGGTGCAGCGATGCGATGCGAGCGTGTGCGTACTGGACGTAGAAAACCGGATTGTCCTTCGACGCCTCGACCACCTTGGCGAAGTCGAAGTCCATCTGCGCGTCGGACCGCCGCGTCAGCATCGTGAAGCGCACGACGTCCTTGCCGACTTCGCGCACGACGTCGGCCAGCGTGACGAAGTTGCCCGACCGCTTCGACATCTTGACCGGCTCGCCGTTGCGCAACAGCCGGACCATCTGGACGAGCTTGACGTCGAACCGCGTCTTGCCGCCGGTCAGCGCCGCCACCGCCGCGACGATCCGCTTGACCGTACCGCCATGATCCGCGCCCCAGATGTCGATCAGCTGATCGGCGCTCTGACTCTTCTGGAAATGATAGGCGAGATCGGCGCCGAAATAGGTCCACGACCCGTTCGACTTCTTGATCGGGCGATCCTGATCGTCGCCGAACTGCGTCGAGCGGAACAGCGGCAGCTCGACCGGCTCCCAATCGTCGGGCGTCTCGCCCTTCGGTGCTTCGAGCACGCCGTCGTAGACGAGATCGCGCGACCGCAGTTCCGCCTCGGCCGCGTCCGGCTTCTTCGCAGCCTGAAGCTCGGCTTCCGAGGCGAACACCTCGTGCTCGATCCCGAGAAGTGCAAGATCGGCGCGGATCATCACCATCATCGCGGCGACCGCCTGCGTGCGGAAGACGACCAGCCATTCGCCCTCGGGCGCGCCGACGTAGCGGTCGCCGAATTCCTTCGCGAGCGACTGGCCGACGGGGACGAGATAGTCGCCGGGATACAGGCCCTCGGGGATCTCGACGGTCTCGCCGAGCGCCTCGCGGTAGCGGAGGTGGACCGAGCGCGCGAGCACATCGACCTGGCCGCCGGCATCGTTGACGTAATATTCGCGGATCACCTTGTGGCCGGCGAACTCGAGCAGGCTGGCGAGTGCATCGCCGACGACCGCGCCGCGGCAATGCCCCATGTGCATCGGTCCGGTCGGATTGGCCGAGACATATTCGATGTTGACGGTGATCCCCGCGCCTTGCTTCGAGCGACCATAATCGGCGCCCGCCGCCGGGGATCGCGGCGAGTTCCGCGCGCCATGCGTCGTCGGTCAGCTTCATGTTGATGAAGCCCGGGCCGGCGACGCTGGCCGAGGCGACGTCCTCAAGCTTCGACAATTCGGCGACCAGTGCGTCGGCCAGCACGCGCGGGTTGGTCTTGGCGGGCTTGGCGAGGACCATCGCGGCGTTGGTCGCGAGATCGCCGTGGCTGGTGTCGCGCGGCGGCTCGACCGTGACGTTCCTGCGGTCGAGCCCCGCCGGCAGCGTGCCCGCCGCGGTCAGGGTGTCGAGCGCCGCGTCGATGTGCGCGGCAAAACGGGTGTAGAGCGTCATGGCAGTCCCGGTACGTCGAGGAAACGCGCGCTCTAGACCATAGCGGCGCGGTGCTCAATTTTAATCCAGTTAAGTGACGTCCGTCGCGGGCGACGAGGATATCTGAGGCAATTGGTGCCGTTACGGACCATCATTGCAGTACGCGCAATCGCGATGGATAGGTTTGCAATTGCAACTCATGCTGCACCGCAATATTTCGTCGACTTGAGAGTTGGGTGAAGACCGGCTCGAAGCACCACGCGGGAGACACGATCATGCGCAACACCGTCAAGATCATCGCAGCAGCCGCCGCCGCCCTCACGTCGACGATCGGCATGGCCGCAGAGGCCAAGCAGAGCTTCGTTCACGAAGGCAGCACGTACGTCTATACCTCGACGCAGGACCATGGCCGGCAGATCATCGACGGTCGCCGCTATCCCTCGGGCCAGAAGTTCCACTTGGTCGTCCGCGGCGACCGCGTATCGGGTGAGTCGGCCGGCGTCCCGGTCGCGTTCAAGACTGCCGAAGCCAATGGTGCAGCCGGCGGTATCGCTTCGGTTACGCGCTGAGCGGACCTGCTTTTGGTATCAGCAGCGGCGGTCGGACCTCGGTCCGGCCGCCGTTTGCGTTTGGGTCTCGCGCTTGCGTAAACCCTTTGCCCCGTTGACTCCCCTCCCTGGAAGGGAGGGGTTGGGGGTGGGTCGGTTTCCGTGGTGTGGAACAGTAGCGGCACAAGCCAGCCCACCCACCCCCAGCCCCTCCCTTCCAGGAAGGGGAGCAGAAGTCAGAATCCCTCGGGCAGGTCGATGGGGCCGACCAGCTCGCGGTAACGGGATACGGCGTACCGGTCCGTCATCCCCGCGATGAAATCTGCGATATGCCGGCTACGGTCGGGATCGTCGGTCGGCAAGCGCTCGCGCCACTCTTCGGGGATCGTCGCCGGATCGTCGCGGTACACCGCGAACAGGCCGGACACGATGCCGTGCGCCGCGTCGGCCGCCGCCAGCTGGCGCGGGTGATGGTAGAGATTGGCGTACATGAAGCGCTTCAGGTCGCGCTCAGCCTCGCGCATTTCGGGAGAGAAGCCGACCAGGCACTGCCCGGCGGCGCGGACGTCGTCGACGCTTGTAACGCCGCTCGCCGCGATCCGCTGCCGTGTCTCGGCGATCAGGTCGTTGACCATCGTCCCGATCTGCGTGCGGACGAGTTCGCCGACCAGACGCTTCGGCGCGACGTCGGGGAAGCGGCGACGCACGTCGTCCCAGCCGCGCGCGACCAGCGGTACCGCGAGCATCTGGTCGAGCGTCAGCAACCCGGCGCGAAGGCCGTCGTCGATGTCGTGATTGTCGTAGGCGATATCGTCGGCGATCGCCGCGACCTGTGCCTCGAGCGACGAGAAGCTGGTCAGCGCCAGGGGAAACTCGGCATCCGCCGCCGCCAGCGCCCAGCCCGGATTTCGCACCGGGCCATTATGCTTGGCGAGCCCTTCGAGCGTTTCCCAGGTCAGGTTGAGCCCGTTCCACATCGGATAAGGCCGCTCGATCGTGACCAGCGTGCGCAACGTATGGCCGTTGTGATCGAACCCGCCCTGCCCGCCGTCCTCGACCGACGGCATCAGCGCCGCCTTCAGCGCGTCCTCGCCGGCATGGCCGAACGGGGGATGGCCGATGTCGTGCGCGAGGCACAGCGCCTCGGTCAGATCCTCGTTCAGCGCCAGCGTCCGCGCGATCGTCCGGCCGATCTGCGCGACCTCCAGGCTGTGCGTCAGGCGGACGCGGAAATGATCGCCGTCGGGGGCCATGAAGACTTGCGTCTTGTGGCGCAGACGACGGAAGCTGATCGAGTGGATGATCCGGTCGCGGTCGCGCTGGAAGGCATCGCGCGGGCCACGGACGGACCCGTTCTGTTCCTCGTGAAGCCGTCCTTTGCTGCGCGCCGGGTCCGATGCCCAGGGCGCACGGTAACTCACTTCGCAGGCAACTTGGTGATGATTTCGCCGGGATCGCTGGTGAAGGTGAACGTCGGGACGCCTTCCTTGGCGAGTTGATTGACGAAGGTGCGGGCTTCCGCATCGGTCTTGAACGGGCCGGCGAGCACGCGGTTGGTCGCCTTCCACGGCGCGGTCCAGCCGGCGCGGGTGCCGAACACGGTCGGGGCCTTGGCCTTGGCGTTCTTCCACGCCTTGGGCAGGTCGCCCTCGAGGGGGCCGGTCGATACCTGGACCCAGGTCCGCGCGGGATTGGCACGCGCGATCCGCTTTTCTTCGGCTGCGGCCTTGTCGGCGGCGAGCTTTTCGGCGGCCGCGGCCTTTTTCTCGGCCAGCGCCTTCTTGTCGGCGATGGCTTTTTTCGCTGCGGCCTTCTTGTCGGCCGCGGCTTTCTTGTCGGCTGCGAGCTTTTCGGCGGCGAGCGTCTTTGCCGCGATCGCCTTGGCGGCGGCGTCGCGTTCGGTCTTGGCCTTCGCCTCCGCGAGTACACGCTCGGCATCGTCCGAAACCGGGATGGCGGCGGGTGTCACGACGGGCGCGGGACGCATCGGCGCGACGTCGAGTTCGGAGGCGGGGATCGACAGGCCGGCGACGATCCGCGCGAGGATCGAGTCCTCACTCGCCGGGACCGCGTGGGTGCGCGGCGGTGCCGTGGCGGCCACTTCGGTCGTGGTTAGCGGCGCAGGCGTACTGGTGAAACCGGGCGTCGGCGTTGCGGCGCTGGCGCTCTGGACTGGGACGGTCTGCGGAACGGGTGCCGACTGGATGGAAGCCGGTTGCGCGGAAACCGAGGGCGACGCCACCGCCGACGCCGCGAGCGCGTTGGCTGCGCGGGTCGGATCGGTCGCTGCCTGTCCCACCGGGATCGCCGCCATCTGCGTAGCTACGCTCTGGGGAAGGGTTCCGGCCGTCGAGGGGGCGGGTAGAACGCGCGCGACCGAATTTGCCGGTACCGACGCCATGCTCGGTGGGATCGTGGCCGCGACCACCGAGTTCGTTTCCGCGGCCGGGTTGATGCGGGCACCCTGGACCGCGACGGTCGGTGCCGAATAGCTTTGCTGCGGTGCGGGCTGGACCGTGCGGGTGGGGAGCGGCTGGACCATCTGCATCGGCGCGGCTGCGAGCTGGACCGGTGGGGCGTAGGGGGTTGGGGTCGGCGCGGGAACGATCGTCGTGGTACGCGGCGCGGTTGTGGTTGGCGCGGCGGTGGTTGGCGAGGGCGTGCGCGTTGCCGCAGCCATCTGGACCCGGTCGGGCCTGGAGCGGCGGTCGCGCTTGTCCCTCTTGCCGGTGGTCGCGACGACTGTGGGTTGTGGCGTCACCGCGGCCATCATTACCGGAGCGGTCGGGTCTGCGGCGAGCATGCCCAGTGGCGGCGCCATTCGTGCATCCGCGAGACGCGCGGGCGTTGCGTGGACTTCGCCGAAATGTACCGCGAAGGCGCGGTCGCTCGCCGGGAGTGTCGGCAGGCGCTGAAAGAAGGGTTGCAAGCCCTGCGCGGTCCCGCGCGGCATCATCGTGGTTGCGATCTTCTCGGCGCCAGCGACGTCGCCGTTCATCGCGATGATGAAAGCGCGCGAGCGCCACGCACCACGGTCGCTCTTGAGCAGTAGTGGGTTGAGCTGCTGGATCGCGAGGTCGGGCTTTCCGGAAATGCCGAGCGACAGCGCATATCGCCGGATGGTCTCGTCATCGGGGGCATCGCGGAGTGCTACGCGGTAGTCGCGCTGGGCGCGGTCCTGCTGGCCAATCAGATCGTAGGCGAGGCCGCGGTCGGCGGCGAAATTGCGTGGGTCGAGGCCGAGGCCTTCCGCCTGCGCGTAGTAGCGGAGCGCTTCGCCCGGACGTTCCGACCGGACGAGGATCGAGGCCATTCCCGCCTTGGCGCGTCCGTCGCGCGGGTTCACCTTTTCGGCGCGAGCGAACAACGCCGCCGCACCGCTGAGGTCGCCTAGGCCCATCGACAAATCGCCGGCCTTGATCAGTGCGTCGATGTTGCGGGGGTTGCTCGCGAGCTGGCGCATGACGTCGCCGAGCTTGTCCGCATCGGTCGTGCCGGGAATCGCCTGGACGATGGCCTGCGCGGACGCGGCGCAGGGTACGGCCGCGAGGACCAGGGCCAGCGCGGCGGTCAGGAGATGATGGGACGAGCGGGTCATGAGATCATCTGTCTAGACGCCAGCCCGATCGAACCGGCAACATCTGCGACGCACGGGCGCGGCGAACTGGGCTGGGGCGGCGACGAGTGAAGCGCCGAGGAGCAAGCAACGGGCGAGGGTTACGATCTGCGGATTCGACATCTGTGATCTTGGAAAAGCGTTCACTTTGAAACGCCGCCTCCCCGACGAAGGCCGGGGTCCAGTTGGCAGACGGAAATGACGATGGAAAGCGCTCCGTTACATCGATCTTGCCAACTGGGCCGCAGCCTCCACCGGGGAGGTGAATATGTTGGCAAACGATGCCCCCGAGCAACCCACTTGCCCCGCCGTTCTCCCGCCAAATCGAGAGAACGGCGCCCAGGCTTACTGGTTGTTCTGGCGGTGCAGGAAGCGCGGGATGTCGAGCGGATCCTGGGGAGCCGCTTCGCCGTCTTCCTTCGCTGCGCCGCGGGCTGCGTTCGACATGCGTTCGAACAGCGTGCCGCCGAGCTTCACGCGCGGTGCGGCCGGTACCGCCTCGGGCGCAGCCTCTGCACCCGGAGCGAGCCAGCGGCGACGGGCACCACCTTCGTCGGCAGCCGGGGTCGGTACCGGAATTGCAGGCGCGATGGGTGCGCGAGCGGGCGGTACGGACGATGCCGACGCCGGACGCGCGATCGGACCGCGGCCGTAGGGCTCCTCGCCATAAGTGCGCGCCGCGGGTGCGGGCGCAGGTGCGGGCTGCGGCGCCGGTGCGGCGGGAGCAGGTGCGGCCTGCGGCACGATCGTCTCGGCACCGAGCACCAGTTCGTTATCGGACTTCGACGACGACGCCTCGACTTCCGACGACGCGTTCAGGTCGAGCGGCTCTTCGTCAGCGGACGACGCAGCGGGCGCGGCCGACGCCGTAGCGGGCTCGCTCGGACGGAACGAGGTCGTCTCGTCGGTCTTGCGCGATCCGAAGCTGAACGAGCGCGTCGGCTCGGGCGCAACCTCGGGCGGGCGCGCATCGGCGTCGATCCCGGTCGCGACGACCGAGACGCGAATCTTGCCCTCCAGCTCCTGGTTGAACGCCGAACCCCAGATGATGTTCGCATCGGGATCGACCAGGTCGCGGATGTGATTCGCGGCTTCGTCGACTTCGAGCAGGCGCATGTCGTCGCCGCCGGTGATCGAGATGATGACGCCCTTCGCGCCGCGCATGCTGACGCCTTCGAGCAGCGGGTTGGAGATCGCCTTCTGCGCCGCCTCGAGCGCGCGGTTGTCGCCGCTGGCCTCGCCGGTGCCCATCATCGCCTTGCCCATCTCCTGCATCACCGAGCGGACGTCGGCGAAATCGAGGTTGATGAGACCCGGCATCACCATCAGGTCGGTGATGCTGCGGACGCCCTGCTGGAGCACCTCGTCCGCCATCGTGAACGCTTCCTTGAAGGTCGTGTTCGCGTTGGCGATGAGGAACAGATTCTGGTTCGGGATCACAATCAGTGTGTCGACGTATTTCTGCAGCTCGTCGATGCCGCCCTCGGCCGACTTCGCGCGACGGTTGCCCTCGAACGCGAACGGCTTGGTCACGACGCCGACCGTCAGGATGCCCATGTCGCGCGCCGCCTTGGCGATGACCGGTGCCGCGCCCGTGCCCGTGCCGCCGCCCATGCCGGCGGTGATGAAGCACATGTGCGCGCCCTCGAGCATCTTGGCGAGCTGATCGATCGTCTCTTCGGCAGCCGCGCGACCGATCTCCGGACGCGAGCCGGCGCCGAGACCCTGCGTGATCTTGGTACCGAGCTGGATCCGCTGCGGCGCGGTCGACTGCTTCAACGCCTGCGCGTCGGTGTTCGCCACGAGGAAATCGACGCCCTGGACGTCGGCCCGCATCATGTTGGCGATCGCGTTGCCGCCCGCGCCGCCGACGCCGATCACCGCGATGCGGGGGGCCAGATCGTCCACTTCGGGACTAAGGAATTCGATGCTCATCGCCGTTCTCCGCACAACCCGGTAGATACGCTATGACCGGGCCCCTGATTAACCTGTGTGCACTAACGCCCCGGCCGGTTCCAGCCGAAATGCGCCAGTGCCCTCGAAACTCTTAATAATTCGCGCGCGCCGCCTGAATCAATTTCCGCACCATGCCCATACCCTTTGGCCGATGCACCGTCGTCCGCTGCGGCGCGAGCCCGCGAAGGTCGATCGGATTGGTCGCCGCGTAGAAGGCCAACCCCGCTAGCGTCGCGAACGCCGGTCCGCCATGCGCTTCCGGCAGCGCGGTCAGCCCGCGCGGTCGACCGATCCGCACCGACCGCCCGAGCGCCTGTTGCGCATAGTCGGCGATGCCCTTCAGCTCGGCACCACCACCGGTCAGCACGACCTGACGCCCGACCGGCCCCTCGAACTTCAGCTTGGTCAGCGCGTTACGCACCTCGCCCATCTGATGCTCGAGCCGCTGGCGGATCACGCCGATCAGCTGCGCCTTGGTGATCTGAGCGCCCTCGCCCGCGCCGTCCTCCGCTGAGATCGGCATGACCGGGATCATGTCGTGGTTGTCGCGGGGGCTGGCGTTGGCCGAGCCGTGGAAGCACTTCATCCGCTCGGCATTCTGCCGCCGCGTGCCGAATGCGCTCGCGATGTCGTCGGTGATGTCCTGCGCGCCGATTGGGATCGAGGTCAGGCCGACCAGCATGCCGCCAGCGAACAGCGACACGTTGGTGATCCCCGCCCCCATCTCGACCAGCGCGACGCCAAGCTCGCGCTCCTCGTCGCTGAGGCAGGCAAGCCCGGTCGCGACCGGCGAGGCGATGATCGACTTCACTTCGAGATGCGCCGATCGCACGCACAGATCGAGATTGCGCACCGGCGAACCGTCCGCCGCGACAACGTGGATGTGCACCCCCAGCCGATCCGCATGCAGACCGAGCGGCGTCTTCACCCCCGTCAGCCCGTCTAGCGTATAGAGCGCGGGCTGCGCGTGGAGCACCATCCGTCCCTGCGGATCGATAGAATTGCGCCCGGCGGCGAGCAGTGCGTCGATATCCTGCTGCTCGACGCGGTGACCGCCCAGTTCGAACTCGACCTCGGCGACATCGGACACCAGCCCGCCGGCCGAGAACCCGACCCAGACATTCTCGATGTTGATCCCGGCGATCCGCTCGGCCTGCTCGACCGCCTCGCGCACCGCCGCCTCGGTCGTCGCCATGTCGGCGATATAGCCACGCTTGACGCCCCGGCTCTCGCGCTGGCCGGTGCCGAGCACGATCAACTCGCCCCCGTCCCCCTTCTGCGCGATCATCGCCGAAACCTTCGACGACCCGATATCGAGCGCCGTGATCAGCCCTTCCGGTGCCACCTTTGCCATGTCATCCCTCCCCGCCCGTTACGTTCGCGCCCGCCGTTTGCGACGGGGTATTCGTAGTCTCGCCCGTTTCCGGCACGCTCGCTGGCGCCGGCACGTCGACGCTGTGCGCCAGGCTCGCACCCGGCTTGCGCGCGACCAGCTTGGTCGGGTCGCGCATGTCGAACCGGATCCAGCCGCGCCCCAGCAGCGGACGCGCGCCGTCCAGTTCGGCAAACTTCACAAGCGCTCGGGGCGCTCCGTCCTCGGGTAGCGCCAAAGTCTCGCCGCTCTCGAAGGTGAGGTCCCAGCGCCGATTGCCGACCCAGGTCGCCGCCTTCACGCGCGGCTTCAGAGCGGGCGCGGCGGCGAGCAGAATCTGGTACGACGCCTCCTGCCGATCCGCGCCCGGCCCGATCACCAGCGGCAGGTTCGGGATCGCCTCGGGCTGGACCGGCTCCAGCAGCACGCCCGACGAATCGATCAGCGTCAGCTGGCCGTTGTCCTGCCACACTGCCGCGGGCGTCCGCTCGACGATATCGACGAGCAACGTGTTGGGCAGCCGCCGCGACACGTGCGCGTCCGCGATCCAGCCATAGCGCAACAGCTTTTGCCGCACCGCCTCCAGATCGACCGACAGCATCGACGTCTGGTTCTGCTTGTCCTCCAGCGCGACCGCATAGACCGACATCCGGTCCATCCGCTTGAGACCGGTCACCTCGATCTGCTCAACCTTGAAGCCCGCGCGCCCGGCGCCTTCGGCCAAAGCGGCACCGATCATGCCGGGGATGCCGACCCATGTCGCCGCCGCGATCGCCACCGCGCCCCCAGCGCCGAGGATCGACCAGGTCGCAATTTTCTTGAGCGTCTCCTCGCTGACCGGGAGCATCCCGACCAGCCGGTCCATCACCGACACCTTCTTGACCGCGACTTTACGCCGCGGGGCGGGCCGCTTGGGCGGCGGACCGCGCTTGATCGTGCGGCTCATGGGGAAGGATGGTCCTGAAGCGCCTCGTCGACGATCGCCTGGACCAGCTCGGCATAGCTCATGCCGATATGCCGCGCTTGTTCGGGGACGAGGCTGAGCGGAGTCATGCCCGGCTGGGTGTTCACCTCGAGCAGGAACAGCCCGTCGACCCCGCGCTCGTCATCCCAGCGGAAGTCCGATCGCGACGCGCCCTTGCAGCCAAGCAACCGGTGCGCTTCGAGCGCGAGGCTCTTGCAGGCGTCGGAGATTTCGTCGGGGATCTCCGCCGGGCAGACGTGGACGGTCATCCCATCGGTGTATTTCGCGTCGTAATCATACCAGCCGCTCTTGGGCTTCAACTCGGTCACGCCGAGCGCCTTGCCGCCGAGCACAGCGGTCGTCAGCTCGCGCCCACGGATATACGGCTCGGCGAGCAATTCCTCGAACTCGCCCCAAGGCCCGACGCTGTCGCGCGAAATCGGATTGCCGTAATTGCCGCTGTCGGTAACGATCGCCACGCCGACCGAGGAGCCCTCATTGACCGGCTTCAACACATATGGCCGCGCCATAGGATCACTCTCGAACAGGTCCGCCGACTTGACGATCCGCCCGCCCGGCATCGGGATACCGGCGGGGACGAGCAGCAGCTTGGTCAGCACCTTGTCGATCGCGATCACCGACGTCGCAAGACCGGAGTGCGTGTAGCGCAGACCCATCAGTTCGAGCAGCCCTTGCACAGACCCATCCTCGCCAGGCGTCCCATGCAGTGCATTGAACACAAGATCCGGCTTCGCTTCCGCCAGCTTGGCAGCGACATCCCGCCCCATATCGATCCGCGTGACCCGGTGGCCGAGCGACTCCAGCGCGTCGGCACAGCCATTGCCCGACATCAGCGAAACCTCACGCTCCGCCGACCAGCCGCCCATCAGGACTGCGATGTGAAGGGGCACCGTCATGCCTCCCCTCCCGCATGCGGGAGGGGACCGAGGGGTGGGCGCCCGCCATCACCGGCCGCATCGCTGGTAGAAAGCGCGGGCGATGCGGTGTTTGGCAGCCCCTCACCCCGACCCTCTCCCCGCGGGGGAGAGGGAGCAGCGATGCCAACCCGCTGGATTTCCCATTCCAACGTCACCCCCGAATGCGCTTTCACTCTGTCCCGTACCTCTTCACCCAGCGCCTCGATCTCCGCGCTCGACGCGGACCCGAGGTTCAGCAGGAAATTGCAATGCTTCTCGCTGACCTGCGCATCGCCGCGAGTCAGCCCCCGACACCCGGCCGCATCGATCAACGCCCAAGCCTTGTGCCCCTCGGGGTTCTTGAACGTCGAGCCCCCGGTGCGCGACCGCAAAGGCTGCGAAGCCTCGCGCTCAGCGGCGATCCGATCCATTTCGGCACCAATCACGGCGGGCTCGCCGGGCGTGCCGGAGAATACGGCTTCGACCACCACTGCTCCTGCCGGGAGGTCGGAATGGCGATAGGTGAACCCGAGCTTCTGGGCGGGCCAGACTTCGACCGAACCCTCACGCGTAACGACGGTAGCCTCGACCAGAATGTCGCTGACATCGCGACCATAAGCGCCTGCGTTCATCCGAACAGCGCCGCCAACAGTCCCCGGAATCCCGCGCAAGAACTCGAGCCCGGCAATCCCTGCGTCACGCGCGGCGCTGGCAACGGTGATCCCCATCGCGCCGCCGCCTGCGCGAACGCGGC
Source organism: Sphingomonas faeni (assembly GCF_030817315.1). Taxonomy (NCBI): domain Bacteria; kingdom Pseudomonadati; phylum Pseudomonadota; class Alphaproteobacteria; order Sphingomonadales; family Sphingomonadaceae; genus Sphingomonas; species Sphingomonas faeni. The sequence continues at coordinate 261,083 of NZ_JAUSZF010000001.1, read as the reverse complement.
CATCCTGTACCGAGACCTTCGCCATCGCCTTGGGGAGGCGCACGACCACACCCGGTACGCCACCATCGCGTACGATCAGGTTCGAGCCGACCCCGACTGGCAGCACTGGCGTCGAAGGATCGAGATCGCGCAAATACGCAGCGAGATCGTTCGCCGTATCAGGCCGCACCAGCGCCTCCGCCGGCCCACCAGTCCGAAACCATATGAACGCTGCCAACGAAGCCCCGGTCTCGGCCTTGATTCCCCTCCCGCTTGCGGGAGGGGTTAGGGGAGGGAGTGACATAGCCCCGCGCGCGCCGTCGGTGGAGGCCGGAGCCCCTCCCCCGCCCCCTCCCGCAAGCGGAAGGGGAGCAGAAGCGGCACCGCTCACGCCAGCACCTTGGCGCGCTCAGCGGCGATCGCATCGGCGAGGCCAGCCGCCCACTTCGTGATGTCGCCAGCCCCCAGGCAAACGACCATGTCGTCCGCCTCGATCGTGGCCGCCAATTCCACTGCCAGTGCATCAGCGTCCGCGACCACACCCGCAAACCGGTGTCCGCGGCGCTTCAGTCCCTCGACCAGCGCGCCAGCGTCGACGCCTTCGACTGGCGCCTCGCCCGCGGCGTAAACCGGCGTCACCAGCACCCGGTCGGCGTCGTTGAACGCCGTCTGGAAGTCCTCCATCAGATTGCCGAGCCTCGAATAGCGGTGCGGCTGCACCACCGCGATAACGCGGCCCTTCACACCCTCACGCGCAGCCGCAAGTACGGCGCGGATCTCGACCGGGTGATGGCCGTAATCGTCGATGATCGTCACGCTCCCACTTTCGACGGCCACTTCGCCGACGTTGGTGAAGCGCCGCTTCACGCCCCCGAACTTGGCAAACCCCTGCTGGATCGTCGCATCCGCAATCCCGAGTTCCAGCGCCACACCGATCGCCGCCAGTGCGTTCTGTACGTTATGCCGCCCCGGCATCGGCATCTCGATCCCAACGATCGTCCGCGTCGCACCATCGCGCTCGCGCACCACACAATCGAACCGGTTGCCGCCCGGTATCGGCGTAACTTCGACGCCCCGCACGTCCGCCTGCGCCGAGAGAACCGTACGTCACGACCCGACGATCGCGAACCCGCGGCAGGATTCCCTGCACCTCCGGATGATCGAGACACAGCAGCGCCGCGCCATAGAAGGGCACGTTCTCGACGAATTCGACGAACGCATCCTTCACCGCGTCGAACGAGCCGTAGTGATCGAGATGCTCGGGATCGATATTGGTCACCACCGCGATCGTCCCGTCTAGCCGCAGGAAGCTGCCGTCGCTCTCGTCCGCCTCGACCACCATCCAGTCGCTCGCGCCCAATCGGGCGTTCGAGCCGTACGAGTTAATGATCCCGCCGTTGATGACCGTCGGATCGACCCCGCCCGCATCGAGCAAAGCCGCCACCATCGACGTGGTCGTGGTCTTCCCGTGCGTGCCGGCGACCGCGACGGTCGACTTCAACCGCATCAGTTCGGCGAGCATCTCCGCGCGCCGTACCACCGGCACGCGCGCATTGAGCGCCGCCTCGACCTCGGGGTTCGAGCGCACGATCGCGGTCGACACGACCACCACCGCGGCGTCGCCGATGTTCGACGCGGCGTGGCCGATCGCGACCGGGATGCCCTTGTCGCGCAAGCCCTGCACGACATAGCCCTCGGCCACGTCCGAGCCCTGCACGCGGTAGCCGAGGTTTTTCATCACCTCGGCGATGCCCGACATGCCGATCCCGCCGATGCCGACGAAGTGGATCGTGCCGATATCGGTTGCGACGCCCTTCATGCGAACTGCGCCTTGGGCTTGGAGGGGGCGCCGACCGGTAGGCGAATCACCGGCGCGTCGAGACTCTCGACCAGATCGGCGAGATCGCTCGCAGCATTGGGCCTGCCGCAACTGCGCGCGCGTCCTGCCGCATTCTGCAATGCCGCCGGATCGAGCCCGAGTTTCTGCATCTGCTTGGCCAGTTCCACTGCGGTAAAATCCTTCTGCGCGATCGTCCGCGCGCCGCCGGCCTTCGTAATCTCGCGCGCGTTCGCCGTCTGATGGTCGTCGGTCGCGCTCGGCAGAGGCACAAGGATCGCCGGCCGCCCCGCCGCGGTCAGCTCCGAAATCGTCGAAGCCCCCGCGCGCGCGATCACCAGATGCGCCCACGCCAGCTGCTCGGGCATATCGGGCAGATACGTCGCCAACTCGGCCGGAATATGATGCTCGGCGTACTTGGCACGCACGGCGTCGATATCCTCGATCCGCGCCTGGTGCGTCACCTGCAACCGCCGCCGGAACGTCACCGGCAGCATCGCGAGGCCATCGGGCACGACCTGAGACAGGATGCTCGCCCCCTGGCTCCCACCAGTCACGAGCACGCGGAAGATGCCGTCCTCCTCCAGCAGCGGATAAGGCCGGGCACGCAACGCCAGCACCGCCTCGCGCACCGGATTGCCGACCAGATGCGTCTTGCCCAGCAGCTTCGGCGCCAACCGCTCGGTCGGCTCGGACGAGGTCGCGATCGCATCGACACGGCCCGCAACAAAGCGGTTCACCCGCCCCAGCACCGCATTCTGCTCATGCACAGCCGTTGGAATCTTGTCCGCGAACGCCGCCAGCAACGCCGGCAGTGCGGGGTATCCGCCAAAGCCGATCACCGCAGCCGGCTTGAACGTCCGGTAGAGCTCGCGCGCCATCGCCCGCCCACGCCACATCTCGCGCGTCGCCTTGGCCCAGCCCAAAGGCCCGCCGCTGAAGCGCCCGGCGGGCAGGACATGCGTCTGGATTTCCTCGAACAGACCCGGAAAGCGCACGCCGCGCGCATCGCTGACTAGCGCAACACGGTGGCCACGCTTCGTCAGTTCGGCCGCGAGCGCCGCTGCCGGAACCATGTGTCCGCCCGTGCCACCGGCGGCCAGGACATAATGCTTACTCATTCACCACTCCAGCGGACGACATAGGGGCTCCGCGTGAGAAACGGATTGCGCCGGGTAAACGCCAGCAGCAACCCCATGCCGACCGACAACGCGATCATCGACGAGCCGCCATAGCTGATGAACGGCAGCGTCATACCCTTCGACGGCGCGAGGCCGGTGTTCACCGCCATGCTGACCAGCGCCTGCGCGCCGAACTGCGTGGCAAGGCCGGCGGATGCGAGCAGCTTGAATTCGTCCTGCTCGTCCAGCAACTTGACGAACACGCGCACCACAATCGCGAGGAAGATCACCGCGATCACCGAACACGCGATCAGTCCGAACTCCTCGCCGATCACCGAGAAGATATAGTCGGTATGCGCCTCGGGCAGCCCGAACTTCGCCGCGCCAGCACCCGGCCCGGTCCCGGTCCAGCCGCCCGCGGTCAGCGTATTATGCGCGGCATTGGTCTGGAAATGATCGCCAGCGCCCTCGCCCTCTACGCCCGGAAACAGGAACGCGTCGATCCGCGACCGCGCCACGCCGTAGAATATATAGGCCGCAACCAGCCCGGCCGGTGCCATCGCCATGAGCCCGAACAGCACTTTGGCGGGCGTCCCCGCGATCATCAGCAGCGTCATCCACACCGTACAGAAGATGATCGTCTGGCCGAAATCGGGTTGCAGCATCAGCAGCACCGCGACGCCCGCGGTCATCGCGCCGGTGATCAGCACCGTCGGCAGCTCAGCATCCTTCGCACGCAGCGACAACAGCCACGCTACGGTGACGATGAAAAGGGGTTTGAGGAACTCGGAAGGCTGGAACTGTGCGAACCCGACGCCGAGCCAACGGCGTGCACCATTCGCCTCAACCCCGATGAACGGCGTCACCATCAGCATCAGCACGAACAACGCGCACCCGCCGATCGCCATCCGCCGCGCCATCGAGACGGGCATCATCGAGACGCCGAACAGCACGGGGAGCGACACGCCCACCCACATCAACTGTCGCCAGAAATAATAGAGCGGCGCGATCTTGTGATGCTCGCCCGAATAGCGGACCGCGCTCGCCGGCGACGCTGCGGCGACCGCGATCAGCCCGATCGCGATCAGGAACAGCGTCAGCAACAGCAGCATCCGGTCGATGTCCCAGAACCACGTGCCGAGCGGCGACTGGTCGCCACGCCCGCCGCGTCGCTTCATCTTCGCGACGATCCCGTTCTTCTGTCCGGACACACCCATATCCATGGTCCCAGCGCGCATATCGGTCATGCCAGCGACTCCACCGCAGCGCGGAACGCCGCCCCGCGCGCTTCGTAATCGCGAAACTGGTCGAAGCTAGCACAAGCGGGGGATAACAACACCGTGTCGCCGGGACGCGCGTTGGCGGCGGCGCTGCGGACGGCTGCGTCGAGCGTGCCGACGTTATCGACAGGCATGGAGTCCTTCAGGATTTCAGCGAATTTTGGGCCAGCCTCGCCAATCGTGTAGGCGTGCACGACGTGGCCGAAGGCGGGCTTGCAGGCGTCGAGGTCGTCGCCTTTTGCGCGTCCGCCGACGATCCAGTGGACGCGGTCAAACGCGGCGAGTGCGGGCGCGGTGCTTTCGGGATTGGTCGCCTTGCTGTCGTCGACATAGGCGATGCCGCCGTACGAGGCGATCTGCTGCATGCGGTGCGGCAGGCCGGTGAAGCTGGTGAGACCGCGGTCGATGTCGACCTCGCTTACCCCCAGCGCCTTCACGACCGCGATCGCGGCGAGCGCGTTCTGCGCGTTGTGCGGGCCCTGGAGCGCAGGCCAGTTGCCTTGGAACAGGCATACGCCCGGCGCGATCTTGGTGAGATGCTCGCTTTTCGCCGACAGCCCGCGCGCGATCCGCGCAGACGGCGCATCGCCGATGCCGATGACAGCGTCATGCTCGGGCGACTGCATCGCGAACAACCGCGCCTTCGACGCCGCATAGCCCTCGAACCCATCATAACGATCGAGATGATCCGGCGTAATGTTGAGCAGCACCGCGACGTCGCAATCGAGCGTCTGCGTCAGGTCGATCTGGTAGCTCGACAGTTCGAGCACATAGACGCCTCCCTCGGGGAGCGGTTGCTGTTCGAGGATGGGCAGGCCGATATTGCCGCCCATCAACGTGGGAATGCCGGCGGTCTTGAGGATGTGGTGGACGAGCGCGGTGGTGGTGGACTTGCCGTTGGTGCCGGTGATGCCGACGACCTTGTGTGGCGGGAGGTCGGCGCGGGCCTGCGCGAAGAGTTCGATGTCGCCGATGATGGGCACGCGGGCTGCGCGGGCAGTTGCGGCGAGCGGATGGGTGTTGAGGGGTACGCCCGGCGATACGACTAGCGCGTCGAAGCCTGCGAGATCGTCGAGCGGTGCAACGTCCACGAGCCCTCTCCCCTCCGGGGAGAGGGTTGGGTGAGGGGCTGTTCCGGGCGCAGCATTGCTGGGCTGCCCCTCACCCCAACCCTCTCCCCGGAGGGGAGAGGGAGTGAAGACGGCGCGCTTCCCCTCGTCGGAGTCCCAAGCGACGACCTGCACCCCACCAGCCACAAGCGCCCGCACAGTCGCAGCCCCGGACCGCGCCAGCCCCAGCACCGCATAGCGTTTCCCGCACCAGGCCTGCGCAATAATCACCGCAACTTCAACGTCGAAAGGGCCGACCAGCGCTAGCACCAGCGCGATGATCCAGAAGCGGATAACCACCGTCGCCTCGGCCCAGCCGAGTTGTTCGAAATGATGATGGATCGGCGCCATGCGGAACACGCGCTTGCCGGTCCGCTTATAGAAGAACACCTGGATGATAACCGACAGCGCCTCGATCACGAACAGCCCGCCGATGATTCCCAGCACGATCTCGTGATGCGCAACGACCGCGATCGTCCCCAGCGCGCCGCCGAGCGCGAGGCTCCCGGTATCGCCCATGAACACCGCCGCCGGCGGCGCATTGAACCACAGGAACGCTAAGCCCGCGCCGACGATCGCCCCGCAGAAGATCGCCAACTCACCCGCACGCGGCACATGCGGAATGCCGAGATAATCGGCGAACTTTACGTTCCCGACCAGGTACACGATCACCATGAATGCGACGCTGGCGATGATCACCGGCATCGTCGCCAGCCCGTCGAGCCCGTCGGTAAGGTTCACCGCATTGCCGAACGACACGATCGTGAACGCCGCGAACACGGGGAAGAACCAGCCCAGATCCAGGTACATGCGCGACGTGAACGGCAGGTACAGATGCGGCCCGTTCTGCGACATGATGATCGTCGCGGCGATCCCGGCGATCGCGAACTCGAGCAGCAGACGCGTCCGCCCGCTGATCCCCGCAGTGCTCGCCTTGCGCACTTTGTCGTAGTCATCAAGGAACCCGATCGTCCCGAAGCCAAGCGTCACGAACACGCACGCCCAGACATACGGGTTGCTCAGGTCCATCCACAGGAAAATCGCGAGGCACATCGAGGTCAGGATCATCAACCCGCCCATCGTCGGCGTGCCGCGCTTCGACAGATGCGTCTGCGGGCCGTCGGCGCGGATCGGCTGCCCCTTGCCTTGCCGTACGCGCAGCCAGCCGATGAACTTCGGCCCGATGATCAGGCCGATGATCAAGGCGGTCGCCACCGCACCGCCGGTCCGCACCGTCTGATACCGGATGAGGTTCAGCAGGCCGGGAAACCCCAGATGCTCGGCGAGCCAGTACAACATTCAGTTAATCCCGCCTTTGAGGCCAGCTTGAAGACCAGCCACGACGCGGGCAAGGCCCACCCCGTTCGATCCCTTGACGAGCACGACATCGCCCGGCGCCAGGATCGTCCGTAACGACGCGAGCGCGGCCGCAGCGTCGCCCACATGGACGGTTTCGACTTGTCCCTCAAGCACCTGCGCAAGCGGCGCCATCGCTTCACCGACGAGCAGCGCCATTTCGACGCGCGCGGCGAGGATCGGCTCGGCGAGGCCGGCGTGATAGTCGTCCGAACCCTCGCCCAACTCGCGCATTTCGCCGAGTACCGCGATGTGCCGGCCGGGCTCGTGGCCAAGAACGCTGAGCGTAGCGCGCATCGAGGCAGGGTTGGCATTGTAGCTCTCGTCGATCACCAGCGCTTGGCCTTCGCCTACGGTTACCAGCGACCGCGCACCACGTCCTTGCAGCCCACCAAGCTCAGCCAGCGCGAGCCCAGCAAGCCCGAGATCGCCCCCGGCCGCCTGCACGCACGCCAGCACGCCCAGCGCGTTCGACACCCAATGCGCGCCGGGCTGCGCGATCGTAAAGCTCAGCTCATGCTCGGCCCCCTGCCCCATCCGCGCGGTGACGAACGTCCCGCCGGTCGGCAACCGCATCGCCTCGATCGCGCGGACATCGGCGCCCTTTTCGCTGCCGAACGTGACGATATGCGCGGCATGCGGGGCGGCGTGGCCGAGCAGCCGATCGCGGTGCGGGCTGTCGTAGGGGACGATTGCGGTGCCGTCCGGTTCGAGCCCGGCGAAGATCTCGCCCTTCGCATCCGCGATCGCGCTTTCGTCGTGGAAGAAGGCGGTATGCGCGGGGGCGATCGCGGTGATCATCGCGATATGCGGGCGGACGAGTTGGGTCAGATCGGCGAGTTCGCCGGCGTGGTTCATTCCCATCTCGAACACGCCGAACTTCGCGTCGCGCGGCATTCGGGCGAGGCTGAGCGGTACGCCGGTGTGGTTGTTGTAGCTTTTTACCGAGCGATGCACGTCGCCGGGGGTTGCGCGGTCTAGACATGCGAACAGGGCTTCCTTGGCGCTAGTCTTGCCGACGGAGCCTGTGACGCCGATGATCTTCGCGGACGAGCGTGCGCGGCTGGCGGCGCCAAGCGCGTTCAATGCGGCAAAACTGTCCGCAACTAGGACGTGCGGGTGGTCGCAGGGTTCGGACACAATCGCGCCCGCTGCGCCCTGCGCGAAGGCCTGGTCGAGGAAGAGGTGGCCGTCGCTGGCCTCGCCCTTCATTGCGATGAAGAGGTCGCCGGGGCCGACTTCGCGCGAGTCAAACGCAACGCCGGTTACGGAAAACTCACCAGACGCTACGCCGCCAGTGGCGGTGGCGATCTCCGCGGAAGTCCAGAGACTCACTTCCCCCCCTCCCGCAAGCGGGAGGGGGTCGGGGGGTGGGCGAGCGCTATCAACGAAGCGCAACGCCGGCCGAACCCGCGAGCCCACCCCCGACCCCTCCCGCTTGCGGGAGGGGAGACGAAAAGCATGCCCCTCCCGCTTGCGGGAGGGGGGAAAAAGATGGCCCCCCTCACGCAGCACACTCCCGCGCGACGGTTACGTCGTCGAAGGGGAGGACCAAGTCGCCGACGATCTGCCCCTGCTCATGCCCCTTGCCGGCGATCAGCACTATGTCTTCGGGCCCAGCCTCACGCACCGCAGCCCCGATCGCCGCACGCCGGTCGCCGATTTCCTCGGCCCCGCGGGCGCCTTTCAGGACGTCGCAGCGGATCGCTCGCGCATCCTCAGTTCGGGGATTGTCGTCGGTCACGATCACCCGGTCGGCGTGCTGCACCGCGACCTGTCCCATAGTCTCACGCTTGCCGGTGTCACGATCGCCACCTGCCCCGAACACAACGATCAGCTTGCCGCCTGCATGGGGCTTGAGCGCCGCGATCGCCGCCTCCAGCGCATCGGGTGTGTGGGCGTAGTCGACGTAAACCGGCGCACCCGACTTCGCGATTACCGCGCGCTCCAGCCGCCCGCGCACCGGTTGCAGCCGAGCGAGGTTGGCGATCGTTGCCGCCACGTCGCCGCCGGTGGCGATCACGAGCCCAGCTGACACCAGCGCGTTCGCTGCCTGGTAGGCGCCGATCAGTGGGAGGGTCACCGTGTACGTCCGGCCCTCGGCCTCGATCGTCAGCCCCTGCCCCAGCAAAGTCGGATCGCGGCCGACCAGCCGCAGCGTCTCGCCCTGCGTGCCGACCGTCACCAAGCGGTTGCCGCGTTCGCGGGCCAGATCGATTACGCGTGCCGACTGGGGATCGTCCGCCCAGACCACTGCAGTACCGTCGGTCGACAGCACCTCGGAGAACAATCGGATCTTGGCGGTAAAATATGCGGCCATGTCACCGTGATAGTCGAGGTGGTCTCGGCTGAGGTTCGTGAAGGCCGCCGCGGTCACCTTCAGCCCCTCGGTCCGGTACTGCGTCAGCCCATGGCTCGACGCCTCGAACGCCAGATGCGTCACACCCTCGCGCGCGAGACCAGCGACGTTCGACAGGAAGGTTACGACGTCAGGCGTCGTCAGGCCGGTCGTCACGCGCTCGTCCGCGGTGGTAACCCCGAGCGTGCCGATCGAGGCTGCATGGAAGCCGGCCATGCGCCACAGCTGCCGGGTCATCTCGACGCACGACGTCTTCCCGTTCGTCCCCGTGATCGCGACCGACGTATCCGGGAACGGCGCGAAGAACTTCGCGGCAAGTTGCGCGAACCGCTCGCGGGGATTGTCGTCGGCGATGTACGTCGCACCCTCGACCGTCAGGCCCGGCCGCGCGACCACCGCGATCGCGCCCGAGCGGATCGCGTCCTCTATAAAGTCCTCGCCGTTGGCGCGCGCGCCTTCGAACGCGCCGAACACCGTGCCGGGCGCGACCTTGCGGTGATCGATCGCAAACCCCGTCACCTGCGCCTCTTCCGTCCCGTCGGTCAGCGCTGCGAGTTTCATGCAATAGTCCTCATTGCCCGGTCGGCTGTGTACGCGACGGGTCCTGCCACAAAGTCGGCAGGATGTCAGACACGTCGATGTCGCGGTGCGCGTCCGGCACCACGCCCAGGATCGCACCGACGCGTGAGATCGTGCGGCCTACCACTGGCGCGGTGTTCCACGCCGCGGTCTTCCACCCGGAGGTTTCCTTCGTGCCGAGCGGCGAATCCAGCATCGCGAGCACGACATAGCGCGGCGCATCCATCGGGAACGCAGCCGCAAACGTCGCCACGTTGCGCGAATGATCGTACCCGCCCGAGACCGCCGCCTCGGCGGTGCCGGTCTTGCCGCCGACGCGGTAGCCCGGCGCATCGCCCTTGCGCCCCGTACCGCGCTGCACGATCAGCCGCAGCATCTGCCGCATCCGCGCGCTGGTCTGTTCGCTAATGACGCGACGGCCGACCGGGGCATGGCCCGGCGCGACCTTCAGCAACGTCGCCGGCCGCCAGATCCCGCCATTGACCAGCGCTGCATAGGCGCTCGCCAGATGCAGCGGCGTCACCGCGATGCCGTGGCCATAGGCCGTCGTCATCGTCGTCGTCCGCGCCCAGTATTTCGGCCACAGCGGGCCGCCCTTTTCGCGCAGTTCGATATCGGGCTTGGTATCGAAGCCCAGCTTCTTGAACATCGCCTGCATCTTCTGCGGACCGATCTCGTCGGCGACCCGCGCGGTGGCGATGTTCGACGAATAGATCAGCGTCTCGGCCATGTTTAGCCAGCGCTTCGGATCGCCGCGTTCGTCGTGGATCGTAAAGCGACCGACCTTGAGCGGATGCGTCGCGTCGAAGCGCCGCGCGAACGACGTCACCACGCCGGTATCCATCGCGGTCGCCATCGTGATCGGCTTGAACGTCGATCCCAGCTCGAACACGCTCTGCGTCGTGATGTTGCGCAGTTCCTCGGTGCCCGACATGCCGACGCGGTTGGGGTTGAAGGCCGGCAACGATACCATCGCGATCACTTCGCCAGTCGCCACGTCGAGGACGATGCCGCCAGCGCCGCGAGCCGAGAACGTCGTCATCGCGCGACCGAGTTCGCTCTCCATCGCCGCCTGGACGCGGTTGTCGAGCGACAGCGCGACGGGGGTGCCGTTGAGTGCGGGATTGGTCAGCCGCTCGTCGAGCACGCGCTCCATCCCGCTCATGCCATGCCCCGCGGTCGACAGGAAGCCGAGCGCATGCGCGGCCATCGTCGACTGCGGATACAGGCGCTGGGTGTCACGGTCGAACACGATCGCGGGCTCGCCGATCGCGTTGACCTGCTCGACCAGCGTCGGCGATGCGCGCCGCTGGAGATAGATGAAGTTCTTTCGCGACGTCAGCAGCGCATAATAATGCGCCTGATCGCCGGCTTCGGGCATCAGCGCGGCTAGCTTGCTGGCGATCTCGGTCGGATCGCCGATCAGCTTTTTCGGGTGGACGGCGATCGTCCACGCATCGATCGTCCGCGCGAGGGGTGCGCCGTTGCGATCGACGATGTCGCCGCGCGCCGCGATCGCCGCTGAGCGTGCCTGCGGATCGGCCAGCGAAGACTGGACCGCCAGCATCCCGAGCCGCCCGACCACCACCAGCACCGCTGCTCCGAACAGGAACATCAGCATCATCAGGCGCGTGTGCGCCGTCGCCACCAGGGCGTGACGCTGGTTGGCGCTACGCTGTTGCGAGACAGGCCGGGCGACCAACGCGGTCACCGCCGTTTGCCGCTCTCGGAGCGGGCGCCGCTCATGATGTCACCCAACGTCGTGTCGGACAGCAGCTTCCGGTCGAGCATCGCGACCGCCTGCGGACGGACCTTGGCGACGGCTGCGAGGCGTTCGGTCTTGGCGGCACGGACGAGCGCTGCCTCGGCGGAGCGCGGCGTCGAGACCGACGCGCGGATCACGACCGGCTTGAGCGCGGTCTTCGACGCGGCCTGGATCGCGACGTTCATCGCGCGGGGCGCAGTAACCTGCGCCATCTGGACCGGAGCAACGGGCGCGAGCTTCACGACTGGCGGAGCAGCGGTGACCGGGACGATCGACGTGGAGACGACGGACCCCGCCCCCGACGGCACGAGCAGCGCGGCGGTCTGGACCCCGTCCGCGCGCAGGCTGTTGACGTCGAGCGCCGCGAGCGCAGCCTCGCTCACCACAAACTGGCCGGCGGTCGGCGCCGACAGCGCCAACGTGTCGCCGTTCCAGCGCTCGAGCTGCGCCAAATTGCCGCGCGTGTCGAACTCGGTTTCCAGCGCGCGGATGTCGCGCTGCGCGACACGGATCTGGCCGTTGACCGCCTCCAGCTTCTTGCGCTCTGCGGCGACCTGCAGCGATACGAGGTAGAAACCGAGCACGACGGCCACGCAGCCCCCGAACCAGCCCACACCCTTCATCCGATACGCCGCCGTCATGTCGTCACCTCTTCCGTCCAAGGTTGCGCGGAGGTCCGCCGCGCCGTTCGTAATGTCGCCGAGCGCGCGCGCGGGTTGCGTGCGATCTCGGCCTCGCCGGCGCGAACACCGCGGCCGACATGAGAAAAACTAGGTTCCGCAACGGCTTTCACCTGCGGAAGATGACGCGAACCTGAAGGCGAGCCACCGGACCGCGTGCGCAGGAAGCGCTTCACCATCCGGTCCTCGAGGCTGTGGAACGTCACGATCGCAAGCCGACCGCCCGGCTTCAGCACGCGTTCGGCCGCCAGCAATCCATCGGCCAGCTCGCCCAGCTCGCGGTTCACGTGGATGCGGATCGCCTGGAACGCGCGCGTCGCGGGGTCCTTCTTGTCGTGCGCCTTGTAGCCGAGCGCGCGGCGGACGATGTGCGCCAGCTCGCCGGTCCGCGTCAGCGGGCGCGCTGCGACGATCGCGCGCGCGACGCGCCGCGACTTGGGCTCGTCGCCATATTGATAGAGCACGTCGGCGATCTCGTTCTCGTCCGCTTCGTTGACGAAATCCGCCGCCGACATGCCAGCCTGCGCCATCCGCATGTCGAGCGGGCCGTCGGACTGGAACGAGAAGCCGCGCTCGGCCTGGTCGAGCTGCATCGACGACACGCCGATGTCGAGCGTCACGCCGTCGACCGGCGCAAGGCCACGCGATTCGAGTTCGGACGCCATCGCCGAGAAGTCGGCTGCGATCAGCGTCAGGCCCTCTTCGGCCTCCTCGATCGAGCGGCCGGCGGCGATCGCGTCGGGATCGCGGTCGAACGCCACGATCCGGGCACCCGACTTGAGCAATGCCAGCGTGTAGCCGCCCGCGCCGAACGTGCCGTCGACCATCGTCTCGCCGGGCCCGGGGGAAAGCGCGGCCAGGACTTCGTCGAGCAGGACGGGGATGTGTGCCGCGGACGTGTCGAGAACGGGGGGAGTGCTCACAGCTGCACCCCCTTCTCGGCCATGTAGAAGCGCGCCATCTCCTTGACGACGGGGGGCATGCCGTCGGTGGCGATCAGCGTCGCGGGGTCCCAGATCTCGATGTAATCGAGCACGCCATAGAAGAACGCATGGCCCTTGATGCCCGCATAGAAGCGCGGGAACGCCGGCATGATGAAGCGCCCGGAGCCATCGAACGGCACCGCTTCGCCCGACGCGGCGGCGCGCTTGATATTATAGTCGTATTCGCCGTTCTCGGACGTGTTCTCGGATTCGCGGCGATCGAGTCGCTCGGCGAGGATGTCGACGTAACCGGGATCATACGCGACCAGGCAGCGATTCTTCTGATGCGCGCCGATGATGATGGTCCCGCCGTCCTTGCCGTTCGCCTTGGGGGCATTTGCGGAAAGCGTGGTGCGAAGTGCCGAAGGGATGGCTACCCGGCCCTTGTCGTCGACAAGGCCGATACCGTCTCCTTGATAGCGACCACGAACCGACACGCCAAAACCCTTCGAAATGGCGCACACGCCTCACCGTCTCGAAACACGACCTTCGTCGCGTCCCGACCGCGCCTTCAGCGAACGGTGAACGTGCCCCTGTATTAACCTCCGTCTATCATAGAGCGGCGGGGACGCAACGGGATTTTTGGGGATTGGACGGATTCGAAGCCGGTTTCGACGCTGGGTGCGGGGGGATTTGGCGCGCGGATTGGGCTGGACGCTGTGGGTTGGGCAGTTCTAGTCTGGGGAAATCCGGGGACGCATACGGACAAGCGCCCACCGCAGGAGGCCTAACCGAGGCAGTCAGACCGCATCGAAGCGCAACGCTCCCCCCTCCCTGAAAGGGAGGGGTCGGGGGTGGGTCCGCCCGATCGAGCCACTCGCGTTCGAATGTGCGGAAACCGACCCACCCCCAGTCCCTCCCTTCCAGGGAGGGGAGCGAGACTACGCGAAGTGTTGCGGGAATTACTGCGCGGGCGCCTGCGCGTTGGCGCTTGGGGCGACGCCCATCTCCGCGAGCGGCTCGCCCGCCCCGGCGGCTTCGGTCGTGTTCGAAACGCCCATGTTCGCCACTACGTCCGCCTGCGCGGCACCCGCGGTCGCGACGGGTCGCTCACGGTTCGTCGAGCCGATGATAGCGCTAGCAAGGCCGATCAGCAGGACGACGGCGGCAAGGCCAATCATGCCGACCTTGATGCGCTGCATGGTCTGAGAGGGATCGTGGGATGGCTTCATCGTGCCCCACCCCAATACCCGACTGTCGCGCTTCTGTCGATTCTCGGGAACCGCACTCTCAGGAGAGGCCCTTCGCCTGACGCCATTCGGCATCGTACAGCGTCGAAAGATAGCGGAATCCCGTGTCGCACAAGATGGTGGCGATTCGCTTGCCCGGCCCGAGATGCTTCGCGAGCGCTACGGCGCCGGCGACGTTGATCCCCGACGACAGTCCGAGGCACAGCCCCTCCTCGTCCAGCAGGCGACGGACCCAGGCATAGCCATCATGATCGGAAATCCGGAATTGCGTGTCGATCGGCGCGCCTTCGAGGTTCGCGGTGATCCGGCCCTGCCCGATGCCCTCGGCGACCGATGACCCCTCGGACTTCAATTCGCCGTGGGCATAATAGTTGTAGAGCGCTGCGCCGTGGGGATCGCTGAGCGCGATACACACTGCCTCGTCCTTCGCCTTCAGTCCGAGTCCGACGCCGGCGATCGTCCCACCGGTGCCCGCCGCACAAGTGAAGCCGTCGATCCTTCCCTCCATCTGGTCCCAGATCTCCTCTGCGGTCCCGACGATATGCGCGCGCCGATTGGCGATGTTGTCGAACTGGTTCGCCCAGATCGCGCCCGGCGTCTCTTCGGCGATGCGCCGCGAGGTGTGCACGAAGTGACAGGGGGACGAGAATGCGGCGGCCGGTACGAGGACCAACTCCGCGCCAAGAGCACGCAACGTATCCATCTTCTCGCGGCTCTGCGTCTCGGGCATGACGATGATCGTCTTGTAGCCTTTCGCGTTGGCGACCAGCGCAAGCCCGATCCCGGTATTGCCCGCGGTCCCCTCGACGATCGTCCCGCCCGGCTGGAGCAGCCCACGCTGCTCGGCATCCTCGACGATGAACAGCGCGGCGCGATCCTTCACCGACGCACCGGGATTCGTAAATTCGCACTTGCCGAAGATGTCGCAGCCGGTTGCCTCGCTCGGCCCCCGAAGGCGGACGAGCGGGGTGTTGCCGATGAGGGCGAGCGTGTCAGGTGTCGTTTGCATGGCCGCTATGTGGCGTCGCCGGCGACGTCGAGCAAGCGAGCGAAAGTTTGCGCCGTTAAACCGGCTACCCGCGAACCTTGCCCGCCAAGCCCGCAAATCGGATTACGTGACGGAAATGTCATTCGCCATTCACCGTGCCGTCAGTATGATCTATGTTAGTTAATAGCGTCTTTGGAGCGTTGACGATGAACGAGTACCGGCGTGCGTTGACCTTGCTGCAAGAGGCTGCCCAGTTGATGGATTCGGCCGGCGACACGCTGATTGCCGCGCACATCGCCACGCCGTTGGCGATGGTCGAGAGTCGCCTGCATTCGGAGACCGACGTGGCCGACCGGGCCTGCCCGCCCTGCGGCTGAGCAACGGTTCGTTTTACGCACTTCGCGTCGCAGTCAAGGCGTCCCGTCATGACCGCAGACCCGTTCGTCGCGGCGCCATGGTACCGCAACCCTAAAGCCTTGACGCTCCATGCTGCATGCGCGAAGCGAGGTTCCACCATGAAAATTCTCCCCATGACCGCCGTCGCCGCGCTGCTCGTGCTGGCTGCCTGCAACTCCAAGCCCGCTGCGCCCGAGGTGCTGGATACCAATCCCGATCCGATGGCGAACACGCTCGCCAACGCTGCGCCGGTCGAGCTGCCGCCCGCGATCAAGTCGGAGGTGACGCTGCGCTGCAAGGACAACAGCCTGCTCTACGTGACGTTCTTCCAGGGCGACAAGCAGGCCCGGGTCCGCACCAAGAAGGACGGTACTGCGACCACGCTGAAGTCGGACGTCGCCGGCGCACCGAAAACCGCCGAGGGCGGCTGGTCGATGACCGGTGACGACTCCAACGTCACGCTGACCGCACCCGGCAAGTCTGCACAGACCTGCCACGCGTAAGTCTTTGGTGTTTATTCGTTCTGAAACGGCCGGCGGATCATCCGCCGGCCGTTTTTCTTTGCGTCACACGCTCTTGCCCTCGCTGCCGCAGACCGGCACGCTAGGCTGATGGCAACCGTTGCGATCTACAGCCTCAAGGGTGGCGTCGGGAAAACGACGCTTTCGGTGAACCTGGCGTGGTGCGCCGCGACCTTGTCCGCACGCCGGACGCTGCTGTGGGATCTCGACTCGCAGGCCGCGTCGACCTGGGTGCTCGGCGGCCCCCCTGGAGCCGGGGCTAAAGTCGACCAGGCGCAGGCGATGTTCTCGAAGGACGTCGCGGTCGCCAAGCAGGCGCGGCCGACCGCGTACCGCCACCTCGACCTGATCGCCGCCGACGCGTCGCTGCGCGGGCTCGACCAGCTGTTTCACGATCTCGACAAGAAGAAGCGGCTCGCCAAGCTGCTGGCCGAACTTGCCGGCTACGATCGCGTGATCCTCGATTGCCCGCCGGGTCTGACCGAGACGGCGGATCAGGTGATGCGCGCCGCCGACCTGATCGTGATTCCCGTCATCCCCTCGCCGCTGTCGACCCGTGCCTATGACGCGGTCGTTCAGCATCTAGGCGGCCGAACGCCGTTGTTTCCGGTCCACGTGATGGTCGACAAGCGGCGCGCGTTGCATGCCGAGGCGCTTGCCTCGCACCCGGACTGGCCGGTCATTCCGATGGCGAGCGGGATCGAGTCGATGGCGGTCAAGCGCGCGCCGGTCGGCGTGTTCGCGCCGAAGTCCGCCGCGGCGCAGGCGTTGGCCGATCTCTGGCGGCGGATCGAACATCGGCTCGCGGCATGAGCGACATCCTTGATCCGCAACTGGTGCTGGGTGCCTATTCCGTCGGCGTGTTCCCGATGGCGGACAGCCGCGATGCCGCCAGCGTCTATTGGGTCGAGCCGCGCCGCCGCGCCGTCCTGCCGCTCGACGGCTTCCAGCTCTCGCGCTCGCTCAAGAAGACGATCGCGGCCGACCGTTTCCAGGTTACCGTCGATACTGCGTTCGAGCGCATTGTGCAGCTTTGCGCAGAGAGCGTCGAGGGTCGTCCCGAGACGTGGATCAACGACGGCATCGAACGTGTCTTCCACACGCTCCACGCGATGGGATTCGCGCATTCGGTCGAGTGCTGGGATGGCGGCAAGCTGGTCGGCGGGCTGTATGGGCTGTCGCTCGGTCGCGCGTTCTTCGGCGAAAGCATGGTCAGCCGCGCCACAGACGCCTCCAAAGTCGCGCTCGCGCACCTCGTCGCGCGGCTCCGTGCCGGCGGCTTCACGCTGCTGGATTGCCAGTTCCAGACGTCGCACCTCGCCTCGCTCGGCGCGATCGAGATCGACCGCGCCGATTACGTCGCGTTGCTGGGGGCGTCGCTCGGCGGCGCGCTTGGCGCCTCGGCCGCTGCAGGCGTGGCGTCGGCCGGCGACTTCCGCGCACTCGATCGCTTGGCGGGCAAGGCCTCCGCAACCGGCGCGGTATCGGGGCCGGTCCCCGGGAAAGTCATCGCGCAGCTCTTGGTCCAGACGTCGTAGACAGGATGCTGGACCGCGTTCAGCGCGGGACGCTCCTTGTACAGCCAGCCCGAGAACGTTCGCCGCCAACGCGTATCGGCTCCACGCACGAGCACCTGCACGAACGCGCCGGTGAGTTGCTCCTGCTCCCAGGGTGCGGTCTGTTCGCATGCGCGCAGCCGCAGCACGACGTCGCCCATGCGCGTCGACTGGCCGGGCTTGAGCGTCACTTCGCGGGTTTCGCCGTTACGCTTGTTGAGCAGGCCGAGCACAGCCACGCGTTGCGCCATCGGCGTGCCGCCATTGGCAATCGCGGCAGCACCGGTATCGATCGTCTCGATCGAGGAATTGCCGGCTTCGTCCGCACCGGGGAGGTCCTGCTGGACCACGGCGACCGGCGTCGCGGGCGTAGTGAGCGCGCGGTATCCGAACCAGCCGCCCACCGCCAACGCCACGACCAACACGGCCGCGGCGAGCCAGCGCATGATCACCCTTCGGGCGTCCAGGCTTCGTAATCACCCGTCGCGGCGGCACGGTGGCCACCCTTTTCGAGCGCACCGGCGGGACGATAGGCGAGCGCTGTGCCGGTCATGTTCGGCACGGCGGGCTTCTGCCAGACGCGGACCGGCGGCAGCGCGCGATCGGGCACGTCGTCGACCTGGTGATGCAGCCAACTGAACCACGCCGGCGGGACGCGGCTTGCGTCGGTCGCGCCCTGGTAGATCACCCAGCGGCGCGGGTTGCCGGCGGTGTCCTTGCCACCTTCGTAATAGACGTTGCCGAGCGCGTCCTCGCCCTTCTTCGCCATGCTGCGCAAGCCGAATTTGGTGCCGAGGGTGGCGCCGTTCCACCACGTGAAAGTCGATGCGAGAAAGCCCATGGCTGGCGCTTAACGCGAGTGGGGGCGGGCTTCAACCCTTGATCGTTGGGGGAAGGCGTTGCGAGGGCCTTATCCTACCCCGCCCGCAGAGAGGATCGTGGAGGTTCGGTGTTGGGGCTTTGGTCCCGTCTTGCCCAAGGTCGTTCGCCCTTCGTTGTTCTCCCGCGAAGGCGCGAGCCCAGTCGGGGTCCCCGCCTTCGCGGGAAAACATTTAACCAGAGACGTCGGCCAGCCACGTATCCCACCCCGGCGGAGGCCGGGGCCCAATTGGGGAACGTCGCTAACGAAGCGCTGCCCGATATTACAGCGACCTTCCCGATTGGATCCCGGCCTTCGCCGGGGCGGTATGGTGCTGGAACGATATCGTGAGACGGATGAGATTGTCAGAACACGTGCGAAAGACAGCTCCAGCCTATTTCGCCTTGTCCCACGTCACCAGATCACCCTCGGCGATCCCGAGTTCCGCGGCACGGCCGCCCATCAGTTCCAGCACGGCGCCGACCGGCTCACCCGACGGAATCGGCGCTTCCGAAAACGGTACGGTGTTCTCGGCGATCCGCGCGATCGTGCCGTCGGCGCGGATGTAGAGGATGTCGAGCGGGCTCGGCGTGTTCTTCATCCAGAAGTTCGCGGCCACGGGCTCGCCGCCCTTTGCGGGATACGGCCAGAACAGCATTCCACCGTCGGGCTTCAGGTCGGTGCGAAACATCAGGCCCCGCGCCTGCTCGGCTTCCGTCTTCGCGCTCTCGACCTGGAACGCATGCGTCCCGTTAGCGCTCTTGATCGTCAGCGGCACCGTGGCGACCTTAGCCACGTCCGAGTCGGCGTCGCTATTCATGTACGCGACACCCCCGGCGCCGATGCCCAGTGCCAACACCCCGGCCAAAACCGCCTTCGCAACGAAACTCATCCAAGATCCTCTTCGACCGCGACGGCAAGCGGTCCTTTACGCCCTTCGACCACGCGCGCGCGGAGCGGCTGGTCGGGCTCGACCGTCTCGATCCCGGCGCGGCGCAGCGTTTCCATGTGGACGAAGATGTCGCTGCCATCGGCACCCCGTACCAGAAAGCCATAGCCCTTCAACCGGTTGAACCACTTCACCGACGCCGCCTCGAACGGTCCCGCCGCGTCGATCATCGCGATCGGATCGACGCGGTCGGGCGACGTCGGTGCCCGGACCGGCTCCTCGACCGCGTTGGTCAGGTCGATCGAGAGGATTTCGCGCGCCTGGAACCCGCGGCCGCGTTGGATCGACAAGGTCTCGACTCGCGCGCCCTCGGGGAGGCTGCGGCGGCCGTGCGCCTGTAGGACGGAGAAGTGCACCAGGATATCGCCGACTGTCTCGTCGTCCGCCACCGCGAAGCCGAACCCGCGCGTGACGTCGAACCATTTGATAATGCCGCCGATCGCTCGCGTTTCGGCCGCGCCAATACCCGTGCCGACACCCTCGCCAACACCCTCGAGCGTCGTCGTTCCCGCTTCCACTGGCCCCACCTCTACCGGCATGTCAGCACCTGCTGCGTGTCGTTACGCATTGTTACACCCCTGAACGCCTTGCTAGCACGGTTCGTCGCAGTCGCAATGAACCCGTTGCGATCCTCAGTCGAAATCCATCAATTCGGGGGTATCGGACGGCGGTGCAGCAACAATTTTGCGCGCTAGATCGAACCGGTGGCCGGCCCGAAGCATCGCCGCGAGCTGTTTCTCGTGCAGTTTCCGGTCGCCGTCGCCCGAGCCGTAGGGCCCGATTCGTTTCCGTCGCGCGAAGGCGAGTGCCGATTCGACCGCGCGGTCCGCGATCGCGGGCGCGACCGACTCCGCGTCGCCTTCCTCGATGCCAGCCTCTCGGAATGCTCCCGCGACACGCCGAGCGCCCAGCCCTCGCCGCTGCATCGCAGCAGCGCGCTGTTCGGCGAAGGCCCTGTCGTCGACATAGCCGAGATCGGCCATCCGCTGCGCCAGTTCGCCGGGCTCGGCCAGCGCCGCGCCGGTGCCGCCGTCCCAGCCCCGCTCGCGGATTTTGCGCATCAGGTAATCGGTCAGCCGCCCGCGCGTGGTCGCGAACCGCTCGACATAGCGCAGCGCCAGCTGCTCCAGCGCAGCGGCGTCGAGTGGTTTCGGCGCAGGACGCTCGCGCGATCGTTCCTTGCCGCCGCCTTTGCCCCAGCTCTTGCCGCGCCGCTTGGTATCGCCACGATCGTCGAACGCGCCGTTTTCCTGGTCGCCGACATCCAGCGACGAGGGAAACGCGGTGCTTTCGCTGTGGCTATCATCGGTCACGCCATCATTGTGCCACACTGGCACCCGAAGTTGAACGGCTAGACTGAAGATAGGTGTGGTGTGCGAGCACCGCGACCAACCAAGGCAGGAACTGCGATGACGACCGACACGGCCAACAAGGGCGGCATGACCGTAGCGGCGATCGTTGCGACGCCGACCCAAGACGCCCTGCCGCGCCGCTTCGCCGATTTCGGCACGTTGGGCGAAGCGCTCGATTACGCGGCAAGCGGTAACCGCGGGCTCAATTTCCACGACGCGCGTGGCACCTTGTCGCAGCCCTACCCCTATTCGCAACTCCGCACCGACGCCCGTGCGATGGCCGATCGCCTGATCGCCGCCGGTGTCGCCCCCGCCGACCGCATCGCGCTCGTCGCCGAGACCGGCCCCGAGTTCGCCGCATTGTTCTTCGGCGTCGTCTATGCGGGCGCATGGCCCGTGCCATTACCGCTGCCGACCTCGTTCGGCGGCCGCGGTTCGTACATCGAACAGCTCCGCGTCCAGCTTTCGAGCTGCGATCCGAAGATGCTGATCTTCCCGCCCGAACTCGCGCAGATGGCCGGCGAGGCCGCGCGCCTGTCGGGCACGGTCGGGATCGACTGGTCCGAGTTCGCCGCGCAGGACGCGCCCGTCGCGAATCTGCCCGAGGCGAAGCCGGACGACATCGCGTACCTGCAATATTCCAGCGGCTCGACGCGCTTCCCGCACGGCGTCGTCATCACGCACGAGGCGTTGCTCAACAACCTCGCCGCGCACAGCCACGGCATGGAAGTCTGCGACACCGATCGCTGCGTCTCGTGGCTGCCCTGGTATCACGACATGGGGCTGGTCGGCTGCTTCCTGTCGCCGATCGCCAATCAGGTCTCGACTGATTATCTGAAGACCGAGGATTTCGCGCGCCGTCCGCTTGCCTGGCTCGATCTTATCAGCCGCAACACGGGCACGACGCTCAGCTATTCGCCGACCTTCGGCTACGATATCTGCGCGCGCCGCATGTCGTCGCAGACCAAGGCGAGCGACCGTTTCGACCTGTCGCGCTGGCGGGTTGCCGGCAACGGTGCCGACATGATCCGTCCCGACGTGATGCAGTCGTTCGTCGATGCATTCGCCGATGCGGGCTTCAAGGCGACCGCGTTCCTGCCGAGCTACGGCCTTGCCGAAGCGACGCTCGCCGTCTCGCTGATGCCGCCGGGCGAAGGCATCCGCGTCGAACTCGTCGAGGAAACACAGCTTTCGGGCGGGTCACGCGGCGGGGATCGCCCGCAGCGTTATCGCGCGATCGTCAACTGCGGCAAACCGGTCCGCGACATGAAGATCGAAATCCGCGAAGAGGACGGCACCCCCCTCCCCGATCGCGCGATTGGAAAAGTCTGGTGCAGGGGCAAGTCGGTGATGGTCGGCTATTTCCGCGACGACGCCGCGACCGAGGCCTGCATGGTCGGTGGTTGGCTCGATACCGGCGACATGGGCTATATGTCGGACGGCTACATCTACATCGTCGGCCGCGCCAAGGACATGATCATCGTCAACGGCAAGAACCACTGGCCGCAGGACATCGAGTGGGCGGTGGAACAGCTTCCTGGCTTCAAGGCGGGCGACATCGCCGCGTTCGCGATCACGACGCCCGGCGGCGAGGAGACGCCTGCCGTGCTGGTCCAGTGCCGCAGCTCGGACGAAGCCGAACGCCTGCGCCTGCGCGACGAGATCCGCGAGCGCGTCCGGTCGGTGACGGGCATGAACTGCCTGATCGAACTGATCCCGCCGCGTACCCTGCCCCGCACCTCGTCTGGCAAGCTGAGCCGGGCGAAGGCACGCAACCTGTACCTCAGCGGCGACATCAAGCCGTACGACATCGCCGCCTGAGTCCCGCTGCCGAAGGCTCACTAGCCCGAGACTGTATCGCTAGAGACCGGTCGCTTGGAACCGGGTGGCTCGGGTCTCGGGACGACGCTGACATGCGGGTGAAACTGTGGCAGGCGGGCGCAACCTTTCGTATTAGACCCAAAACCGACTTTAATTTCAGTCAATTTTGGGCGACACGAACCATCTGCTAACCAGGCTGTCTTATGACCGACGCCGTGAGCCCTGCATCGCCCTCTTTGTCGCGTCCCGTGACCGTCGATATCCCCACGCTACTGGGGTTTCGGAGCGATGGGCCGGATCACGTGGAATGGAGTCGCATCCGTGCCGCGCAACTGTTCGCGGGACGCCGGATGGCACTGGTCCTGCTCAGCGCGAACATCGCCGCGGTGCTGGCGACGGGCTTCCTCGTGCGCGATTCCATCCCCGGATGGCAGATCGCGACATGGTCGGCGTTGCTGGCCGCGATCGCGGTTGCGGTCGTGGTTCGGCGCCTTGCCGTGCCTCGGACCTGCGAAGACGAGGCGAGCGTGCGCGACCTGCGCAAGACCGGATGGGAGGGCCTGGCGCTCGGCATCGGCTGGTCGTGCGTACCGATCCTGTTCTGTACGCACGTACCATCGGGTACGACCGCGGGGCTCGGCATCACGCTCACCGTCCTGATGACCGCTGCGGCGTTCGCCATGGCCCCGCTGGCGCTCGCGACGCTCGCCTTCCTCGGATGTCTCGGCGCGGCGATGGTCGCACAGTTGCTGATCGCGGGCACGACGTCGGCGGCATTCGGGATACTCGGGTTCACGCTGCTGCTGATGGTCTGGTGCATCAGTCGCGCCCGCGCGCTGGTGCTTATCCGCGCCAATGAGATCACGCTGAACGAACGCGACGAGACCGTCAGCCTGCTGCTCCGCGAGTTCGAGGACACCGGCGCCGACTGGCTGTGGGAAACCGATGCCATGCGCCGCATCGTCCGCGCCTCGTCGCGGTTCGCGGTCGCATGCGGCCTCGCCCCCGGTGCGATCGAGGGCATGCCGTTGCTCCAGTTGCTGGCCGGCCCGAGCTGGGAGAGCGGTGACTTCGCACCCGAATTGCGCACGCTGGCGGAGAAGCTGCGACGGCGCGAGAGCTTCCGCGACGTCCGCGTGCCGGTGACGATCAACGGCCAGAACCGCTGGTGGGACATTGCCGCCTCGCCACGGTTCAGCGACGGCGGCGAATTCTACGGATTTCGCGGCGTCACGTCCGACGTCACCGAGATCCGCGCTTCGGAAGACCGGATCAATCGTATGGCACGATTCGACGCGCTTACCGGATTGCCCAACCGGCTGATGATCAACGAGACGCTCGTCACGACGATGGCCGAGGCGGACCGATGGAGCGGTCGCTATGCGTTCATGATGCTCGATCTCGACCGGTTCAAGGCGGTCAACGATACGCTCGGCCACCCGATCGGCGATCGCCTGCTGGGCCGCGTCTCCGAGCGGATCGAGGGTTTGATAGGGGACGGCAGCCTGTGCGGGCGTCTGGGCGGTGACGAGTTCGCGGTGATCGTGCGCGATGCGAGCGACATCGGCGCGATCGAGACGCTTGCGCAGCGGATCATCGACACGCTGTCGCAGCCCTATGACATCGACGCGCACACGCTCTACATTGGCGCCAGCGTCGGCATCGCGATCGGCCCGCGCGACGGACGCACCGCGGAAATGCTGGTCCGCTCTGCCGATCTGGCGCTCTACCGTGCCAAGGATGCCGGCCGCGGGGTGTACCGCCTCTACGAGCCCGAACTGCACGTGAAGGCCGAGGAACGGCGTATCCTGGAAATGGCGCTGCGGACGGCGCTCGAGAATGGCGAGATGCACCTCGATTATCAGCCGGTCGTCGACGCACGCGGCCAGACGCTCGTCGGGTTCGAGGCGCTGCTGCGCTGGACCAGTCCGCGGTTCGGCGCCATCGCCCCCGACAAGTTCATTCCGCTCGCCGAGGATGCGCGTCTGATCGCGCCGATCGGGGCCTGGGCGTTGCATACCGCGTGCGAGGAAGCGGCGCGATGGCCGTCCGAAATCCGTGTCGCAGTCAACGTTTCCGCCGACCAGCTGCAGAACCCGAACTTCGTGACGACGGTCACGTCCGCGCTGGCGAACACCGGCCTGTCCGCGGACCGACTCGAACTCGAAGTCACGGAGAACGTGTTCCTCAGCGACGCGCTGGGCGCGACCGAGGTGCTGGAACGCCTGCTCGATCTGGGCGTCCGCCTCAGCCTCGACGATTTCGGCATCGGCCATTCGTCACTGGGCTATCTCAGTCGCACGCGATTTTCGGCGATCAAGATCGACCGCAGCTTCGTGCGCGATGCGGCTGCCGGAATGCGCGAAGCCGTCGCGATCGTCCACGCAGTGATCGCGCTCGCCAGCAGCCTCGACATCAGCACGACGGCCGAGGGCGTCGAGACGGAAGCCGAGCACCGCATGGCACAGGAGTTCGGCTGCGCCAACGTCCAGGGCTTCTATTTCGGTAGCCCCATGCCCGCCGAACAGGCGCGCGCACTGGCCAACGGGCGCTGGAGAGCATCGGCCGCCGCGTAGACGGCCTATGCACGACCGGATTTACCGTTACCGGGTCGGCCGGCGTTCGCGTCCCGCGAAGCTGACGAGGCTTTCCGCGCCGGTGGGCGAGAGGGCGGAGACGCCGATGAAATTGTCGTCGACCGGGAGCTGCGTCAGGACCGTCGAGGTTCCGGCGACGTCGCGAGTCTCGGCCCAGGTCTGCGCATCGTTGCGGCGCCACCGCACGCGGTATCCGGCAGCGCCCGGTACTGCCGCCCACTTTACCGTCGTGTCGCGGGACAAGGCCCCGGCGATCGACACGTCCTCGGGCGCAGCCGGTGCGCTGGCGATTCGCGACAACGTCGCGACGTTGATCGCCGTGACCTTGGCGAGATACGGGAAGTCCATGCCTTCGATCGTGTCGCCGTAGACCACGCCCTTTTCGGTACGCAGGTCCTGATGCTGGCGGTCCCAGTTTTCGGCGGCCACCGAGAACCGTACCGCCGGATAGCCGAGCTTCAGGAACGGCTCGTGATCGCCGCCACGCCCGAACCGGTCCGGCCGGCGGTCGATCATCACGTCCAGGCCGCCGGGAATACCCGTCGCGATGCCGTCGATCGCCTTGGCCAGCGCACGACTGGGGCCGTCGTCCTCACCACCCTCCGCGCGGCGGCCCTGCTGTGCGACCAGATCCTCCGATGCGCGAATGCCTTCCGAGAACACGCGGACCTTGTCGGCGACGCGTACGCCGCCCTGCCCGACCGTGTTGCCGACGATGTCGTTGTTGAGCATCGCCGACACCTTCCAGCCGCGCGCTTTAGCGGTATCGGCGAGCAGTTCGGCGCCCCAGAGCCCCTGTTCCTCGCCCGAGAACACCGCGTAGACGATCGTCGCATCGAACTGGCGCTGCGACAGCAACCGCGCCGCCTCCAGCACCAGCGCCACGCCAGACGCGTTGTCGTTCGCGCCGGGCGCATCAGAGGTGACGTTCATCACGTCGGTCACGCGGCTGTCGATATGCGCGCCGACGATCACCACGCGATTGGGATCGCGGCCCTTCTGGATACCGAGCACATCCTCGACCACCACGCCGGTCGGCGCGCGTGGCCCGGTGAACCGGCGCGAGATGCGGTCGACGGTGATGCAGCCGCCACAGGTCGCGGCGATCTCCTGGAACCGGCTCGCAGCCCAGTTTCGAGCGGCACCGATACCGCGTTTCGGGTCGGTCGTGATCGACGCGGTGTGGCGCGTACCGAAGCCGACCATCGCGGTCACGTCCGCCTTCAGGCGAACCGACGACGGAGCAGGGTAAGGGGCGGCGGCGGCAAGAAGCAGCGGAACGGCAAAAATTGGCATGCGCGCGGATGGTGGCCCGATCCGGCGCTTCGCTCAAGCGGATATGATCGTGCCCCCGCGATTATTGTCGCGCAGGTGCAATTGCGCGCCGCGCCAAGATCTTACGAGGCGCCCGCCCGCCGAATATTTGCACTTTTTTAAGCTTTTACGGTACTATCTGGATCCGTGTGTAAGGACCAAGCATGATCATTGGCCATTCTGTTTCGGACGGCGACGGCGTAATTCTGGCGATCGACGAGCCGGTCGCGGTAATGCTGCAGCGCACCCAGACACAGCTTCGCGGTCTGTCCTACCTTTCGATCACGCACCCCGAGGATGTCGCCCGCAACCTGAGCCACATCGCCGCGCTGAAGCCCAACGGCAATTCCGCACGCATCAAGAAACGCTACATCGGTGGCGAAGGCGACATCATCACGCTCGAAGTCCAGGTTTCGCGGCTCGACAACGGCAAGTCGGGGCATCTGATGGGTACGCTCTCCAGCGTGCAGACGCTCGCCGACCGCATGAGCAGCGGCGACGACATGCCGTATCGTCTGTGGCGCAGGGCAAAAGATCTGCTCGGTATCATTCGCGCCAGGGACGCCGTGCTTGGTGCCGATCTTTTCGCCGATCACGCATGGACGACGTTGCTGATCGTGTATGTCGCCGAAGCCGAAAGCCGGATCGCGAGCGTAGACATGGTCGCGGACACGTTGCGCCTGTCGCGCTCGACGCTCAACCGCTGGGTACGGGTGCTACAGGCGAAATCGCTTCTCGAGCCGCTCGATGCCGACCTCGATGCGCTGCAACTCACCCAGACCGGGATCGCCAGCGTCGAACGGCTGCTGGCGAATCAGGCCGCGATGAAAGTCAGTTAGCAGCCGATCAACTCAACCGGTCGATCGCCTCGCGAGTCAGCGATCCGGGAATGATCATCACCGGCACGGGCAACGCGCCGGCGTCGGTTCCCGCGAAATGCGCGATCAGTTCGCCCGGCGCCCCGCTTGCCGCGGCTCCCAGCACCAGCGCGGCAATATTCGGGTTCGCCTCGATCATCTCGCGGATGATCTTCGCCGCCTCGCCTTCGCGCACGGTGATCGACGGCCGCAGCCCCGATTCCTCGATCAGCGTCCCTGCGGCACCGGCCACCAGCCCCTCGGCATGCAGCCGCGCCTCTTCCTCGATCGTCGCCTGCACGCCGCCGAACGCGATGAACTCCTGCGGCGGGATCACGGTCAGGATCTCGACGCCGCCGCCGGTCTTCACGGCACGCCGCGCGGCGAACCGCAAGGCGATGCCGGCTTCGGGACTGTCGTCGATAACCACCAGATAAATGCGCATTCTAGCCCCCGTTATGGGACGTAGGTGGCCCGAAGCCGCGCACGACGCAAGACCACCGACTTGCGCCGACGGGGTTGACCCGAGCGGACGAGGGCGCGAGTAGGCATGCCGTTACGTCACGCCCTGGGGAAATCCATGTCGATCGAGATCAAGATGCCTGCCCTGTCCCCGACCATGGAGGAGGGAACCCTCGCCAAATGGTTGATCAAGGAGGGCGACGTCGTGAAATCCGGCGACCTGATGGCCGAGATCGAGACTGACAAGGCGACGATGGAATTCGAAGCGGTCGACGAAGGCACCGTGGTCAAGATCCTCGTCGCCGAGGGTACCGACAACGTGAAGGTCGGCACCGTCATCGCGATCATCGCCGAAGAGGGCGAGGATGCGTCTTCCGTCTCGTCGGCACCGACCAAGAGCGAGACGCCCGAGCCCGCCGCGAAGGAATCGGAAGCCAAGCCCGATCCGACGGACCCGAACAAGACCGGGACCGAGGCCGAGCCGGTCGAGCGCACCGAGGCTTCGGCCGAGGATCACGGCCGTCCAGACGACGCCGGTGCGGCCAAGCCCGCCGCCAGCGGTGACCGCGTGAAGGCCAGCCCGCTCGCCCGCCGCCTCGCCACCGACAAGGGCATCGATCTCGGCGCCGTGTCCGGCTCCGGTCCCAAGGGTCGAATCGTCAAGGCCGACGTCGAGAGCGCCAAGCCCGGTGCCGCACCAGCTGCCGCGAAGACCGAAGCTGCTGCGCCGACCGCGTCCGCTGCACCGGTGTCCGCCGCCAAGCCCGCGACCGTGCCGGACATCCCGCACGAAGCGACCAAGCTCAGCAACGTGCGCAAGACGATCGCGCGTCGCCTGACCGAGTCGAAGCAGACCGTTCCGCACATCTACCTGACCGTGAACATCCGCCTCGATGCGCTGCTCAAGCTGCGTGGCGAGCTGAACAAGAGCCTCGAATCGCGCGGCGTGAAGCTGTCGGTCAACGACCTGCTGATCAAGGCGCAGGCCGTCGCGCTCATGCAGGTCCCGACCTGCAACGTGATGTTCACGCCCGACCAGCTCATCACCTTCCAGCGTGCCGACATCTCGGTCGCGGTCAGCACCCCGTCGGGGTTGATCACGCCAATCATCGTCGGCGCCGACACCGCATCGCTGTCGTCGATCTCGACGCAGATGAAGGACCTTGCCGGCCGTGCGCGCGACGGCAAGCTGAAGCCCGAGGAATATCAGGGCGGTACCGCCTCGATCAGCAACATGGGCATGTTCGGCATCACGCAGTTCGATGCGGTCATCAATCCTCCGCAGGCGATGATCCTCGCCGTCGGTGCGGGCGAAAAGCGTCCGGTCGTGATCGGCGACGAACTGGCGGTCGCAACCGTCATGTCGGCGACCGGCAGCTTCGATCACCGCGCGATCGACGGGGCCGACGGCGCGCAGTTCATGAAGGCGTTCAAGCACCTCGTCGAGAACCCGCTGGGCATGCTGGCGTAAGCTCGAACGCATGACCGCCGCACCCCGCCCCTCCACCCCGTTCGTGCTGAGCGAAGTCGAAGCAGGTGAGTCTCACACCCTTCGACTTCGCTCAGGGCGAACGGGGGTGTGCGGTTCCGCTTCACTATGAAGAAGACGACCATCGAGATCCTGCACATCCTCGCAGGCCTCGTCGTTGCCATCGCGATCACCTGGGCGGCGGCATGGTCGTATCCGCTCGGGCAGGACGTGATCTGGGCGTGCGGGGCGGCGGCGATGGTCGCGACCGCGCTCATGGGCCTGGGACCGCTGCGCCGGGCCCGCCGTCTCGACCAAACGACCCGCAGGAGTGAAGCGTGACCGACCTGCCCCCCAACAAGGCCCCGACGATCCGCGTCACCGCGATGCCCGCCGATGCCAACCCTTACGGCGACATCTTCGGCGGCTGGCTGATGGGCCAGATGGATCTTGCCGCCGGCTCTGTCGCGTCGCGGCGCAGCGGGGGCCGCGCCGTCACCATTGCGGCGGACGCTATGAAGTTCCACATGCCGGTCGTCGTCGGTGACGAAGTGTCGGTCTACGCAGACCTGATCGCGGTCGGCCGCACCTCGATGACGATCGAGGTCGAGGCGTGGCGTCGCGCGCGCCACAGCAACGACAGCTGCAAGGTGACCCAGGCGCGCTTCATCTTCGTGGCGGTCGGCGACGATCGCAAACCGCGGCCCGTGCCGCCCGAAACCAACTGATTTTCTGAAGGACTCTCACGTGGCTGATACTTTCGACCTCGTCATCCTCGGTTCCGGCCCCGGCGGCTACGTCGCCGCGATCCGCGCGTCGCAACTCGGCCTCAAGGTCGCGATCGTCGAGCGCGAGCGGCTGGGCGGCATCTGCCTCAACTGGGGCTGTATCCCGACCAAGGCGCTGCTCCGCACGTCTGAAATCTATCACTACATGCAGAACGCCGAGAGCTATGGCCTCAAGGCGGACAATGTCGGCTTCGACCTCGCCAAGGTCGTCGACCGGTCGCGTAAGGTTGCCGGCCAGCTCAACGCTGGCGTGAAGGGCCTGATGAAGAAGAACAAGGTGACCGTCGTCGAGGGTGTCGGCACCGTCACGGCCAAGGGTAAGCTGAGCGTCAAGCAGGGCGACAAGACGGTCGAACTCGAAGCCAAGAACATCATCGTCGCGACCGGCGCCCGCGCCCGGGACCTGCCGTTCGCCAAGGCTGATGGCGAGCGGATCTGGACGTATCGCCATGCGATGGTCCCGACCGAGATGCCGACCAAGCTGCTCGTCATCGGCTCGGGCGCGATCGGCGTCGAGTTCGCCAGCTTCTACAACGACATGGGCGCCGACGTGACGATCGTCGAGATGCTCCCGCGGATCCTCCCCGTCGAGGACGAGGAAGTCTCGGCGTTCATGGACAAGGCGCTGACCAAGCAGGGCATCAAGCTGCTGACCCAGACCGGTCTGGAGGGTCTCGCTCCGTCGGCGAACGGCGTCACTGCCAAGATCAAGGCGAAGGACGGCAAGGTTTCGGAAGAGACCTTCAGCCACGCGATCATCGCGATCGGCATCGTCCCCAACACCGAGAATATCGGGCTGGAAGCGCTCGGCGTCGAGACCGACCGCGGCCACATCAAGACCGACGGCTATGGCCGTACGAACGTCGACGGCATCTGGGCGATCGGCGACGTCACCGGCGCGCCGTGGTTGGCGCACAAGGCCAGCCATGAGGGCATCATCGCGGTTGAGAAGATCGCCGGCGGTTCGCCGCACCAGATGGACAAGGCCAACATCCCCGGCTGCACCTATTCGCGCCCACAGGTCGCGTCGGTCGGCATGACCGAGGCGAAGGCCAAGGAAGCCGGGTACGAGTTGAAGGTCGGCAAATTCCCCTTCATCGGCAACGGCAAGGCGATCGCGCTGGGCGAGGCCGAGGGCTTCGTGAAGACGGTGTTCGATGCGAAGACCGGCGAGTTGCTCGGCGCGCACATGGTCGGCGCGGAAGTCACCGAGCTGATCCAGGGCTATGTCGTCGCCCGCCAGCTCGAGACGACCGAAGCCGAGCTGATGGAAACGGTGTTCGCGCATCCGACGCTCAGCGAAATGATGCACGAGAGCGTCCTCGCCGCCTACGGCCGCGCGATCCACTACTGATCCACCCTCTCAATCCTCCCCCCGCCAGGGGGAGGATACGCAGGATACAGCCCCTCCCCGTCATCCTGACGAAAGTCAGGACCCAGGGTACCAATCGCAGCGCTCTTGGCTCCGGGTCCCGACTGTCGTCATAATGACGGGGAGTTATACCAGCCGACCGATCAGGTCGGGCAAACCGTCTCGTTTCGGTCCTATCTCGCTTGACGCAGGCTCCCGCCCCATCGATGGGCAGGCCGTTCGCGAGGTCCGGCGCTTCGGATTTCGCGGATAGACGCCACCGGTGCAGGACCCGCGAATGTCGATCGAACCTGCCGCCCGCATCACGCAACGCCACATCGCCATCGCAGCGACCGGGCTCGGCATCGCCTCGCTCGCGCTGTTCTGGCCGGGCACCGCAATGTACGACACCGTCGCGCAATATCGGCAGGTTCTGTCGGGCGTGTACGACGATTGGCACCCGCCGGCTATGGCGCGCGTCTGGGCGCTGCTCGCACCGCTCGGCCCCGGTGCGACGCCGATGCTGGTCCTGCAACTCGGCACCTATTGGCTCGGCCTCGGCCTGCTCGCCGCCGCGCTGGCCGGCACCCGCCGCGCCCGCAGTGCCATCGCGATCCTCGCGATCGGGCTGCTTCCGCCTTTCCTCGGCTGGCAGAGCGTCGTCCTCAAGGATGCGCAACTCGCCGGCGCGCTGCTCGCCGCGGTTGGCATCATCGGCTGGTGGCGGCTCGCGCGTCGCCCCCTGCCCGGCGCGATGTCGATCCCGGTGGCGCTGCTGCTCGTTTATGCCGTGCTGGTTCGCGCCAATGCGGTGTTCGTCGTCATCCCGCTGCTCGTGATCCTCGCCCCGCGCCCGACGCACCCGCTCGGGAAACTCGTCACCGGTCTCATCGCGGTGGTGGTCGTGCTCGGCGTCGCGCCTGTGGTGAACCACCGACTGCTCCGTGCACAACCCAGCGGGGTGGAGTCCACTCAAGCGCTCTACGATCTCGCCGGCATAGCCGCACGCGCGCCGGCCATCGACACCACCGGGCTGACCCAATCGGAAACGGCGACCGTAATCGCCCGCCGGTGCGCGAAACCGTTCTTCTGGGATCCGCTGGGCGACGAGGCGCATTGCGGGACGACGATGGCGCGGCTGCGCACGCTGCCGACCGGGACGCTCTACGTCACGCTCGCGTCGGCGGCGCTGCATCATCCGGTCGCCTATGCCGGGCACCGCCTCGCGCACCTGAACTCGACCGATCGTTGGCTGGTCCCTTTCCACTGGCCGAGCGCAGCGCCGCCCGCCGTGTCGGAGCCGAACACGCTCGGACTTGCGAACCCCGGTGCGGCGGCCCGCACGTGGCAGGCGCTGACCGCCGTGGTCGTCGAGACGCCGCTCGGCTGGCCGATCGCCTGGATCGTCGTCGCGATCACCGCGCTTGCCGTGAATCTGTCGCGTCCGCGCGATCCGGTCCGTGATCTCGCCACCGCGCTGCTCGTGTCCGCGCTTGCGCTGGAGGCGAGCTTTGCGGTCCTGAGCATCGCGTCCGACCTGCGCTATCATCTATGGCCGATGATCGCGACCGCGGTGGCGAGCGTGCTGCTCGCCGATCGCCCGCCGCCGCGAAGACTATTCGCTATCAGCGCAGGTGCATTCCTGCTCGTCATCGGCAGCGGCATCGCCGCACGCGCGTTGCTGCCCCAACCGCCGCAGACTTACGCCGGGATGCTCGGCTGAGTTACCGGCGACGTCGCGCTTTCTTACGCGGATAGGGCAACGTGTCGTAATATGCGCGAGTCCGCAGTTGGACCAATCGCCGGCTCAGCCGCCGGGCGCGTTCGCACCCGCCCATCAGCGACCACCGGTCTTTCTCCCCCACCGCGAAGTACGCTGGGCCGCGGCCGTGGGAGGCGGCGCTTGAACGACAGGCATCTGCGCAGCGATCGGACCGGGTCGGCTGGGGCGTGCCATCGGCGCCTGCATGGCAGAACCAGGGGCGGTGCCGGGAGCGGCATAGCTTGCGCCGGGCGCGGGTCGCTGCGCTTCTGCCGCGCCACCTGCCAGCGCCAGCCCTGCGCTCGCGATCAAAAGCCTCCGCATGTCCGTCTCCCTGGTTTGCCCCGATCCAACTCAGGGCATTGCTTACCAAGTGGGCGGGGGAGTCGCCAGACGATGCGCCGACCTCGTATTAGGCCAGTCGCTGGCCCAGCATCGCCGCCAACGCCTCGCAGCCTGCCGCGTCCTCCGCATCGAACCGCGCGGGCTCCGGGCTGTCGAGATCGAGTACGGCGATCAGCGTTCCATCCTTGGTCACCGGCACCACGAGTTCGGAGCGACTCGCGGCATCGCAGGCGATATGGCCTGGGAACGCATGCACGTCCTCGACCAGTTGCGTGGTCAGCGTGGCGGCGGCGGCACCGCAGACGCCCTTGCCGACCGGGATGCGGATGCAGGCGACCTTGCCCTGGAATGGCCCGAGCACGAGTTCGCCTTCGACGAGACGGTAGAATCCCGCCCAGTTCAGGTCGGGGAGATATTCCCACACGAGAGCGGCGGCGTTCGCCATGTTGGCGATCGGATCGGTCTCGTCCGCCGTCAGCGCGTCGAGCGCGGCGAGCAGGTCGCGGTAGAGATCGGCCTTGGTGCCGGCGGAGATATCGAACTGGTACATGGTGTCTTCCTTGGTCGGCGGAGAAGGATTGCGAGGTCGTGCGCTAGGCTGGCCGACGGACGTTAACGACACGCCCATAGGCATGGCCCGCTCAATCGTCGCGCACCTTGCCGCGGCCCGCCTTCACCCCACTCCGCACCTTCTTCGTATCGACCCGCCTTGCCTTCGCGGCCTTGGACGGCTTGGTCGCGCGGCGCGCTTTCGGCACGATCGTCGCTTCCTTGATCAGCGCCACCAGCCGCTCGCGGACTTCCTGGCGGTTGAGCAGTTGCGAGCGGGAGCCCTCGCTGCGCAGCACCAGCACGCCGTCGCGCGTCAGACGCGATCCGGCCAGCACGGCGATGCGGTTTTTCACCGCCAGCGGCAGGCCGGGCGACAGGCCGACATCGAAGCGCAGGATCACCGCGCTGTCTGTGGTGTTGACGTGCTGGCCGCCGGGACCGCCCGAGCGGGTTGTGCTCTCGATCAGCTCGCTGTCGTCGATCGAGATCGATCGTGTGATCGGGATCGCGACCATCGGCCCCTGCCCGATCAGCCGTCGGTGGGATCGGGCGTCGTAACTTCGGCAACGGCAACCGCAGCAGCCTCATCCGCAAACCCGGCCTTGGCGAACCGCTCGGGCAACGGCGCTTCGGCGAGCACGTCGGCCTTGCCCGGACGCGGCACGATCAGCCGTTGCGCATGAAGCATCATGCCGAGCCCGTCCGCCTTACCGTACACGCCATCACCGACCACCGGCGCACCGAGGCCACTCGCCGCGTGGACGCGGATCTGGTGCGTGCGGCCGGTCTCGGGCAGGAACTCGACCAGCGAGCGGCCGTCCTTGATCTCGAGCACGCGCCAGTTGGTGCGCGACTTCTTGCCGTTCGGGTCCTCGACCATCCGCCAGCCGGTCTCGGCCGTGCTGACCTTGCCCAGCGCCATCTCGATCAGGCCGGACGTGCCTTCGACCACGCCGTCGAGCAGCGCGACGTAGCGCTTTGAAACGAGGCCCTGCTCGAACGCCTGCTGCAACCGGGCATGCGCCTTCGGGTTACGCGACAGGAGCAGGCAGCCGCTCGTGTCCCGGTCGAGCCGGTGCACGGCCTTGGGCCAGCGCTGGAAGCCGAACTTCAGGCTTTCGAGATGATTTTCGAGGCTCAGCGAGCCATCGCGAGGGGGATCGACCGGCAAACCCGCGGGTTTGTCGATCACCAGGGCCTCGCCGTCGAGGAAGAGTACGCGTTCACCATGCATGGCCCCGCCCTTGCCATCATTAGCGCCTGCGTGCCAGAGCCCGCGTCGATGTTGCACCGCACGCTGGCCCTCGCGCTTCTCTTCGCCCCGACCATAGCGGACGCGCAATTATGCGAAGGGCAGAGCGCGGCGATCGCACCCGATGGCCGCGCGTTTGGACATTTGCCCTACGGCGACGCGCCCGAGAGCGAGCTGGTGACGCTGCCGTCCTATTATTCGGTGGGCAATCCGTGTGTGGTACGCGCCGACATTCTGCCCGATCTGTTGCGGCTGTTCGCGGCCGCGCAGGGCGATCCTTCGGTGATGGGTCAATTGCGCGCCTTGTCGTGCCAGCGATCGATCGCGCGTCAGCGCGGCGTCTTCTGTCGCGGCGAGACGAGCAGCCCAGCCGATCGCGCGATCTCGGTCGCCCCGCCGGGCTATAGCGAGCATTCGACCGGCTATGCGCTGGATTTCGCGGTGCGTCCGGCGAACGGATGTCCCGATGCGGAGGCGTGCATGGCCGCTACACCCGCCGCGCGCTGGCTGCGGGCGAACGCACCGCGGTTCGGGTTCGAGCAGAGCTTTCCAGGCGGCAACAAGCAGCACGTGAAGTGGGAGCCCTGGCATTGGCGCTGGGTCGGGGCGAGCGGGAGTGCGCCTGGGGCGGCGAAGGCGCGGTTCGTTTTTGCGCGGGCGCGGCGGCTGTATCCGGCGGATCCGGGTGTGCTGCCGCTGGTGGTGAAGGTTACGGTGCAACCGCCGGTGCCGGTGGCTCCGGTGGTGGCGGTGCCGTCGAAGAAGAAGCGGCGGTAGAGGAAGGACTTGTTCGATCAGGGATACGTTTCCCAACGAGCAATACCACCCCAGCGGAGGCCGGGGCCCAGTTGGGGAACGTCGCTGACGACGGGCAGCGCTTCGTTACTGCCACCTTTCCAACTGGGCCCCGGCCTCCGCCGGGGTGATAGCTTTTTTGGCGAGGAGACTGGGAGCAACGTTCCGACTGGCTGCCCCGCCCCCCAATCAGTGCAGCACCAGCCCACCCGGACGCACGACGCCGTCACGCAGCGCGTGATCATACAGCAACTCCGTCTCCAGCTTCACCTGATGCGACAGTCGGTCGAGCATCGACTCCGCCTGTATCCCGAACGCCGCCCAATCCTTTGGCGAGATGGTGGGAAGCCAGCGGCCGATGAACGCCTTCCAGTCCGAACGAAGGATATCGAGGTCCTCTTCCATCATCGCGATCGTGTCGGCCGACCAATGCGCCTCCATCGCCACGACGGTGCGATCGATGACCTCGTCCTCGACGCCCAGATGATCGGCGACGGTGACCGCCAGTTCGATCAACCTGCGCGAGGCAAGCGCGCTCTGGGTGCTAGGCTGTCGGGAGAGCAGGACGAGGTCGGCGCATTGACCGGCGATCTTCTCGTGATCGTCGATCAGTCGAGCCCAGTTCGCACGATCCTGGTCGGATATTGTCCGCGCTGCGATCTTTTCGTTCATGACGCCGCCCTCTTCCCTAGGAATGTCATCCAACAACGCGCGAAATACGAAATATATCTCGTCGCGGATGCAGTAGCTTCGGCGCTCGTCGGGCCGATATAGTCTTTCGGGCAGCGTCTCCGTGTCGAAACGACCGTTTGCGACCCCGCCCTTTGACATGACGCCGCAGCGCGCCTATATCCGCTGCTCACCACAGCATCCGGGAAATGACATGCCGTCGCGCAGCGTGTCGATCGTATTGGATACCGAGGTTTCATACGCTGAGAGCCGCCGCACCTGATGCGCGCGGCCTTTTTGCGTGAACGTGCGTCCCGCTTGGGGGTTCCCAAGCACGAAATTACGACTGATCCGTCAGTTTTTATAGGGCGAAACAAAACCTATGGCATCCAAGGCGATCGAACACGGCACTGCAAAGCGCCGTATCCGCAAGGTTTTCGGCAACATCCACGAAGTCGTGCAGATGCCGAACCTGATCGAAGTCCAGCGCGAGAGCTACGAGCAGTTCCTCCGCTCCGACAAGTCGATCGGCCACGTCTCGGGTCTCGAGAAAACGCTGCGCAGCGTGTTCCCGATCCAGGATTTCGCCGGCACCGCCTATCTCGATTTCGACGACTACGTACTTGAGCCGCCGAAGTTCGACGTCGAGGAATGCCGTCAGCGCGGCATCACCTACGCCGCGCCGATGCGCGTCACGCTGCGCCTGACCGCGTTCGAGGTCGATCCCGATACCGAGGCCAAGTCGGTCATCGATATCAAGGAGCAGGACGTGTACATGGGCGACATGCCGCTCATGACCGAGAACGGCACGTTCTTCATCAACGGTACCGAGCGCGTCATCGTCAGCCAGATGCACCGTTCGCCGGGCGTGCTGTTCGATCACGATCGCGGCAAGACGCACGCATCGGGCAAGTACCTGTTCGCGGCGCGCGTGATCCCGTATCGCGGTTCGTGGCTCGATTTCGAGTTCGACGCGAAGGACATCGTCAACGTCCGCATCGATCGCAAGCGCAAGCTGCCGGTGACGGCGCTGCTCTACGCGCTCGGCATGACGTCGGAAGAGATCCTCAACTATTTCTACAACCGCGTGACGTTCGTCCGCGGCCAGGGTGGCTGGATCGTTCCGTTCCAGGTCGAGAACTGGCGTGGCCAGAAGCCGATGTTCGACATCGTCGATGCGAAGACCGGCGAAGTCGTGTTCCCGAACGGCCAGAAGATCAGCCCCCGCGCTGCGAACAAGGCGTTCAAGGACGGCCTCACCGACCTGCTGATCCCGACCGAGGAAATCTTCGGCCGCTATTCGGCATACGACCTGATCGACGAGTCGACCGGCCGTATCTACATCGAAGCCGGTGACGAAGTGACCGCCGAGAACCTCGAACTGCTCGACCAGGCAGGCATCGAGCGTCTCGACCTGCTCGACATCGATCACGTCGCGACGGGGCCATGGATCCGCAACACGCTCAAGGTCGACAAGGCCGAAGAGCGCGAGCAGGCGCTCAGCGACATCTACCGCGTGATGCGTCCCGGCGAGCCGCCGACGCTGGAGACGGCTGAGGCGCTGTTCTCGGGTCTGTTCTTCGATCCCGACCGCTACGACCTGTCGGCCGTTGGTCGCGTGAAGCTCAACATGCGCCTCGACCTCGACGTCGAGGACACCGTGACGACGCTGCGCACCGAGGACATTCTCGAGGTCATCAAGACGCTCGTGAACCTCAAGGACGGCAAGGGCGAAATCGACGATATCGACAACCTCGGTAACCGTCGTGTCCGTTCGGTCGGCGAGTTGCTCGAGAACCAGTACCGCGTCGGCCTGCTCCGCATGGAGCGCGCCGTGAAGGAGCGCATGTCGTCGGTCGACGTGTCGACGGTCATGCCGAACGACCTGATCAACGCGAAGCCTGCGGTTGCCGCGGTCCGCGAATTCTTCGGCTCGTCGCAGCTGTCGCAGTTCATGGATCAGACCAACCCGCTGTCGGAAGTCACCCACAAGCGTCGCGTGTCGGCACTTGGACCAGGTGGTCTGACTCGTGAGCGCGCCGGCTTCGAAGTCCGCGACGTTCATCCGACGCACTATGGCCGTATCTGCCCGATCGAGACGCCGGAAGGCCCGAACATCGGTCTGATCAACAGCCTCGCGTCGTTCTCGCGCGTCAATAAGTACGGCTTCATCGAGACTCCGTACCGCAAGGTCGTCGACCACAAGGTCACCGACGACGTCGTCTATCTGTCGGCGATGGAAGAGGCCAAGCACACGATCGCGCAGGCCAACGCCGAGCTCGATTCGTCGAACGGCTTCGTCGAGGAGCTGGTGTCGTCGCGTCAGGCTGGCGAATTCCTGATGGCGCTCCCCGACAACATCACGTTGATGGACGTTTCGCCAAAGCAGCTCGTCTCGGTCGCCGCATCGCTCATTCCGTTCCTGGAAAACGATGACGCCAACCGTGCACTGATGGGCTCGAACATGCAGCGTCAGGCCGTGCCGCTCGTCCAGGCCGAGGCGCCGTTCGTCGGCACCGGCATGGAAGAGACCGTGGCACGTGACTCGGGCGCAGCGATCTCGGCAAAGCGTGCGGGCATCGTCGACCAGGTCGACGCGGCGCGTATCGTGATCCGCGCAACCGGCGAGATCGATGCCGGCAAGTCGGGCGTCGACATCTACACGCTGATGAAGTTCCAGCGCTCGAACCAGTCGACCTGCATCAACCAGCGTCCGCTGGTGAAGGTGGGCGATGCGGTTCGTGCAGGCGACGTGCTCGCCGACGGACCGTCGACCGAGTTCGGCGAGCTGGCGCTGGGTCGCAACAGCCTCGTCGCGTTCATGCCGTGGAACGGCTACAACTACGAGGATTCGATCCTGATCTCCGAGCGGATCGTGAAGGACGATGTGTTCACGTCGATCCATATCGACGAGTTCGAGGTGATGGCTCGCGACACGAAGCTTGGGCCTGAGGACATCACGCGCGACATCCCGAACGTCGGCGAGGAAGCACTCCGCAACCTCGACGAAGCGGGCATCGTCTACATCGGTGCAGAGGTCGAGCCGGGCGATATTCTCGCCGGCAAGATCACGCCGAAGGGCGAATCGCCGATGACGCCGGAGGAGAAGCTTCTCCGCGCCATCTTCGGCGAGAAGGCCAGCGACGTGCGCGATACGTCTCTTCGCCTGCCGCCGGGCGTGTCGGGTACGGTCGTCGACGTTCGCGTCTTCAACCGTCACGGCATCGACAAGGACGAGCGCGCGATGGCGATCGAGCGCGAGGAGATCGAGCGCCTGAAGAAGGATTCGGACGATGAGCGTTCGATCCTGAACCGTGCGACCTGGTCGCGTCTCCGCGAGATGCTGCTCGATCAGACCGCCACCTCGGCGCCGAAGGGCGTCAAGAAGGGCGTCGTGATCGACATGGATCTGCTCGACAGCGTCGACCGCCACGAGTGGTGGAAGTTCGCGGTCGCCGACGACAAGATCCAGAGCGATCTGGAAGCGGTCAAGATCCAGTATGACGATGCAGCCAAGCTGATCACGGACAAGTTCCACGATCGTCGCGAGAAGCTGGAGCGTGGTGACGAGCTGTCGCCGGGCGTGCTGAAGATGGTCAAGGTGTTCGTCGCGGTGAAGCGCAAGCTGCAGCCGGGCGACAAGATGGCCGGCCGTCACGGCAACAAGGGCGTCATCAGCCGCATCCTGCCGGCGGAGGACATGCCGTTCCTCGCCGACGGTACGCCGGTCGATATCGTCCTCAACCCGCTGGGCGTGCCGTCGCGCATGAACGTCGGGCAGATCTTCGAGACGCATCTGGGCTGGGCCGCACGTGGCCTTGGTCAGCAGATCACCCAGGCGCTCGAAACCTGGCGCGAGGAGAACCCCGAGGCCAAGCCCGGCGCGATGCCGGAGGCGGTCCGCGATCGTCTCAAGACGGTGTACGGCGAGCAGTATCACGCCGAGATCGACGCCCGTTCGGGTGACGAGATCGTCGAGCTGGCCAAGAACCTGAAGGGCGGCGTGCCGATGGCGACGCCGGTGTTCGATGGTGCGCGGGAGGCGGACGTGTCGGCGATGCTGGAACTGGCGGGTCTCGATCCGTCGGGCCAGTCGGACCTGTTCGACGGACGTACCGGCGACAAGTTCGATCGCAAGGTCACGGTCGGCTACATCTACATGCTGAAGCTCCACCATCTGGTCGACGACAAGATCCACGCACGGTCGATCGGGCCGTACTCGCTGGTCACGCAGCAGCCGCTGGGTGGTAAGGCGCAGTTCGGTGGGCAGCGCTTCGGCGAGATGGAGGTCTGGGCACTCCAGGCTTACGGCGCGGCGTACACCTTGCAGGAAATGCTGACGGTGAAGTCGGACGACGTGGTCGGCCGCACCAAGGTCTACGAGGCGATCGTCAAGGGCGACGACACGTTCGAGGCCGGCATCCCGGAGAGCTTCAACGTTCTCGTCAAGGAAATGCGCTCGCTCGGCCTGAATGTGGATCTGAAGCAGTCGGAGCCCGGCTTCGACAGCGACGGCATCCAGATCGCGGCGGAGTAACGCGGTTAACTTAGCTCCCCTCCCGCTCGCGGGAGGGGTCGGGGGTGGGCTCCCGGCCGGTGATGGAGCGCCAAGATCGAACCGGGTGCCCACCCCTTCCCAAGCAAGAGCTTGGGCCCCTTCCCCTCCCGCTTGCGGGAGGGGAGTTGGAAGGATCAATATATGAACGAGATGACCCCCTTCGCCAATCCGGTCGCCAAGACCGAGACGTTCGACCAGATCCAGATCGGCATCGCGTCCCCGGACAAGATCCGTTCGTGGTCGTTCGGCGAGATCAAGAAGCCCGAGACCATCAACTACCGCACGTTCAAGCCCGAGCGTGACGGCCTGTTCTGCGCGCGCATCTTCGGTCCGATCAAGGACTACGAGTGCCTGTGCGGCAAGTACAAGCGCATGAAGTACAAGGGCATCGTCTGCGAGAAGTGCGGCGTCGAGGTTACCGTCTCGAAGGTCCGCCGCGAGCGGATGGGCCATATCGAGCTGGCCGCACCGGTCGCGCACATCTGGTTCCTGAAGTCGCTGCCGTCGCGCATCGGCCTGCTGCTCGACATGCAGCTGAAGCAGCTCGAGCGCGTG
The DNA here is from genome assembly GCF_030817315.1 of Sphingomonas faeni. Classification (NCBI taxonomy): domain Bacteria; kingdom Pseudomonadati; phylum Pseudomonadota; class Alphaproteobacteria; order Sphingomonadales; family Sphingomonadaceae; genus Sphingomonas; species Sphingomonas faeni. Next base: position 219,078 of record NZ_JAUSZF010000001.1, on the reverse strand, counting down.
CTGTACTTCGAGGCGTACATCGTGATCGAGCCGGGCCTGACCCCGCTCGAGAAGTACCAGCTTATGACCGAGGACGAGCTCCTCGACGCACAGGACCAATATGGCGAGGACGCGTTCTCGGCCGGTATCGGTGCCGAAGCGGTCCGCATCATGCTCGAATCGCTCGACCTCGTCGGTGAGCGCACCGCGCTGCTCGAAGAGCTCGCGGTCACCAAGTCCGAGCTGAAGCCCAAGAAGATCATCAAGCGCCTGAAGGTCGTCGAGAGCTTCATCGATTCGGGCAACCGCCCCGAGTGGATGATCCTCGAGGTCGTTCCGGTCATCCCGCCCGAGCTGCGCCCGCTGGTGCCGCTGGACGGTGGTCGTTTCGCGACGTCGGATCTGAACGATCTGTATCGCCGCGTGATCAACCGCAACAATCGTCTGAAGCGCCTGATGGAGCTTCGTGCGCCGGACATCATCGTCCGCAACGAGAAGCGCATGCTCCAGGAGGCCGTCGACGCACTGTTCGATAACGGTCGCCGCGGTCGCACGATCACGGGCGCCAACAAGCGTCCGCTGAAGTCGCTGTCCGACATGCTCAAGGGCAAGCAGGGCCGCTTCCGCCAGAATCTGCTCGGCAAGCGCGTCGACTATTCCGGTCGTTCGGTCATCGTGACCGGGCCTGAGCTCAAGCTGCACCAGTGCGGCCTGCCGAAGAAGATGGCGCTCGAGCTGTTCAAGCCGTTCATCTATGCGCGTCTCGATGCGAAGGGTCTGTCGATGACCCTGAAGCAGGCGAAGAAGTGGGTCGAGAAGGAGCGCAAGGAAGTCTGGGATATCCTGGACGAGGTGATCCGCGAGCATCCGGTCATGCTGAACCGTGCGCCGACGCTTCACCGTCTCGGAATCCAGGCGTTCGAGCCGGTTCTGATCGAGGGCAAGGCGATCCAGCTTCACCCGCTGGTCTGCTCCGCGTTCAACGCCGATTTCGACGGCGATCAGATGGCCGTGCACGTCCCGCTGAGCCTTGAGGCCCAGCTCGAAGCACGCGTCCTGATGATGTCGACGAACAACATCCTGTCGCCTGCCAACGGCAAGCCGATCATCGTTCCGTCGCAGGACATGGTCCTCGGTCTGTATTATCTGTCGATGATGAAGGAGAACGAGCCGGGCCAGGGGATGCTGCTCGGTGACATGGCCGAAGTGCACCAGGCGCTGAACGCTCAGGCGGTCACGCTGCACACCAAGGTCATCAGCCGCGTTCCGCAGACCGACGAGAAGGGCAAGCAGTACCTCAAGCGGTACGAGACGACCCCGGGCCGCATGCTGCTGGGCGAATGCCTGCCGCATAGCCACAAGGTGCCGTTCGACACCGTCAACCGCCTCCTCACGAAGAAGGACGTGGGCGACGTGATCGACGAGGTCTATCGTCACACCGGCCAGAAGGAGACCGTGCTGTTCGCCGACGCGATCATGTCGCTCGGCTTCCGCCACGCCTTCCGCGCCGGCATCTCGTTCGGCAAGGACGACATGATCATTCCGGACGCCAAGGTCGGTCTGGTCGACGACACCAAGGCGCTCGTGAAGGACTTCGAGCAGCAGTATCAGGACGGTCTGATCACGCAGCAGGAGAAGTACAACAAGGTGATCGACGCCTGGAGCCGTTGCGGCGACCAGGTCGCGAACGCCATGATGGACGAGATCCGTGCGGTGAAGGTCGACGAGGAGACCGGCCGCGAAAAGCCGATCAACTCGATCTACATGATGGCCCATTCGGGTGCTCGTGGTTCGCAGGCACAGATCAAGCAGCTTGCCGGCATGCGTGGCCTGATGGCCAAGCCGTCGGGCGAGATCATCGAAACGCCGATCATCTCGAACTTCAAGGAAGGCCTGACCGTCCTTGAGTACTTCAACTCGACTCACGGCGCTCGCAAGGGCCTCGCGGATACGGCGTTGAAGACGGCGAACTCGGGTTACCTGACGCGTCGTCTGGTCGACGTGTCGCAGGATTGCGTCATCATCGAACCGGATTGCGGCACGACCCGCGCTCTGGAGATGAAGGCCATTCTCCAGGGTGGTTCGACCATCGCGTCGCTCGGCGAGCGCATCCTCGGTCGTACGACCGCGGAGGACATTGTCGATCCGAAGACCGGCAAGGTCATCATCCCGTCGGGCACGCTGCTCGACGAGCCGATGATCACGACGATCGAAGGCCTCGGCACACAGTCGTGCAAGATCCGCAGCCCGCTGGTCTGCGAGTCGAAGATCGGCGTTTGCGGCAAGTGCTACGGGCGCGATCTCGCCCGCGGTACACCGGTCAACATCGGTGAAGCTGTCGGCGTCATCGCCGCGCAGTCGATCGGTGAGCCGGGCACGCAGCTGACGATGCGTACGTTCCACATCGGTGGTGCGGCGCAGCTCAACGAAACGTCGAACCTCGAGGCTCACGCTGACGGTACGGTGCAGTTCCGCGATCTGCGTATCATCGTCGACCAGCGTGGCCGTCGCGTGGTGCTCAGCCGCTCGGGCGAAATCGCGATCGTCGACATGGACGGCCGCGAGCTCTCGGTCGATCGCATCCCTTACGGTGCGTACGTGCTGTTCGACGATGGTCACATCGTGTCGCGCGGCGACCGGATGGCCGAGTGGGATCCGTTCACCATGCCGGTGATCACGGAGAACCCGGGCACGATCAAGTATGTCGACCTGATCGAGGGCAAGACACTCACCGAGCAGACCGACGAAGCCACGGGCATCGCCCAGCGCGTCGTGATCGAATATCGTGCGGCGACCAAGTCGAAGGAGGATCTGCGTCCGCGCATGACCCTGCTCGACGAGACGTCGGGCGAGACCGGTCGTTACATGCTGGCGATCGGCGCTACGTTGTCGGTCGAAGACGGCGCACAGGTGTTCGGCGGCGACGTCGTGGCCCGCGTCAGCCGAGAGTCTGCCAAGACGCGCGACATCACCGGTGGTCTGCCGCGTGTTGCCGAGCTGTTCGAGGCACGTATCCCCAAGGACTCGGCGATCATCGCCAAGATCTCGGGCCGTGTCGTGTTCGGCAAGGACTATAAGGCGAAGCGCAAGATCGGCATCCAGCCTGAGGATGGCGGCGACGTCGTCGAGTATCTGGTGCCGAAGTCGAAGGTGATCGACGTCCAGGAAGGCGATTACGTCAAGCGCGGCGACAACCTGATCGGCGGTTCGCCCGATCCGCACGACATCCTCGAGACGATGGGCATCGAACCCCTCGCCGAGTATCTCGTGTCGGAAATCCAGGAGGTCTATCGTCTCCAGGGCGTGAAGATCAACGACAAGCACATCGAGACGATCGTTCGTCAGATGCTGCAGAAGGTCGAGATCACCGACGGCGGCGACACCACGTTGCTGAAGGGCGAGCAGGTCGATCGCGAGGAAATGGACGCGACCAACGAGAAGCTCGAGAAGAAGCAGACCCGCGCACAGGGCAAGCCCATCCTGCTCGGCATCACCAAGGCGTCGCTGCAGACCCGCAGCTTCATCTCGGCGGCATCGTTCCAGGAGACCACCCGCGTCCTCACCGAGGCAGCGGTTCAGGGTAAGCAGGACATGCTGATGGGCCTGAAGGAGAACGTGATCGTCGGCCGGCTCATCCCGGCAGGCACCGGTGCAGGCCTCAACCGCCTGCGGGTCGTGGCCAACAGCCGCGACGCCGCGATGCGCGTCCAGCAGCGCAAGATGGCGGAGGTGTCGATCGTGGCACCGATGTCGGCTGCCGATGAGCACGCCGCCGAACTCGCGCGCTCGCCGCGTGACGCTGGTGGTGTGGGTGAAGATCCGCTCGCAGCGGTCGTCACCTCCGGCACCGGCACCGACGCGGATGCCGGCGAGTATCTGAACGAAGCCGAGTAATCGGTTTCGTCAGACGCCTTCCGCGCTGACTAAGGAAAAGGCCGCCGTCCGGGACACCGGGCGGCGGCCTTTTTCGTTTTGGGGCGCAGATGCAGAGAAGGGCTGATCGACCTTCAAAGCTTGGAAGGGCTTCAATCCAAAATTCCCCGGTGGGTTCGATGGGTTTGGCGGGTACAGCCGTCAGGTAAGCTGTTTCCCCGCGAAGGCGGGGATCCAGACTGGGCTCCCGCCTTCGCGGGAGAACAAGGAGGTGCCGCCGTCGAATTGCAAGTCGACTCTTACTCAAGAGGGACACCGACACGGTCCGGCGTCCACCATTCCGCAAGACAATGGCTTTCGATTTTGCGCCACCGTAGATGCCGGAACTTGTCCGGCATCTACGGGGGAATTTTGATCTGGCGGTCCGAACAAACCGTAGATCGACCCTCGCCGCCAGCACATGTGGCTTCACGCGGTGCACCACGGCGTCGGCAATTTCTCCGCAATAAATGAGTCGCATTCCCGCTGTACGGCTGTGGCGGGTGCCGTCGAAACTCGCTGCTGGGAAGGACTACATGGAGCCGAAGCGAAAGATCGTCCTCGCCACGATCGGCTCGCTCGGCGACCTGCATCCCTTCATCGCCATCGGCCTCGCGTTAGAGGCGAGAGAGTTCGCGGTGGTGCTGGCAGTACCGGCCGATCACGTCGGCAAGGTCGAAACCGCGGGGCTGACCGGCGTGGCGATCGTCGGCGGGTTCGATGCCCTGACCGAGACGTTGGGCATGCCCCCCGACCAGGTGGCAAGGCGGATCATGGCCGATCAGACCTATCTGATGAACAGGATTCTGATGCCCTGGCTGGCCGACAGCACGACGGCGCTGGACGACGCGATGGAGGGCGCGGTCGCGCTGGTCGCCTCGCTGTTCGTGTTTGCCGCGCCGATCGTCGCCGAAATGCGCGGCGTCCCGCTGGTCAACGTCCTGCTTCAGCCCATGGCGACCTTTTCCGCCTATGCGCCCCCCAGCACGCCCGACTTCCGGATGATGGCCCACGCACCGACCGGGCCGATCGGCCGCGCCTGGAACCGGTCGGTGTACGGGGTCATGCGCGGTGTCCTACGGCATCGTCACGGCCGCCACGTCAACGCGGTTCGCGTGGCACGCGGTTTGCCCCGATCGCGCCAAGCATTGCTGCTCGATACGCCTTTGGGAACCGACCTGACGTTGTGCTGCTATTCGCCTACCATCGCGCCGCGCGAACCCGATCTGCCGAAGATCGCGCGCGTTACCGGCTTCGCGATATTCGACAGCGATACGGGCGCACCCGAAACGCTCGATCCCGCGCTGAAGGCCTTCTTGTCAGCCGGTCCGCCGCCGCTGGTCTTCACGCTGGGATCCTTTGCCACGTTTGCACCAGACGACTTCTACACCACCGCAGCGGCGACGGCGCGAACACTCGGCCTGCGCGCGGTACTGCTGACCGGCAGCGACGATGAATCAGCCGGCAAAGACATCCACGTCTGTCGGTATGCCCCACACTCGTTGCTGTTCCCGCGGGCCTGCGCGATTATCCACCACGGTGGCGCCGGGTCGACCGGCCAAGCGCTGCGGGCTGGCAAACCGCAACTCGTCGTTCCGCACATGGGCGATCAGTACGACAACGGCCACCGTATAGAACCGATCGGCGTTGGCCGGACGCTGTCGGCAAAACACTTTACGACCGCGCGTGCCGGCGCCGCGATCACCGCAATCCTGACCAAGCGCGTGGCGACCAAGGCTGCGCAGATCGGAGCACGGGTTTTGCAGGAAAACGGCGCAGACGCTGCGGCGAACGAGATCGCTGCGCTGGTGACGACACGCAGCTGATCCGATTGGCGCTTTGCCGTGAATACCCGAAAAAGATCGTCGATGCCGGACGTTGCCGTCGGGCGCTTGCCCGGCTAGGCGAACAGCCGATGCGGTCGGCGTACCATCCTTCGTCGGACGAGACGCGCGGTTCGGCGCGACGGCGCAGTGCCGCGTTCGTGCTGACCGTCATTGCGCATATCCTGATCATCCTGCTGCTGCTGCGACTCGCACCTCCGTCGGTGGTCGTGAAGCCCGAAGAGCGGCGCGATCCAGTGACGTTCCAGCTGGCGCCGGACCAGGCCACGCCGACGCCCGAAAAGCGCACGCCGTCGCCGACCCGGCAGAAGCGCGCGAGCGGTGGTTCGCCGCAGCGCGCCGCACCGCGCGCCGCCTCGGCACAGGCACCCCCTGCCCCGCCGAAATCGCCGCCACCACCGCCGATCCAGATGCTCGGCGGCATGGAGATGTTCGATGCGGCGGATATTTCGAAGATGCCCTCGCATCCCGACGACCAGCTTGCGGGCGGGGACGGCGGCAGCGGTTCGGGCAAAGGCAAGGACAGCGGTTCGGCCTATGGGCCCGGCGAGGGCCCGGGTGGCGAGCGGCTCTATAAGGTCGAATGGTATCGCCGTCCGACCGATGCCGAACTCAACGGCTATCTGAAGAGCGCGCCGCCACCGAACAGCTGGGCGAGGATCGCGTGCCGGATGATCGCGAATTATCAGGTCGAGAACTGCCGCGCGCTGAGCGAGTCGCCGGTCGGATCGGGGCTGGCGCGCGCAATGCGCCAGGCCGCGTGGCAGTTCCGCGTCCGCCCCCCGCGTGTCGGCGGGAAGCAGATCCTCGGCGGCTGGGTCGAGATCAATATCGAGTTCAATTCCGGGAAAGCGCCGGATTAAGAGCGACGCAGGGCATCAGACATCACTGGTAATCGAATGCTTCGGCTCCTGTGACAGCGTCCGCGACAAGGTTTCGAACGTCCCGCCGTCGACCCGAATTTCGTTGAACGCGGGCGGACTGCCTCGTGTCCGTTTCGACAACGTGCCCGCGCCGATCATCCGGATGATCCGGCCTTCGCGCTCGACCGGTACGTCGAACGGATCATGGACGTGGCCGGACAGCACCGCGTGCGCACCGGCCTCGGCAAGCGCCGTCAGTGCCTCGTCGCCGTGACGTGTCTTGGCGGTGCCGGTGGTGCCGCCCTCGATCAGCGGATGATGCGCGCCGATGAAGATCAGGTTCCCCTTCGGCACGTCCGCGATCATCGTCAGCGCTCGCTTCAGCGATCCCGCGCTTACGCGCCCCTTCGACCAGTTCCACCGCCACTGCGCCCGCGCGGTCGTCTTCAGCGGCACCACCGTGACGCCGGGAAGCTCCAGCGGCTTCTCGATCATCTGCTCGACCGCTGCGTAGCGCTGGTAGGGCGCGAGCAGCCGCCGGAACGGGTCCCAGTAATAAGGGATGTCGTGGTTGCCGACCTCCAGCGTCACCGGCACGCCGAGCGACCGCAGCCAGTCGCCACCACGCTGGAACTCGTCCTTGGTCGCGCGCATCGTCAGGTCCCCGGTCATGATGACCGCGTCGGGCTTTTCCTCCGCCACCAGCTCGGAGAACCAGGCGATCGCCGCCGGGTCCTCCGCACCGAAGTGCACGTCGCTGACGTGGAACAGCTTCAGCGTGCGGGCCTTAAGCAAGTTCGGACAGCTTCGTCGGTTCGTGCATCGGGCACCCGTTGAAATTGCCGCGGAAGTCCGCCGACTGCTTATACGTTTCGTTGCGCGCGCGATTGACGCCGCCGAGCGGCTGGTGGGCGGTGATGCCGTGCCAGATGCTGTAGGACAGCGCATCGTCGGTGCGATCCGTCACACCGTGCTCCCACGAAAGCTGCGGCGGGATTTCGAGCGTCGCGACGGTAACGAACGGGCTCTCCGCCTCGTCCCAGACGACCGAGGCGTCCTCGATCGGCATCGTTTCGAGATCGGTGTTGAGCTGCACGCGGAACTCCCACGTGCCGCCATGCTCGATCAGCTCGTCGCGCACGACCTCGCGCAGCGCGTCGGGCCGCGAGGTGATGTCGACGGTATCGCCGGTCAGGCGCGTGATACCGGGCGAAACGGGAAACAGCGCGACCTTTGCGATATAGTCGCCGTAACGAAACGGCGTCTGCGAATAATAGGTCTCGCCGAGAGGATGCACGGGCTTGGCACCGCCGAGCGTCTGCAGCGTCGCCGACTGTCCGCCGACCGCTTCCAGCGCGGATTCGACGACGCGGAACGTGGCCGACATCGCCTTCTTCACGCCCTCGAACCGGTCCGTCGTCTTGGCCAGCAGCTTGAGGTTCTTCGCGAACGCCTTGGCGTCGGGCGCGGAGAAGGCCGGGCCGTTGACCATGATGAAGTCCTGCGTCGTGTCGCCATCGGACCCCGGCAGGCGCGCGCCCTCGACGTCGAGCACCTTGAGCGCGAGGCCACGTGGCAGGCTGACGCTGTCGTCGAGTATGTCGCCGGCATTGGTCGAGATGCGGATCACCGCCTCATGCGTACCGGGCCGGGCAAAGATGCCCTGGGCGAGTTCGGCCGGCAGGTCGTCGGCCACGGTGAAGGTGCCGCGCGCAATGCCGTGAGCCTTTGCGTGGACCGAGCGCACCGCGTGACCATAGTCCTGCGACGTCGTCTCCAGTATCTCCTGGAAGGACCCCTCCAGCGTCTTCAGCGTCTCCTGCTCGTCGGGCGCGATCGTCTCTACCGACGGGTCGAACCGAACGGGTTGCTTGCTGGGCATCGGGGTATCTCCTCTGGGTACCTAGCCGTAACCGCCTGAGTCGAAAGACGTTCCGCTCCCGTTGAAAACCCGGTGCGTGGCGAACCCGGCACGTTGCAAACCGGGCGCTCGCAGCCGATGAAGGCCGCATAAGGAGCCATCATGCAGATACCCGAGATCACCGCGCCGACGATCGCGATCGCCGGCACGAACGACCGCTTCCCCGTCCGCCGCATCTTCTGCGTCGGCCAGAACTACGCCGATCACGCGCGCGAGATGGGATCCGACCCCGATCGCCAGGAGCCGTTCTTCTTCTCCAAGCCGGCGGACGCGGTCGTCGCCAACGGCACGACCCTGCCCTTCCCGCCACAGACCGAAGACCTGCATCACGAAGTCGAACTCGTGATCGCGCTTGGTGCCGGCGGCAAGAATATCAGCGTCGATGATGCCGCCGCGACGATCTTCGGTGCGGGCGTCGGCATCGACCTGACGCGGCGCGATCTCCAGGCGGTGGCCAAGAAAGCGGGTCGACCTTGGGACATGGCGAAGGGCTTCGATCGCTCAGCCCCCGTCGCCGCGCTCACGCCGGGCATTCCCGCGATCACGGGCAGCATCGCGCTGACCGTCGACGGCGAGACCCGCCAGTCGGGCGACCTGTCGATGATGATCTGGAGCGTGCCGGAGATCATCGCAACGCTGTCGACCTTCGTCGAACTGGCCCCGGGCGACTTGATCTTCACGGGCACCCCCGCCGGCGTCGGCGCGATCCAGCGCGGACAGACCGTGTGCGCGACGATCGCAGGATTCGAACCACTCGAGGTGACATTCGCCGCCTGATCGACCATCGTCCCGATTATAAGAGATAATAAACAGGGGATTGCATGCCGGACACGCATGAAACAGCCGCCGACGGCTTTCTGAGCAGGGCACGCACCGTAGCCGCGCCCGGCTTCAACCGCTGGCTCGTTCCGCCCTGCGCGCTCGCGATCCACCTGTGCATCGGCATGGCGTACGGGTTCAGCGTGTTCTGGTTGCCGCTGTCGCGCGCGATCGGGATTTCGGACCCGGTCGCCTGCCCCAACCTTTCGCTGGTCGGCGCGCTGACCACGACGACCTGCGACTGGCGCGTGAGCGATCTCGTCTGGACGTACACATTGTTCTTCGTCGTGCTCGGCGCCGCCGCCGCCATCTGGGGCGGTTGGCTCGAACGGGCCGGGCCGCGCAAGGCCGGCATCGTCGCGGCATTCTGCTGGTGCGGCGGCATGGGCATCGCCGCGATCGGCATCGCGATGCATCAGTTGTGGCTGATCTGGCTCGGGTCGGGCGTGATCGGCGGGATCGGGCTTGGGCTCGGGTATATCTCGCCGGTGTCGACGCTGATCAAGTGGTTTCCCGATCGGCGCGGGATGGCGACCGGCATGGCGATCATGGGCTTTGGCGGTGGTGCGATGATCGGCGGACCGCTCGCCGACCTGTTGATGAAGCATTTCGCCAGCCCCGCTGGTTCGGGGGCCGGGGTCGGCGTGTGGCAGACGTTCCTCGTGCTGGCCTGCGTCTATTTCGTGTTCATGATGGCCGGCGCGATCGGCTATCGCGTACCCGCCGAGGGCTGGGCGCCCGCGGGCTGGACCGCACCGACCAGCGCGAAAGCCTCGATCAGCCGCTTCAACGTCGCCTTGTCGAACGCGCACCGCACACCGCAATTCTGGCTGGTATGGCTGGTGCTGTTCTTCAACGTCTCCGCATCGATCGGGATCATCGGCATCGCCTCGCCGATGTTGCAGGAGCTGTTCGGCGGACGCCTGATCGACGCGCCGGGCGTGCTGTTCACCGCGTTCGACGACGATCAGAAAAAGGCGGCGGCGGCGGTCGGCGCAGGGTTCGTCGGTGCGATCAGCCTGTTCAACATCGGCGGACGGTTCTTCTGGGCATGGCTGTCCGATCGGATCGGGCGCAAGCCGTTGTTCGCGACCATCCTCGTCGCCGGCGCGCTGCTCTATGGCCTGGCTGCACCAGCACTCGCCGGCACGACGCTCGGCCTGTTCATCCTCGTCTTCTGTATCCTCGCGTCGATGTACGGCGGTGGTTTCGCGACCGCGCCTGCGTATCTCGCCGATCTGTTCGGGACGAAATATGTCGGGGCCATCCATGGCCGGTTGCTGACCGCCTGGTCGACCGCCGGCGTTGTCGGGCCGCTACTCGTCGCCAACATGCGGGACCGCGCGATCGCGGCGGGTGTGCCGCGTGGCGACATCTATCCGCCGATCTTCTGGGTGCTGGCGGCGATGCTGGTCGCGGGGTTCGTCGCGAACCTGTTCGTGCGGCCGGTCGCGGCCAAGTTCCACATGCCCGCGGACGACCGGCCGATCGCGGTCGAGACGGTGGCCGGTGGGACGGTCACGGCGGACGCCGGCACCTCGCCGGTTGTCGTCTTCGCGTGGCTGGCGGTCGGGCTGCCGATCCTCTGGGGGATCTACATGACGCTGTCGAAGGCGTTGATCCTGCTCAAATAGGGCGCAACCTATCCGCGCCGGCATGGGTTGCCCCTGTTCACTCTACACAGGAGCAACCCATGGCCGACCGGCTCACCATGCAGGATCCGCGCACGCAATATCCACAGCCCCCCTTCCCGCAACAGCCGCAGGAAGCGCCGGGAATCGCGTCGAAGATGGACCCGAAGCCCGATCACGGCGAAACGAGCTACAAGGGCTCGGGCAAGCTGGCGGGACGCAAGGCGCTGATCACCGGCGGCGACAGCGGCATCGGCCGTGCCGCGGCGATCGCGTATGCACGCGAAGGCGCCGATGTCGCGATCGTCTATCTCGCCGCCGAGGAGGCCGATGCGAAGGAAGTCATCGCGCTGATCGAGGCAGAGGGTCGCAAGGCGCTCGCACTGCCTGGCGACGTGAAGGACGAATCGTTCTGTCGTGCCGCGGTCCAGCAGACGGTCGATGCGTTCGGTGGTCTCGACGTGCTGGTGGTCAATGCCGGGCGCCAGCAGACGCGGCCGACCGTCGCCGATATCTCGACCGACGATTTCGACCAGACGATGAAGACGAACGTCTATGCGCTGCACTGGTTCGTCCAGGCAGCCGTCCCGCACCTGCCCGCTGGCGCGGCGGTCATCACGACCGCGTCGGTGCAGGGCTATGATCCGTCGGACAATCTGCTCGACTATGCGACCACCAAGGCGGCGATCGTCGCGTACACCAAGGGTCTCGCCAAGCAGCTGATCGAGAAGGGCATCCGCGCCAACGTCGTCGCGCCGGGACCGTTCTGGACGGTGTTGCAGCCGAGCGGCGGTCAGCCGCAGGAGATGGTTGAGACGTTCGGGTCGAAGAGCCACTTCGGGCGTCCGGGCCAGCCAGTGGAGATCGCCCCGGTATATGTCCTGCTCGCCTCGCAGGAGGGGAGTTACATCACGGGTGAAGTCTACGGCGTCACCGGCGGCGCAGGGGTAGCCTGATCCCAATCCTCCCCCGCAAGGGGGAGGTGGCTGACACTTGCCAGACGGAGGGGGAGGTAAGGGTCACCGCCGTTGCGTGCTCCCCCTCCTCCGTCACCTGCGGTGCCACCTTGCCCTAGCGGGGGAGGATCGGTTCAACAGCCCCCGCCTCCACATCGCTATTGCACATCGTTATCAAATCTGTACCTGTGTGCCGGTGATCGTCCGGCAGCACCTTTCCTCTGACATCCTTGTCCCCCGCGCATGACTCGCGGCACGATCAAGACCTGGTATCTGGTCCATAAATGGACGAGCCTGATCTGCACGGCGTTCCTGCTGATGCTCTGCGTGACCGGTCTTCCGCTGATTTTCGAAGAAGAGATCGACGGCTGGTTCAACCCGCCCGCGGCCATGGCAACACTACCGGCAGACACGCCGTCGCTGTCGCTCGACGCCATTCTCGACCGCGCGGCAAAGGCAGCGCCCGGCGAGGTTCCGCTCTATATCAGCTTCGACGAAGAGCAGCCGATCGTCTACGTCACCACCGGTCCAACGCCCGATGCGGTTCCTGCGGCGATGCATTTCCTCGCCTTCGACGCGCGTACGGGCGCGAAGATGCCACCCTATGTCCCGGGCGTGATGGCGTTCATCCTCGAACTGCACACCGACATGCTGCTCGGCTTCTGGGCGGAAATCTTCCTCGGCGTAATGGGCCTGTTGTTCTTCGCCGCGATCGTATCCGGCGTCGTGCTCTACGCACCGTTCATGGCGAAGCTCGACTTCGGCACGTTGCGGCGCGGCCGTAGCAAGCGTCTCGGCTGGCTCGACCGCCACAATTTGCTCGGCATCGTCACGCTCGTCTGGGCGAGCGTCGTCGGCGTGACGGGGACGATCAACACGTTCGTCGTACCGATCACCGCTATCTGGAAGGCGAACGGGCTCGCCAAGATCATCGCCAGCGAGACGCGGACGCCACTCGGGTCTCAGCGCGCATCGGTGCAATCCGCGCTCGACGCCGTTCAGCGCAAGGCACCCGACATGAAGCCGCAGTTCATCGCCTTCCCCGGCGTCGTCTTCAGCAGCCAGCACCATTACGCCGTGTTCCTGAAGGGCGCGACGCCGCTGACGTCGAAGCTGTTGCTGCCGGGCTTCGTCGATGCCGCGACCGCGACGGCTCGACGCGGTCGTGCCGATGCCCTGGTACATGCAGGCGATGCTGCTCGCACAGCCGCTGCATTTCGGAAATTACGGTGGCCTGGCGATGAAGATCATCTGGGCCATCTTCGACATATTGACGATCATCGTGCTCGGCAGCGGGCTGTATCTTTGGCTGCGTCGTCGCGGCGGTCCGAGCGACCAGCGCGTCCGCGAAGTCGTGATGGCGGGAGAAATCGCATGACTCACAAGACCAATAGCCAGATCTTCGCGCTGCCGATCCTGCTCGGCGTATCGACCGTCGCGGGGCTCGGCGCTGGACTGATCGGCGACGGCGTCTGGGACGTCGGTGCAGGCCTGCTGCTCGCGTTGCCGCTAATGGTGACCGGCCGCTACTGGGTGCGCACGCCCGGACCGGCGCAGCGCCGCCAACAATTGCAGACCGCACCGATACGGCGATGACGCGGAGCCGGCGTGATACCGGCTCCACGCTAGTTTCAATTGTCGCAGTCGGGCGAACGACGTCAGGTCGCGGGCGTAGCTTGCCGGGTTGGCGCGGTTGCCGGCGTGCCGATGGCAGGAGCAACCGGCGCCTGACTGATCGCACCGTTAGCCGTTGGCGGCGGAGGAGCCACGCCGGCAGGCGGCGGCGGCGGAGCACCCGGGCCGCTGGGACCATCAGGCCCATCACGGCCGGGGCCATTATGACCAGGTCCGCCAGGACCATGCGGGCCACGCGGCGGGCCACCAACCGGGCCGAGCGCGGTCACCTTGCCACCGGGTGCCACCAGGAACGAGGCGTGGACGAAACCATCCTCGAACCGGCCCTGGATCGTCACCGGCTGACCGACCGCGACCAGGTTGCTGCCTTCGCCCTCCCGACCGAGATCGACCAGTGCGCGACCGGTGCGATCGGCCATCACGAACTTGTTGCCGTAGGTCTCCGCGACCGTGCCACGGATCGTGACGATCCCGTCGGACTGGAGCGACCGGATCGCGACCGGGGTGGCGGGCGCCATCGTCACGCTCGGGCGCGTGGCGGCGACGGTGACGGCACCGGCTGCACCACCGACCACCAGCAGACCGGCCGCGGCGAGTGCCAGGCGGTTGCGGCGGAGATTCAAGCGCGGGTTCGGCGCGGTGTGGGAATGTTCGGTCATTCGTCGTTCCTCTCATTGGTTGACGAATCACCGTCTAGGCGATTGCTCCCGACGCCCGCTGAACCAAGCCGTTCAGATTCCGTTGGGGTCTGAGGCATAGGGACAGGCGCATGAGGGTTTTATTGGTCGAGGACGACGCGGCGATCGCCGACGGGCTGGCGCGAGCGTTGCGCGCGGAGCATTTCGCGGTCGACGTCGCGAACAATGGCGAGGATGGCGGCCATCTGGGCGCAACCGAACTGTACGACGCGGCGGTGCTCGATCTCGGCCTACCCAAGCGCGACGGGCTGTCGGTCTTGCGCGAATGGCGTGCGGCGGGGCGCGACCTGCCCGTCCTGATCCTCACCGCGCGCGACGGCTGGTCCGAGAAGGTCGAGGGCTTCAAGGCGGGCGCCGACGACTACGTCGTGAAGCCGTTCCGCGTCGAAGAGGTCGTCATGCGCCTGCGTGCGCTGGTCCGTCGCGCAGCCGGTCATGCCGCATCGCGCGTCACCTGCGGGCCGCTGACCTTCGACGCACAACTCGGCACGTTCGAGTTGAACGGCCTGCCGCTGAAACTCACCGCCTTCGAATGGCGCGTCCTCTCCGCCCTGATGCTCCGCCGCGAAGTTGTCATTGAACGCGCCGACCTGATCGAGCGGGTGTACGAGGCCGACGCAGACGTGGATTCGAACTCGATCGAAGTGATCATCGGCCGGCTGCGGCGGAAGATCGGCGCGCAGATGATCGAGACGGTGCGCGGCCGCGGGTACCGGCTGACGGCGGACGGCGGACGGCGGACGGGGCGTGATGAGCATGTCCACCACACCGGCGAAGGCCGTGGCCCAATTGGGGGAGGTCGCTGATGGAGCGCAGTCCGCCATTACAAAAAACCATTCCAATTGAGCCCCGGCCTTTGCCGGGGTGGGATCTGGTTGTCGGATCGCTATACCTAGAAGGGCGCCCGTGATGAACCGCTTCCGCCTCATTCCCCGATCGCTCTTTGGCCGAATGCTCGTGATCGCAGGGCTGTCGACCGGGCTCGCGCTGCTGTTCGCGGGAGTGACGATCGGTCATGTCCTCGAACGCTTCGTCACGCGCGGGCTGGACGAGCGGCTCGACGCGCAGGTCGCGGTGCTCGCGCGCGCGGTGCGTCCCGATGCTACGCTCGACCGGACCCGTGCGGTCGACCTGCCCGAATTCGGCGTCCCCGGCTCCGACTTGTCATGGCAGGTCGAAGGCCCCGCCGGTCGCTTCGACAGCGGCACGACCCGCCCCCTGCCCCCCATCACAGCCCCGGCCCCCAAGCCGGCGCCACTGATCGAGGCAATACTTTCAGCCACGCAACCCGATCCCGGGCGGCCTCATCCTCCCGGCCCCGGCGGCCCCGAAGGTCACGCGCTCCACGCCGGTGACACGCGCGATCGCAGCGGCACTCGCCTCCACTCCCGCACGATGGACGTCGCCACGCCGCGCGGCACCGTGACGATCACCGCCGTCGGGCCCCGCCGGATCGTCGAGGAACCGCTGCGCGAGGCGATGATCCCGCTGCTCGGATCGCTGGCACTTCTCGGCGTCGGGCTCGCGCTTGCGACGCTCGTGCAACTCCGTTTCGGCCTACGTCCCTTGCGCGATCTCCGCACGTCGCTCGCCGCCGTTCACGCCGGTACCGAGCGCCATGTCCCCACCGACCAACCCGGCGAACTGCAACCGCTCGTCACCGAACTGAATGCGCTGATCGACCAGAACGCCGCGGGTCTCGCCCACGCGCGCCAACACGTCGCCAATTTGGCGCACGGCCTGAAAACGCCCCTCGCCGCCCTCTCGCTGAAGCTCACCGAGGCAGACGCCGACGACGATGTCCGCGACATGGTCGACCAGATCGACCGCCGTGTCCGCCATCACCTCGGCCGGGCGCGCGCCGATGCCGCCGGTACGGGCGCGAGGACGCAGACCGCGGTCGCGCCAGCGGTGGACGATCTCGTCGCAGTGATACGCCGCATCCATGCCGAACGGCCATTGGCCATCGAAATGCGCGTGCCCGACGACCTGAGGGTAGCGGTTGATCCGCAAGACCTTGACGAGATGATGGGCAATCTTCTCGACAATGCTTGGCGGCACGCGAGATCCGCAATTTCGGTAACGGCGGCGGCAGACGGGAGGCTGGCATCGATCGTCATTGCCGATGATGGCTCCGGACTGACCGAGGCAGCGGTGGCGCAGGCAATGCTACCGGGCCGCCGCCTCGACGAAGGCGATGTGGGCTATGGCTTCGGCCTGTCGATCACTCGGGAACTCGCCGAACTGAACGGCGGCACCTTGTCGCTAGTCCGGTCGCCAGCGCTGGGCGGACTGCTCGCCTGCCTCACGCTGCCTATCCGCGGCGCAGCCTAAAGCGGCCGAACGGTCACCGGCGCCGCCGCTGCGTTAGCCAATGTGTTGCGCAGCGGCAGCGTGAACGGTGCGGCTTCGATCTCGAACACATCGCCTTCCTGCGTCGTTACGCCTTCGCTGAACGACAAGGTTGCGGTGCCGAAGAAGTGGATGTGGATGTCGCCCGGCCGGCGAAACAGGTCGTACTTGAAATGATGCGCCTCGAGATTGGCGATCGTATGCGACATGTTCGCCTCGCCCGACAGGAACGGCTTTTCCCAGAGAAGTGCGCCGCCGCGGTGAATGCGGCTCATGCCCTCGATATGGTCGGGGATCGCGCCCGTCAGCAGTTCGGGACCCAGCGCTGCCTGACGCAGCTTAGAATGCGCGAGCCAGAGGTAATTGTGCCGCTCGGTAACGTGATCGCTGAACTCGTTGGCGAGGCACAGGCCGAGGCGGAACGGCGTGGCGTCGGGCCCTATCAGGTAGATCCCGGCAAGCTCTGGTTCCTCTCCGCCATCCTGCGCGAAGGCCGGACTGATCAAAGCGCCGCCGGGGCCAACCAGACCCGAACCGTCACCCTTGTAGAACCATTCGGGCTGCTGCCCGGTCTCGCCGGCTTCGGGCTTGCCGCCTGCGACGCCGTCGAGAAACATCCGCATCGAATCGGTGAGCGTATCGGCGGCTTGCGCGGCCCGGTGCATCTTGTCGCGGCCTTCCGCGGAGCCGAGGTGGGTCAGCCCCGTGCCGGTCATGATCAGATGGGCGGGATCGTCATGATCGATCGGCGAGATCAGGCGGCCGGCGGCAAGCTCGGCGGCGATGTCAACCGCCGCACCGGTACCGCATGCTTGGACTGCCGCCGCGAGATCGGTGCCATCGGCGATCGCGCGAGCCGCGAGATCCCGAACGCTGTCCACGCCCACGACCATGTTCGCGCCCGCATCGGTCGCGGCGATTACCGACCGCTTTCCGTCCGCCGCACGATGCTGCAATAGGCGCAATCTGGTCATTTTTACTTCTCCTGCTGACGAACGACAGCCATACCCTATTACTCTGACTTAATACAGCCGAACTAGCCGGCAAACTAGCTGGTGGTCAGGCTGACTATGCATTCTAAAAGACTTCACATCGTCGTTAATTGTCAGACCACGATTAGGGCGTCATTTTGGCGCTCAGTGCGTCGCCTGCTCCGGCAGCGCATTGGTAGTCCGCGAGCCCCAAACCGCGTAGAACAACACGTAGAGTTCACACGCCGCGGTCAGCAGGAACGAATTCTGCAAGCCGTAGGTATCGGCGAGCCAGCCTTGCACGATAACCAACGCGCCTCCGGCAATTGCCATGATCAGCAGGCCGGAGCCCTCCTCGGTCAATGGCCCCAACCCTTTAATACCGAGCGTAAAGATCGTCGGGAACATGATGGAGTGGAACAACCCGACCGAGATCAGCGCCCACATCGCGACATGGCCAGTGGTGAAGGTGGCGACGAGCATGACTACGCAGGCACCGATGCTTGCAAACGCAAGCACGCGTTCGGCGGGAATCGTGCGCATCACGACGCTGCCGATCAGGCGCCCAATCATCATCCCGCCCCACAGGACGAACAGGTAATGCGATGCCTGCTCATGCGTTAGGTTACCGATATTCGGCTGACTGACGAAGTTGATGAACAGGTTGGCGACGCCAATCTCGGCTATCAGATAAATGAAGATCGCCGGGATGCCGAACACAAGATTGCGATGCGACCAGAGCGACTGCCCCTTGCGATCCGCCTTGGCCGAACGCTGCGTCGCCGAACCCATTGCCGGCAGCGGGAAGCGCGCGATCACGATCGCGAGCACGACCAGCACGGCAGCGACGATCAGATAGGGTAACACCACCGACTGCGCGTCGGCTACCCGCTCGGCCTGCGTCAGCACCGCGGTCGAACCGGCGGCAGCAGTGCCAGAGGTCGAACGCCCCAGGATCAGATAGCCGCCGAACAACGGCGCTAGCGTCGCGCCGGCCGAGTTGAACGCTTGCACCAGGTTCAGCCGCGACGACGCGGTTTCCGGCGGACCAACGACGGCCACGTAGGGGTTCGCCGCGACCTGAAGCAGGGTGATGCCGCTTGCGATCACGAACAATGCTATCAGCGTGACGCCGTAGGAAGGTAACCGCGCGGCGGGCACCATCATCAGTGCACCTACCGCCATCAGTCCTAACCCGAACACCATCGCGCGCTGATACCCGACCCGCTCGATCAGCTTGGCGGACGGAATGGAGGCGAAGAAATAGGCGATGAACCAGACGCTTTCGATCAGCGTGGTCTGCGTGTAGCTAAGGTCGAACACGCTGCGCAGGTGCGGCAACAGCGTATTGTTGATGACCGTGATGAAGCCCCACATGAAGAATAGGCTGGCTAGCAGGGTAAGCGCGGAGCGGTAGCCCGAGGCACCTCCCGCGGCATGCACCGCTCCGGCGTCGACGGGTTTTTGCGTCTGTATCGGCATCGCCATAGTCGTTCCATCCTCCGTGCCATGTCGGCGACTGCAACAGTCTTTTCCCGCAAGGCTTGCCCATAAATATATTGTCCGACTATATAGCCGCACAAGGCGCGTCAACGGCGCCGAGCGATCAGGGACGGGAACCGGAATGCGCGCAATCGGAAAAACGGGGATCATCGTGGCAACCTTGCTGGCAGCGCTTTCGGCGCACACAGCCGACGCGGCCGAGGCGAAGCGCTCGCCCGCCGGCACGCTCAAGGACGGCACCGCGATCGAGACGGTGACGCTGAGCAACGCGCACGGCGTCTCCGCGCGGATCCTGTCTTATGGCGCGACGCTGCAGTCGTTGATGGGGCCCGACCGCGGCGGTAAGATCGCCGACGTCGTGCTGGGCTATGACGACCTCGCCTCCTATGTCGATCATCCTAATTTCTTCGGCGTGACGGTTGGTCGTTTCGCCAACCGCATCGCCGGTGGCCGCTTCACGCTCGACGGCAAGTCGTACCAGCTGCCGCTCAACGACAAGGTCAATTCCCTCCACGGCGGCGGCCAGGGCTTCGACAAGGCTGCCTGGAAGGTCGTGTCTATAAAGAGCGGTCCGACCGCGACGCTTGTGCTCGGCCACAGCAGCCCCGACGGCGAATCGGGGTATCCCGGCAACCTCGACGTCACGGTCACCTACACGCTCGACGAAGCCGGCAACCTTGGCATCGCTTATGATGCGAAGACCGACAAGCCGACGGTCGTCAACATGACCAACCATGCGATCTTCGATCTCGGCGGCGAAGGTTCGGCGATGGGCGCGAACGGCCACCGGCTGACGATCCCCGCAAAGGCGATCACGCCGGTCGACGACAAGCTGATCCCGACCGGCGCGCTGCAACCGGTTCAGGGTACCGTGTTCGATTTCCGTAACGGCCGGATTGTCGGCGAAGGCATTCGCGACGGCCGCGACCAGCAGATCCGCTACGGCCATGGCTACGACCATAATTTCGCGCTCGACAAAGGGCTGACCGCCAAGCCCGAACTCGCGGCCCGCCTCGAAGACCCCGTCTCGGGCCGCGTGCTCGACGTACTTTCGACTGAGCCGGGCGTGCAATTCTATACCGGCAACTTCCTCGACGGCACGTTTATCGGCAAGCAGGGTCATCTGTACCGGATGGGTGACGGCATCGCACTCGAACCGCAGAAATTCCCGGATGCGCCGAACAAACCGAACTTCGTCTCCGCGCGCGTCGATCCGGGCAAGCCGTATCATCACGCGATGATCTACCGCCTTTCCGTCGCCCGCTGACCGTAGCGCCCCGACATCCGATCTCCAGAAAGCATCCCGATGATCGACTTGCCCCCCCTTCCCCAAAAGCTTCGCTCGCGCGCGTGGTTCGACAACCCCGAGAATATCGACATGACCGCGCTCTATCTGGAGCGCTATCTGAACTTCGGGCTGTCCCTGGAGGAACTGCGATCGGGCAAGCCGATCATCGGCATCGCGCAGACCGGCAGCGACCTGTCGCCGTGCAACCGCCACCATCTCGTGCTCGCCGAACGCCTGCGCGAAGGCATCCGTGAAGCCGGCGGCATCGCGCTCGAATTTCCGGTCCACCCGATCCAGGAAACCGGCAAGCGCCCGACCGCAGGGCTCGACCGCAACCTCGCCTATCTGGCGCTGGTCGAGGTGCTGTACGGCTATCCGCTCGACGGCGTCGTGCTGACGATCGGCTGCGACAAGACCACGCCCGCCTGCCTGATGGCGGCCGCGACCGTCAACATCCCGGCGATCGCGCTGTCGGTGGGGCCGATGCTCAACGGCTGGCACAAGGGCGAGCGGACCGGTTCGGGGACGATCGTGTGGAAGGCGCGCGAGCTGCTCGCGACTGGCGCGATCGACGACGAGGGCTTCATCAAGCTCGTCGCGTCGTCTGCGCCGTCGACCGGCTATTGCAACACGATGGGCACCGCGACGACGATGAACAGCCTCGCCGAGGCGCTCGGCATGCAGTTGCCCGGCTCGGCCGCAATCCCCGCGCCGTACCGTGATCGCCAGGAAGTCGCGTACAAGACCGGCAAGCGGATCGTCGACATGGTTTCGGAAGATCTGAAGCCGTCGGACATCCTGACCAAGGAGGCGTTCCACAACGCGATCGTCGTCAATTCGGCGATCGGCGGCTCGACCAACGCGCCGATCCACTTGGCCGCGATTGCGCGCCACATCGGCGTCGACCTGCCTATCGACGACTGGCAGACGCACGGTCACAAGGTGCCGCTGATGGTGAACCTCCAGCCCGCCGGCGAGTATCTGGGCGAGGATTATTACCATGCGGGCGGCGTGCCGGCGGTGGTCGCCGAGCTGATGAAGCAGGGCCTGATCCACGAGGACGCGATGACCGCGAACGGCAAGTCGATCGGCGACAATTGCCGGACCGCGACGATCGAGGACGAGCGCGTCATCCGCCCGTTCGCGACGCCGCTGCTCGAGGATGCCGGCTTCATCGTGTTGCGCGGCAATCTGTTCGACTCGGCGATCATGAAGACCAGCGTGATCTCGCCGGAATTCCGCGAGCGCTATCTGTCGAACCCGGACGATCCAGAGGCGTTCGAGGGCCCCGCGGTCGTGTTCGACGGGCCGGAGGATTATCACCACCGGATCGACGATCCGTCGCTCGGGATCACGACCGACACGTTGTTGTTCATGCGTGGCGCGGGCCCGATCGGCTATCCGGGTGCCGCCGAGGTCGTCAACATGCGGCCGCCGGCGTATCTGATCCGCGAGGGCGTGCACGCCCTCCCCTGCATCGGCGATGGGCGGCAGTCGGGGACGTCGGGCTCGCCTTCGATCCTCAATGCCTCGCCCGAGGCGGCGGCGATGGGTGGGCTTGCGCTGATCCGTACCGGCGACCGGGTTCGCATCGACCTTGCCAAGGGATCGGCCAACGTGCTGATTTCCGACGAGGAACTCGCTGAGCGCCGCCGCGCCCTCACCGCAGACGGCGGCTATGCCTTCCCGCGCTCGCAGACGCCCTGGCAGGAAATTCAGCGCGCGACCGTTGGCCAGATGGAGACCGGTGCGATCCTGGAGGGCGCCGAGAAGTATCAGCGCATCGCGCAGACGATGGGCCTACCGCGCGACAATCACTGAGGAACGCCAGCGCGCCGCTCGATCAGGGCGGTGCGCAGGCATTGGCAAACGATCTCGTCGCGCTGGTTGATCAGCCGGTGCGTGAAGGTGACGATGCCTGCGTTCGGGCGCGACTTGCTGGGCTTGAGGTCGGTCACCTCGGTCTGGCAGCGCATCGTGTCGCCGATGAACACGGGTTTCGGATGCACCAGCTTGTCGTAGCCGAGATTGGCGACGAGCGTGCCGAGCGTCGTCTCGCCCACCGACAGCCCGACCATCAGCGCGAAGGTGAAGGTACCGTTGACGAGGATCCGGCCGAACTCGCTCGCCTTGGCCGCCTCGATATCGAGGTGGAGCGGCTGCGGGTTGTGCGTCATCGTCGAGAACAGGAGATTGTCCGTCTCGGTCACAGTGCGGCGGATCTCGTGCTCGATCCGGTCGCCGATGCTCCAGTCGTCGTAATAGCGGCCTGCCATCAGGAGTCCTTCTCGATGCGGACGAGCATCGTGCCCTCGGTCACCTGCCCGCCCTCGATTGCGTTGAGGTCCGCAACAATGCCGTCGAACGGTGCGGTCAGGGAGTGTTCCATCTTCATTGCTTCGAGCGTGACGAGTTTCTGGCCTTTGGTGACTGCATCGCCCGCCGCGACGTCGACCGCGATGATGCGGCCGGGCATGGGGGAGAGGATCGCTCCGTCCGCAGCAGCGCCAGCCGCCACGCCCGATGCACGCCAGGGCTTCAGCTGCCAGGTCTGGCCAGCTTCGGAGATCAGTACGTCTTCGAACGGCGGCATCGTCCCGGCCTGTCCGTCGAGTTCGACCTCGACCGGTTCGCCGTCGAGCAGGAACGTCGCGCTGCGGCGGGGGGCTGCGTTGAGGCGGAAGCCCGCAATCGGATCGGCGCATACGAGCGCCCCGGCAGCTTCGGCCAAAGCCTCTTCGGTGGGATGCGTCGGCGGCATGAGCGCGTCGCCTTCGCGGGCGATCAATCCGGTGTCGAGCGTGCCGGCAACGAAGTCGGGGTGGTCGAGCGCCTCGACCAGGAACCCCGCATTGGATCGCACCGGCCAGACGACTGCGCCGTCGAGCGCGTCCGCCAAGGCTTCGCGTGCGGTCTCGCGGTCTTCGCCCCAGGCGATCACCTTGGCGATCATCGGGTCGTAGAAGGGCGAGATTTCCGCGTCCTGCTCTACCCCGGTATCGACGCGGGCGGTGGCGCCGAGATCGAAGCGTTCGAGCGTGCCGATGGAGGGCAGGAACCCCTTGGCGGGATCCTCGGCATAGAGCCGTGCTTCCATCGCCCAGCCGTCGATCGCCAGCTCATCCTGACGTTTCGGCAAAGGCTCGCTGCTCGCAACGCGGAGCTGCCATTCGACGAGGTCCTGGCCGGTAATCTCTTCGGTGACCGGGTGCTCGACCTGCAACCGCGTGTTCATTTCCATGAACCAGATACGGTCGGCGCGGAGGCCTTCGCTGGCGTCGGCGATGAACTCGATCGTGCCGGCGCCGATGTAATCGACCGCCTTGGCCGCCTTTACAGCGGCAGCGCAGATCGCTTCGCGGGTCGCTTCGTCCATGCCGGGTGCGGGGGCTTCCTCGATCACCTTCTGGTGGCGGCGCTGGAGCGAGCAGTCGCGTTCGAACAGGTGGACGACGTTGCCGTGGCTGTCGCCGAAAACCTGCACCTCGATGTGGCGCGGCGAGAGGATGTATTTCTCGATCAGGACGTCGGTGTTGCCGAACGAGGATGCCGCCTCGCGCTGGCACGATACGAGCGCGTCGGCGAACTCGGCGGCGGTGTCGACGCGACGCATGCCCTTGCCGCCGCCGCCGGCGACCGCCTTGATGAGGACGGGGTAGCCGATCGAATCCGCCTCGTCCTTGAGGCGTTCGGGGGATTGATCCTCGCCTAGATAGCCGGGGGTGACGGGGACGCCGGCGGCGATCATGCGCTGTTTGGCGGCGTCCTTGAGGCCCATCGCGCGGATGCTGTCGGGGTTGGGACCGACCCAGATCAGGCCGGCGTCGAGTACGGCTTGGGCGAAGTCGGCGTTCTCCGAGAGGAAACCGTAGCCGGGGTGGATAGCCTCGGCGCCGGTCTGCTTCGCGGCTGCGATGATACGGTCGCCGACGAGGTAGCTTTCGCGCGCCGGGGATGCACCGATGTGCACGGCTTCATCGGCCTGGCGGACGTGAAGCGCGTTCGCGTCGGCGTCCGAATAGACCGCGACGGTGCGGATGCCGAGCGCCCGCGCGGTGCGGATTATGCGGCAGGCGATCTCGCCGCGGTTGGCAATCAGGAGCGATTCGATCATCGGTTCAGCCGAGTGAAGTATAGAAAGTATAGACGCCCACGCGATGTATACTTCGTGTTGGAAATGGCGTCGCGGGGTCGGGTTTCGGCGGACGGGATCGGCTGTTTCAGCATGGCGATCCCAGCATAGGCCAGTGCGGGCGGTGTAGGACAGAGCATCTCAGTTCGCGCATCCGGTGGTCCGCTTCGACCAGGTGATGTTGGCGATCTTCCAGCGGCCAGCTTCGCGAACCATGTCGAAATGGTCGGTGCCGCAGTGCGCGACCTTGCCGTCGATCGTGAAGACGTAGGGCGACCAGACCATCGCAATGTCGCCGTCGACGTCGATTGCGGGATCGGTGAGGCGTTCGGCGTAGCGCTCGGGGCCGGGTTTCAGGCTGGCGGCGAACTCGGTCCAGCTCGTACGGCGGACCGAGCGCGTGCCGTCGGGCTTTTCCTCGGCGACGGTTGCGCCGCCGTCGGGGCGGACCTGCGCGAGGATCGCCTGGCCGTCGCGGGCGGCGAGCGCGGCGAAGAGCGCGTCGATCGGGACCATGACGCCGGCCTCTTCGGTCATTACCGCGGGCGGCAGGCCGGTGCCTTTGACGATCGGCTGGACCGGGGTGATCTGGCCGGCGGCGAGCAAAAATGACAACAGGACCATCGGGTTACATCCTGAACACGCCGAACGCGGGGCGTTCGGGGATGGGAGCGTTGAGCGTCGCGGCAAAGGCCAACCCGAGCACGTCTCGCGTCTGGGCGGGATCGATAATGCCATCGTCCCACAGCTGCGCGGTGGCGTACCAGGGGTTGCCCTCGTCCTCGTATTTCTGGCGGACGGGCGCCTTGAAGGCTTCGGCCTGTTCGGGCGTCCAGCTTTCGGCGTCACGGTGAACGGTGGCGAGGACCGAGGCCGCCTGCTCGCCGCCCATCACGCTGATCCGGCTGTTGGGCCAGGTGAACAGGAAGCGGGGGGAATAGGCGCGGCCGCACATGCCGTAATTACCTGCGCCGAAGCTGCCGCCTATGAGGACGGTGATCTTCGGGACGGTCGCAGTGGCCACCGCGGTGACGAGCTTGGCACCGTGTTTGGCGATGCCCTCCGCCTCGTACTTGCCGCCGACCATGAAGCCCGAGATGTTCTGGAGGAACAGCAGCGGGATCTTTCGCTGGCAGGCGAGCTCGATGAAGTGCGCGCCTTTTTGCGCGCTCTCGCTGAACAGCACGCCGTTGTTGACGAGGATCGCGACGGGGATGCCCCAGATATGCGCGAAGCCGCAGACGAGGCTGGTGCCGTAGAGTGCCTTGAACTCGTGAAACTCGCTGCCGTCGACGAGGCGCGCGATGACTTCGTGGACGTCGTAGGGCGCGCGGACGTCGCTCGGGACGATGCCGTACAGCTCTTCGGGGGCGAATTTCGGCGGGCGGGGCTGCTGGAGATTCACCGCGGTCTGCGCCTGCGGTTGCAGCGTCGAGACGATGTCGCGGACGATCGTCAGCGCGTGCTCGTCGTTCTCGGCGACATGATCCACGACGCCCGAGCGGCGGCCGTGCGTGTCGGCGCCGCCGAGTTCTTCCGCGGAGATGACTTCGCCGGTCGCGGCCTTCACGAGCGGGGGGCCGGCGAGGAAGATCGTCCCCTGCCCGCGGACGATGATCGTCTCGTCGGACATCGCGGGGACATACGCGCCGCCGGCGGTGCAGCTGCCCATGACGCAGGCGATCTGCGGGATGCCGAGCGCGGACATCTGCGCCTGGTTGAAGAAGATGCGGCCGAAGTGATCGCGGTCGGGGAAGACCTCCGCCTGGTGCGGCAGGTTCGCGCCGCCGCTGTCGACGAGGTAGATGCAGGGGAGCCGGTTCTCCTGCGCGATTTCCTGCGCGCGGAGGTGTTTCTTGACGGTCAGCGGGAAGTAGGTGCCGCCCTTCACCGTCGCGTCGTTGCACAGGATCATGCACTGGCGGCCGGAGACGCGGCCGATCCCGGCGATCACGCCGGCGCCGGGGACTTCGTCGTCGTAGAGGCCGTTGGCGACGAGCTGGCCGATCTCGAGGAACGGCGAGCCGGGGTCGAGGAGGCGTTCTACGCGGTCTCGGGGGAGGAGCTTGCCGCGGGCGGTGTGGCGGTCGCGGGACTTGGCGTTGCCGCCTAGGGCTGTGCGGGCGACGTCTTCGCGGAGGGTTTCGGCGAGGGCGCGATTGTGGGTTGCGTTTGCGCGGAAGGTTTCGCTGTCGGGGGATAGTGCGGAGGTGAGGACGGGGGCGGTCACGCAAATCCTCCCCGGCACGGGGAGGGGGACCGTTCGTCCGCTTGGGCGAAGGGTGGAGGGGGGCTTCCGCCGGCGTTACGTGCGGGGTGATCCCCCTCCACCGCTACGCGGTCCCCCTCCCCGTTCCGGGGAGGATTTGCGGTCATGTTCACTGCGCCACCTTGGGGGCGGCGCCGATGAGTTCGCGGCCGATCAGCATGCGGCGGATCTCGTTGGTGCCAGCACCAATGTCGAGCAGCTTGGCGTCGCGCATGAAGCGTTCGACCGGCCAGTCCTTGGTGTACCCTGCCCCGCCTAGTGCCTGGATCGATTCGAGCGACACCTTCACCGCGCTCTCGCTTGCGAGCAGGATCGCGCCGGCCGCATCGAACCGCGTGGTCTTGCCCGCGTCGCACGACTTGGCGACCGCATAGACGTATGCGCGCGCCGAACTCAGCGCGACGTACATGTCGGCGACCTTCGCCTGGATCAGCTGGAACTGGCCGATCGCCGTCCCGAACTGCTTCCGCTCACGCACATAGGGAATCACGACGTCGAGGCACGCCTGCATGATGCCGAGCTGGATGCCAGCCAGCACCGCGCGCTCGTAGTCGAGGCCCGACATCAGCACGCCGACGCCGCCATTCTCGGGGCCCATCACGTTCTCGAACGGGACTTCGCAATCGGTGAAGACGAGTTCCGCGGTGGGCGACCCACGCATACCCATCTTGTCGATCTTCTGGCCGATCGCGAAGCCGGACATGTCCTTCTCGATCAGGAACGCGGTAATCCCGCGCGAGCCTTCGCCGGTTTTCGCGTAGACGACCAAAGTGTCGGCATAGGCCGCATTGGTGATCCAGAATTTCGTGCCGTTGAGGACGTAGCCGGTGTCGGTCTTTACCGCCTTGAGCTTCATCGAGACGACGTCGGAGCCGGCGCCCGCCTCGGACATGGCGAGGCTGCCGACATGCTCGCCCGAGACGAGCTTGGGGAGGTATTTCGCCTTCTGCTCGGGATTGCCCCAGCGGCGGATCTGGTTGACGCAGAGGTTCGAATGCGCGCCGTAGCTGAGGCCGATCGAGGCGGAGGCGCGGCTGACTTCCTCGACCGCGACGACGTGTTCGAGATAGCCGAGGCCGAGGCCGCCAAACTCTTCCTCGACGGTGATGCCGTGCAGCCCGAGTTCGCCCATCGCCGGCCACAGCTCGCGCGGGAACCAGTCGTCGGCGTCGATCTTCGCGGCCAAGGGCGCGATCTTGTCGGTGGCGAAGCGGTGCGTGCTCTCGCGGATCATGTCCGCGGATTCGCCGAGCGCGAAATCGAAATCGGGTATCATGCAGCCTCTCCAGACCTTGTGTTGCGCCCCTGATACCCGGTCGCGGCCCCCAAGAGAAATTGATACGACCGAACACATGCGATAGATCACGTCTATGGTCGCCCCGCTATGATCGAACGGTATGTTTTGCGCTATTTCCTGGCGGTCGTCGACCAGGGCAATTTCACGCGTGCCGCCGCGCAGTGCCGGATCTCGCAGCCGACGCTGTCGGTCGGAATCGCCAAGCTGGAGGCATCGCTCGGCCAGACGCTGTTCCTGCGTAACAATCGGCGGATCGAACTTACCCCCTCGGGTACGCGGTTCGCGGTGCATGCGCGGCGAATTGAAGCCGAATTCGCCGCAGCCGAACGGGATTTGCAAGACACGGCTCCGACCAAGCTCGTCCGCATCGGAGTCGCGACGACGCTGCCGCCGTCCTGGATCGCCGCCGCATTGGGCCGGGCGCGGCGAGCCTCCACCATCGAACGCCTCGAAGTGGTCGAAGGACGCAGCAGCGAACTCGTCGCGTTGCTCGACCGCGGGCGCGGATCGACGTGATGCTCGGCGCGATCGGCGACGATGCGCGGGGACGCGTGCTGTTCGAGGAGGGTTTCGCGGTCGCGGTGGCGAAAGATCATCGCCTCGTAGGTCGCGCCACGCTCGCGGTCGCCGACGTCGCGGAGGAGACGATGATCGTCCGCCGCCACTGCGAAGCGCTGGCCGAAACGAGCCGCTTCTTCACCGCGCGCGGCGTCCGCCCGTTCATGGCCGCCCGCACGGTAAGCGACGACCGCGCGCTGACCTATGTCCGTGCCGGGTTGGGGATGACGGTCATGCCACTGAGCTTTGCGAGCGAGGGCATCGCGATGATCCCGCTGACCGGCTTCGACCCGACGCGCCGCGTCGGCCTGCTGGTGGCGAACGATTCCGCCTCGCGCATCGAGGGAAGCGTCATGGTCGCGGCGATCGAGGAGACGTTCAGCGAACTGCGCGCGGCGCATATCGGCACCGACGGTATCATCTGAAACTATCTGAAAAGCTGTCCCGGCGGACCGGTCATCAACGGAAATGGTGGAGCCGAGGGGGATCGAACCCCTGACCTTTCGCATGCCATGCGAACGCTCTCCCAGCTGAGCTACGGCCCCATTCCCGTTGGGAGGCGGGTCACTAACCGGACCCGCCCGGGTTGGCAAGCGGCGTAAATGCCGCCTGCCAAATTTATTCCGACACGTCGCTGTGGATCAGCGCTCGTGCTCGTCCTGCGGCGTCTCGACGCCGAGGTCGTCGTCGCCGCCGAGATCGACTTCGTCGTCCGCCGAGGGCTCTTCGTCCTCGCCGGTGATCGAGGCGATGTCCTCTTCCTCGTCACCCTCGAGGTCCGCGTCGGGCTTCTTGGTGTCGGGCTTGGCGACCTCGAACGGCAGCGGCTGCTTCGACTTCAGGATGGGCTCGGGCTCCCACGCATACCCGCATTCGATGCAGGTCACGGGGTCGGCTTTTTCGAGGTCGTAGAAACGCGTCGCGCATTTCGGGCACGAACGCTTCGTGCCCCATTCCGGCTTGATCATGCCGATAGAACCTTTCGGATGAATGGATTGCGGGGGGATACCCTCGCAAAGTGGGCGCGCCTTGCCATAGCGCAAGGCCACTGTCAAAAGCCCGGCCCCATGGCACACCCCCTCCCCCAGCCGCTCGACGTCGTCGCGCGCGGTCCATTGACCGGTTCGATCGCGGTCCCCGGCGACAAGTCGATCAGCCACCGCGCCTTGATGTTCGCGAGCCTCGCGGTCGGCACCAGCCGGATCGAAGGTCTGCTGGAGGGCGAGGACGTGCTTGCCACCGCGGCGGCGATGCGCGCGATGGGTGCGACGATCGAGCGTGGCGAGGACGGCATCTGGGTCGTCGACGGTGTGGGTGTGGGCGGGTTGCTCCAGCCCGAGACGGCGCTGGAGATGGGCAATTCGGGGACGTCGACGCGGTTGCTGATGGGCCTCGTGTCGAGCCATCCGATCACCTGCACGTTCACTGGCGACGCCTCGCTGTCGGGGCGGCCGATGGGGCGCGTGATCGAACCGTTGTCGCAGATGGGAGCGGACATCACGTCGTCGCCGGGCGGGCGGCTGCCGTTAATGGTGCGCGGGATGTGCCCGGCAGTACCGATCGAATACACGCTGCCGGTCGCGTCGGCGCAGGTGAAGTCGGCGATTTTGCTGGCGGGGCTCAACACGCCGGGGATTACGAGGGTGATCGAGCCGGTAGCGACGCGCGATCATAGCGAGCGGATGCTGACCGGGTTCGGCGCGAAGCTGACGGTCGAGGAGACGGACGCCGGGCGGATCATCTCGATCACGGGCGAAGCGGACCTGAAGCCGCAGGATATCGTCGTGCCGGGCGATCCTTCTTCGTCGGCCTTCTGGCTGGTGGCGGCTTCGATCGTGCCGGGCTCGGATATCGTGGTGCGCAACGTCGGGCTCAATCCGACGCGGATCGGGATCGTTACGGCTTTGCGGATGATGGGTGCGGATATTACCGAGCTCGACCCGCGGATCGTTGGCGGCGAGCCGGTCGCGGATTTGCGCGTCCGGCATGCAGCCCTGACTGCGATCGAGGTGCCGGCCGATCTCGCGCCGAGCATGATCGACGAATATCCCGTGCTGTTCGTTGCCGCAGCCTTCGCAAGTGGGACGACGATCGCGCGCGGCGCGCATGAGTTGCGGGTGAAGGAATCGGACCGGATCACGACGATGCGGATCGCGCTCGAAGCTTGCGGTGTCACTTGTGAAGAGTTCGAGGACGGCATGGCGATTACCGGTTCGGGTGGCGCGGCGATTCGCGGGGGCGCTCGGGTGGCCTCGAAACTCGACCACCGCATCGCAATGAGCATGGTCGTGGCTGGACTTGGCGCCCGAGAGCCCGTCACGATCGATGATGTATCGCCGGTGGCGACGAGCTATCCCGTATTCTTCCGGTCGCTCGATGCGCTTACCGGCCGGGGGGAATAAGATGATCATCGCAGTCGACGGTCCGGCGGCATCGGGCAAGGGCACGATCGCGCGCGCCTTGGCCAAGCATTACAAGCTGCCGTATCTCGATACCGGGCTGCTGTACCGCGCGGTCGCGTTGAGCGTGGCGCGGATGGGGCTCGATCCGGAGACCGAGGCCGACGCGGTCGCGGCGTGCGATTTCAGCGATGCGCTGTTGAGCGATCCGGCGTTGCGTGATGACGATATCGGTGCGCTGGCGTCCGTGGTGTCGGCGCATCCGCTGGTGCGCGCCGCGTTGCTGCAGCGGCAGAAGCGGTTTGCGGCGCAGGATGGGGGCGCGATTCTAGACGGGCGCGACATCGGCACGGTGATTGCGCCTGATGCGGATGCTAAGCTGTTCGTGAAGGCTACGCCGAATATTCGGGCTCAGCGGCGGCATGCTGAGTTGCAGGCTCGGGGTGGGACTGCGAGCAAGGACCGGGTGCTGGCGGATATTCGCGCTCGGGATGCTCGGGATAGCGGGCGGTCTACGGCGCCGCTGGTGATGGCGGCGGATGCTGCTTTGCTGGATACTAGTTTTTTGTCGATTGAGGCTTCGGTGCAGAGGGCGGTTGCTTTGGTTGAGGCTCAGCGGGCTAAGAAGGCCGCTTCGGTTTAAGCCTTCCGCCAACCCCGGCGAGCGCACCACCCCGGCGAAGGCCAGGGCCCAATTGGAACGTCCGCGGTAACGGAGCACCGTCCTCAGTTAGTACCGTCCCCCAATTGGGCCCCGGCCTTCGCCGGGGTGGTTGCTCTACTGAGTTGGTTGCTCTGTTGGGGCAAGCTGCCGCGACCCAACCCTGTTTCCCCGCGAAGTCGGGGAAACAGACTGGGCTCCCGCATTCGCGGGAGAACAAGGAAGTTGGGGCGAGCACACCTTCTTCTTGCTCCCCTCCCTGAAAGGGAGGGGTTGGGGGTGGGTCGGCCAGTTTTTGCCACCCCCGTCGCTTATGCGGAAGCCGACCCACCCCCTGCCCCTCCCTTCCAGGGAGGGGGGATCAGCGCGTTCTCTTCCAGGGGAGAGGATCGCCGCGCCCCTAAAGCGCCGTCACCAGCGCCACCGCTCCGAACACCACCCCCGGAAAATTCGCCACGACGATCGGCCAATCCCGCTTGTCCTTCAAAAACCCATATCCCACCCACAGCGCGCAATTCACCATCGTCGCGAACGGCTGGAGCACAGATCCCTTCTGACCCGCGAGGTTCAGCATGATCTGGTCGATGTACGACAGGTACATCACGATCGCCGTCACGGTGGCGACCCAGCCCAGCACGAGAATGCCGCGTTCGTTCAAATCTTCGCTCCTGTTGTGAAGCGGCCCTAACGAAGCCCAGGCGATCTTGCTCCGAGACCCGGTTTCGTCTATACGGAACCGTCCGGCGAGCGATGCTCGTGGAGGAAGGCGCGGAGACCCTCGAGTCTCACGCGCCGTTTTCGCATTCAGCGTCTACGTCCTCTGCGCCTCGTGCCGTCCGGATGCTGCGCCGGCGTTCGGTCGTCGCGGCAACGAAGGCCAAGACCAGCGGACCCAACCGCTTGGCCGGAAACAGACTAGGATTACTGAATTCTATGGCAACCCAGGTAATGCCGACCCGCGACGATTTCGCGGCGATGCTGAACGAAACGCTCGGCGACGCCGACAGCTTCGAGGGCCGCGTGGTGCATGGCACCGTGACCGGCATCGAGAACGACATGGCCGTCATCGACGTCGGTCTGAAGTCGGAAGGCCGCGTGCCGCTTCGCGAATTCGCAGCGCCGGGCCAGAAGGCTGACCTCAAGGTCGGCGACGAAGTCGAAGTCTATGTCGACCGCGTCGAGAACGTCCACGGCGAAGCGATGCTCAGCCGCGATCGCGCCCGTCGCGAAGCCGCATGGGACAAGCTGGAAACCGAATTCTCCAAGACGACCCGCGTCGAAGGCGTGATCTTCGGCCGCGTGAAGGGTGGCTTCACCGTCGACCTGAACGGCGCCGTCGCATTCCTGCCCGGTTCGCAGGTCGATATCCGCCCCGTGCGCGATGTCACCCCGCTGATGGATATCCCGCAGCCGTTCCAGATTCTGAAGATGGACCGCAAGCGCGGCAACATCGTCGTGTCGCGTCGCGCCGTTCTCGAAGAGACGCGCGCAGAGCAGCGTTCGGGCCTGATCCTCAGCCTGGCCGAGGGCCAGATCATCGACGGCGTCGTCAAGAACATCACCGATTACGGTGCGTTCGTTGATCTCGGCGGCATCGATGGCCTGCTGCACGTCACCGATCTCAGCTACAAGCGCGTCGGTCATCCGAGCGAAGTCCTGAACATCGGCGACACCGTCAAGGTGCAGATCATCCGCATCAACAAGGACACCCAGCGCATCAGCCTCGGCATGAAGCAGCTGGAGAGCGATCCCTGGGATGGCGCGATGGTCAAGTACCCGGTCGGCGCGAAGCTCACCGGCCGCGTCACGAACATCACCGAATATGGTGCGTTCGTCGAGCTGGAAGCGGGCATCGAAGGCCTCGTCCACGTGTCGGAAATGTCCTGGACCAAGAAGAACGTCCATCCCGGCAAGATCGTGTCGACCTCGCAGGAAGTCGACGTCATGGTCCTCGAAGTCGATTCCGAGAAGCGTCGCATCTCGCTCGGCCTCAAGCAGGCTCAGGCCAATCCTTGGGAGGCATTCGCTGCCGCTCATCCGATCGGCTCGACCGTCGAAGGCGAAGTCAAGAACGCGACCGAATTCGGTCTGTTCATCGGCCTCGACAACGACGTCGACGGCATGGTCCACATGTCCGACATCGCATGGGGTGTTTCGGGCGAGGACGCGCTCAACCTGCATCGCAAGGGTGAGACCGTCGAGGCCGTCGTTCTCGACATCGACGCCGAGAAGGAGCGTATCTCGCTCGGCATGAAGCAGCTCGAACGTGGCGGGCCATCGGCCGGCGGCATCGCAGCAGCAGGCGACAAGCTGAACAAGAACGCGATCGTCACGGTCACCGTTCTCGAAGTCCGCGACGCGGGTCTCGAAGTTCAGCAGGGCGACGATGGCGCGACCGGCTTCATCAAGCGCACGGATCTGGGTCGCGATCGCGACGAGCAGCGTCCGGAGCGTTTCCAGGTCGGCCAGAAGTTCGACGCAATGGTCACCGGCTTCGATCGTTCGAAGAAGCCGACTTTCTCGATCAAGGCCATGCAGATTTCGGAAGAGAAGCAGGCTGTTGCACAGTATGGTTCGTCGGATTCCGGCGCGACCCTTGGCAACATCTTGGGCGAGGCTCTCAAGGCCCGCACGGAAGCTGAGAAGAAGTAAGGTTAACCTACTGTGAAGGGAAAAGCCCGGCATGTATCGAACATGTCGGGCTTTTTCTTGTCATATCCACTTTGGTTTTTGACTGTTCGGTAATAAGTGCTAATGCCTCGCAGGTTGACCTGTATCAATCTGTAAGCGTTTTTTAGATGGGCGGGGGCTCGAATGATCCGATCTGAACTGGTCCTTAAGATCGCTGAGGCGCATCCGGACCTACAACCTAACGAAGTGGAGCTGATCGTCAGCACCTTCTTCGACGAGATATCCAAGCGACTTGCCGCAGATGGTCGAGTCGAACTGCGCGGTTTCGGTGCATTCTCCACGCGCGCACGCGATGCGCGCACCGGGCGCAATCCTCGGACCGGCGAAGTCGTCGAGGTCGAGGCCAAGCGCGTGCCGTATTTCAAGCCGGGCAAGGAAATGCGCTCGCGCCTGAACGTGTGAACGATACCACCTGCACCCGGGCATGCCTGGGTGCAGGAATATGGTGCCGACCGAGCAAGATGGGTTGACCCTGCGCGCGACCTCGTCTTGTTGGGAGCGTGTGCGGACGTGGCGAAACCGGTAGACGCAGGAGACTTAAAATCTCCCTCCCTAGGAGTGCGGGTTCGAGTCCCGCCGTCCGCACCATTCGAGCTGCCCTGCTGGCTGGCGGCTGGACGATGTCAGTCGCCGCGCTGAGCGGGTGTGATCGCCGGCCCGATACCGGCGTGGTCGTCGCAAGTGCGATCGGCGCGCCGCCGCGCGTTGCCGATGCGAGCCGCGTCCTGCTCGACACTCCCTCCCGACTGATGATGGATTCCACCGCGCAAGGGCTGGTGCGGTTCGATGCCGCCGGGCAGATCGAACCTGGCCTTGCAGAGCGCTGGATCGTGATCGATGGCGGGATGAGCTACATATTCCGCCTGCGCGAGGGCGACTGGGGCGACGGGACACCGGTGACCGCGGAGCAGGTGGTGACGATGCTGGAGCGCCAGATCGGGCCGAACTCGCGTAATCCGCTCGCGCCGTTCCTGACGGCGATCGACGAGATCGTCGTGATGACGCCGCAGGTGATCGAGGTTCGACTGTCGCGGCCGCGCCCCGATTTGCTGAAGCTGTTCGCACAACCCGAACTCGCACTGCTGCGGTTGCGCCCGTCGGGCGGGAGCGGTCCGTTCCGCGTGCTGCGCCGTGGCCGTGCGCCGCTGTTACGTCCTGCCTTCGATCCGAACCAGGCGGACCCCGACGATCAACGCGAAGCCAAGCCCGAGGAGGACGTGCGTCTGATCGGCGAACGCGCGGCGCGGGCGATCGCACGGTTCGCCAATCGCGACTCGGATCTCGTCAGCGGCGGCAGTTTCGTCGACTGGCCGCTGCTCGCGACGACCGACATCGCCGCGGGCAACGTCCGCGTGGATCCCGCGGTCGGGCTGTTCGGTCTCGCGATCGTCCGCCGCGATGGGTTCCTGGCGGACCCGATCAACCGCGCGGCGGTGGCGGAATCGATCGATCGGACGGCGCTGACCGCGGCGATCGCGCCAGCCTGGGATCCCGCCGACCGCATCCTGCCCGACATCCTCGACTCCGCCGCATTGCCGCAGGTTCCGGCCTGGACGCTACTCACGCAGGACGAACGCCGCACCTCTGCCCGGCAAAGGGTCGCGGCCTGGACCGGTGGACCGGTCGCGCTGCGGATCGCGATGCCGGCCGGTCCCGGCGCCACGCTTCTGTACGCGCAGGTCGCCGCGTCGCTGATCGCTGTCGGGATCACGCCGACGCGCGTCGGCATGAGCGAGGCCGCGGATCTGAAGCTGATCGATGCGGTGGCGCCCTATGACAGTGCGCGCTGGTATCTGGCGACTGCGTGCGTGGTCTGCGGCGAGGCGGCGCAGGCCGCGCTGGAGGCTGCACGCGAAGCGCCGTCGCTGGCGGAGCGCGGGGCGCGGATCGCGGCGGCGGATGCGGCGCTGAACGAGGACGTCGCGTTCATCCCGCTGGCTCGCCCGCTGCGCTGGTCGCTAGTGTCGCCCCGGCTCCGCCAATGGCAGGCGAACGTGCGGGCGTGGCACCCGTTGAACCGGTTGCGCGCCGATACCAACTAGGGTCGATGAACCCGCGCACCACCCGCATCGCCCCCGGCGAGATCTTCCAGACGCTACCGCTCGGCAAGGACGCGTTGTCGGTGCGCCGCCGCGTCGAGGCGATGGAGCGCGTGATGGAGGGGTTGTTCGTGATCCCCGGTACAGATCGCAAGATCGGCATGGACGTCGCTCTCAACCTCATTCCGTTCGCGGGCAGCACGATCGCGGCAGCGGTCGGCGCGTGGATGGCGTGGGAAGCGCGCAACATCGGCATGTCGAAGATCCAGATGGCGCGGATGTTCGGCAACGTTGGGCTCGACTGGGCGTTCGGGATGATCCCGTTCGTCGGCGCGATCCCCGACTTCTTCTTCCGGTCGAACACGCGCAACCTGCGGATTATCAAGCGGCATCTGGACAAGCACTACCCGTCGACCACGACGTTAGACGGGTAGTTGTTCTTGCGTCGGTCATCCCTGCGGCGGAGGGGATGACCGACGAAGTGTGAGTTAGATAAGAGCCGTTAGGGCCCGACGTCGGCGTCGCGTGCCGCCGGCTTGTAGCTCGCGCTCGTTCCAAGTCCCAGTGCGACGGCAACGCGGTCGTTCCAGCCGTAAGGGTCGGCGCGGATGACGGGTTCGCCGGCGTCATCGAACAGCACGGTCTGGTACAACAACCGCACCGGGATCTCCCTGGGCAGCTTGACGAACGTCTCCTTGCCGGTCGCGCGGGCGGCGTGCCACTGGTCGGTCACGCCCCCGTCCTTCGCCAGCATCTCGGCGAACCCGAGCGCATCCTCTACGCGGACGCAGCCATGGCTGCGCTGGCGCTGGATTTCGGCGAACAACTGCTTGGCGGGGGTGTCGTGCAGGTAGATCGCATGGTCGTTGGACATGTCGAACTTGACGAGGCCGAGCGAATTCTTCGGCCCCGACTGCTGGACCAGCCAGCCGTTCTTCCATGCCAGGTTGTTGGCGCGCAGGTATCCGGCGCCCTTGCCCGCCATCTCCTTCTTCTCGACCGAGCGCGGTACCGTCCAGGTAGGGTTGGCGACGAGACGGAAGATCGGCGACCCGAGCTGCGGGGTTTCCTTGTCGGGTTCGCCGACCACGACCTTGCGGCTGTCTACCAGCTTGCCGTCGCGCCAATAGCTAAGCCGTGCCGCCGCGAGGTTGACGTCGATCCGCGTGGTCGGCGCATTGCGATCGAGCCAGCGGAGCCGCTCCATGTTGACCGCGATCGCGCGTGCCCGGTCCGCATCGGACAAATTCAGGATGCCGAGCGCCGCGCTGCCGATCATGCCGTCGGGCTTGATGCCGTAATCCGCCTGCATCTTCTTGATCGCGAGAATCATCGCCGGGGTCAGGCGATCGCCCTGCGCCGCCGCCTTGTCGAGATAATCGAACGCGACGAGCTGGTGCGCGATCGCAGCCACGCGGGGATCGGATTCGCCGGGATTGATCGGCTTGCCGGTGTCGGGGATCGCAGATGCCGGGGTTTGCTCCCACTTCGGCGTCGCGAGATAGGCCTTGGACAAGCGTGCGTAATTTTCGTCCTGCGGCGCGAGCCCGGCGAGCCATTTGCCGACATCGCCGGCCTGAAGCGCCGCAGCGAGACCACGGCCAAGATCGACCTGCGGGCGCGGCACCGTATAGACGTCGAACAACTTGGTCGGATCGGTCGCGCCCTGCGACAATGCCTTGGCGTACGTCAGCGCAGCCTTGGTCAAGGCATCGTCGCCGGCACCG
Organism: Sphingomonas faeni; assembly: GCF_030817315.1. Lineage (NCBI taxonomy): Bacteria > Pseudomonadati > Pseudomonadota > Alphaproteobacteria > Sphingomonadales > Sphingomonadaceae > Sphingomonas > Sphingomonas faeni. The sequence continues at coordinate 180,933 of NZ_JAUSZF010000001.1, read as the reverse complement.
GGTTGCGCGCTCGCATCGAAGCTCATCCGGTCGAGGCCGTGGGCGCCGCGCGCCGCGATCGCCTTGCGCAACTGCCCGGCGGTGGTGGCTGTCCATCCCGTCGGCGTACCCGCCGGGGCCGCGGCCTGTTGCTGGTTCGTCCCCGCCGTGGTGGTGTTAATCTCGCAAGCCGAAAGTGCACACGTCATCGCCAGCAGCGATGCACCGATCAAACCAAGACGCACCAGCATTCCCCCATCATACGTGCACACAACGCCCGGGTGCGCGTCTCCGCTCCACGACTGCGCCCTGGCGACGCAATTCTTCCGGTCCATGGACCGCCCGTGCCTTTTGCCCGGGCCTTTTACATCTCGCGCGCCGTCATTCTGCAACCCGGATCGCGCCGGTCGCGTTATAGGGCCAACGCATGATCAAGGTCGCCAGCTACAATATCCACAAGGGCATCGGGCTCGACCGTCGGCGCAACCCCGAACGCGTGGTCGAGGTCCTGCGCGAGATCGATGCCGACGTTATTGCGTTGCAGGAGGCGGATCGGCGATTCGGGGCCAAGGCGTGCGTGCTGCCGCATCATCTACTGGAAGAGCATAGCGACTGGAAGCCGGTCGATTTCGGTCTGCGCGCGCTCAGCATGGGATGGCATGGCAACGTCATCCTCGTCCGCAAGTCCGCGCGGGTGGTCGATAGCGCGCCGCTCCACCTCCCCTCGCTCGAACCGCGTGGCGCGGTAATGGCGGACGTCCAGTTCGAGAGTGGCACGTTGCGCGTGCTCGGCATGCATCTCGATCTATCGGGGCTATGGCGGCGCAAGCAGGCTGCCGCGATCATGAACCACGTCGATAACTGCTCCCACACGCATCCGACGGTGATGATGGGGGATCTGAACGAATGGAGCGCGGGTGCCGGGTGCCTGCGCGATTTCGGTCGCGACTATGCATTCGCGGAAACGGGAGCCAGTTTCCATTCGCGGCGCGCGGTGGCTCGACTCGACCGGATCATGGTGTCGTCGGACTTGAACGTGGTCGAGTGCGGCGTACACGCGAGCCCGGCGGCGCGGAAAGCCTCGGATCACCTGCCGATCTGGGCTATTCTCGAAACGAAGAAACCGACGAACCGAACCGGGGCCACCGAATAGGCCCCGAGCGATCCCGTCGGCATTGAGGATGTAGAATGCGCGAGAAGGAACTGCGACTGGCGCTCGTCTGCTATGGCGGGATCAGCCTTGCGGTCTACATGCACGGGATTACCAAGGAGATATGGCGGCTCGTCTGCGCCAGCCGCGCCTTCCACGACGGCGATACCGCGAAGGGCGGCAGCGAAGGCGTGTATCACGCGCTGCTCCAGGAGATCGAGGATCACGGCGCGATCCGCGTCCGCGTCCTCGCCGACATCATCGCAGGCGCGAGCGCGGGCGGAATCAACGGCATCTTCCTCGCACAGGCAATCGCGACCGGGCAGAGCCTCGACCCGCTCACAGACCTCTGGATGACGTCGGCGGACGTCGAGGCGCTGATCGATACCGAGGCGGCACCGAAATCGCGGTTCTCCAAGGCCTGGGCGATGCCGCTCGCGTGGATGGCGGCGGGACGCAGCACCGACAAGGTCGATGCGCTCGATGAACCCACGCGGGAGGAGGTGCGGACCAAGCTGTCGCATTTCATCCGCTCGCGCTGGTTCGAGCCGCCGTTTGGGGGGAAGACGTTCACCAACCTGCTGCTCGATGCGTTCGATGCGATGGCGGCGAGTCAGCGCGGCCCTCGCCTGTTGCCGCCGGGGCAGCCGCTCGACCTGTTCGTGACGGTTACCGACTTTTCCGGGCACCCCGAGCGGTTGCAGCTCAATTCGCCGGCGGAAGTGGTCGAGACCGAACATCGTCTGGTGGTCGACTTCACCGACAATGGCGGTGCGTGCGCTACGCTCGCGCCGCCCGCGGAACTGGCGTTCGCGGCGCGCGCGACGTCGAGCTTTCCGGGTGCGTTCCCGCCGTTCACGGTCGCCGAACTGGACGGCGTGCTGAAGGATCGCGCGATCGACTGGCCGGAGCGTCCCGCGTTCCTGGCGCGCGTGCTGCCGCGGCATACGGCGGCCAACGCAGCGGAAAGCGCGGTGCTGATCGACGGATCGGTGCTGGCCAACGCGCCGTTCCGGCCCGCGCTCGATGCGCTCAAGGAGCGGCCTGCGCGGCGCCAGATCGACCGGCGGTTCATCTACATAGACCCCTCGCCCGACATCAAGCTGCGGCTCAATCGCGGTGGCGGGACGCCCGGATTCTTCCAAACGATCATCGGTGCGATCAGTGACATTCCGCGCCAGCAACCGATCCGCGACAATCTGGAGGCGATCGCCGAGCGTTCGGCGCGGATCGACCGGATGCGCGGCATCCTCACTGCGATCCGTCCCGAGGTCGAGGCCGACGTCGAGTCGTTGTTCGGCCATACTCTGTTTCTCGACCGGCCGACCGCACCGCGGCTGATTGCGTGGCGGCGGCGTGCGCAGAAGGCGGCGGCGGCGAGCTCGGGCTATGGCTTCGTCGCGTACGGCCATCTGAAGCGCAGCGCGGTGATCGAGACGCTGGCATTGCTGTTGTTCGATGCGGGGGAGCATCACCGGCCCCGGCGGCTGGCGCAGATCCGTGCGGCGATCGTTGCGCATGTCGCCGCGTCGGGCGCGGACCAGCTTGGGTCGGGGCACGCGGGCGGGGCCAGTGCCGCGTCGATCGCGTTCCTGCGGACCTTCGACATCGGCTTTCGCATTCGCAGATTGCGACTGATGGCGCGGCGATTGTCCGAAGTGGAGACCGCCGCGGACGAGCCAGAGCTGGGGCCGATGCGCGACGCGATCTACGAGTCGCTGTCGCCGTATCTGGATCGACTGCGCGCCGAGATGCATGCGGGGCTGCACGACGCGGTGCGGACGATGCGTGGCGACGCAAGCGCGGTGCTGGAGACGCTCGGGCGCACGTTCGACCTCGAACGCCTCGATGCGGAGACCGACCAGCGGCTGGCGGAGGCGTTCGCCGCGCTCGCCAAGCCGACCCGGCGCACGCTGTTGCTGGCGTATCTCGGCTTTCCGTATTTCGACACGGCTACCTTGCCGCTGTTGCAGGGTGAAGGGCTCGACGAGTTCGATCCGATCAAGGTCGACCGGATCGCGCCCGACGATGCGACCTCGATCCGCTCCGGGGGTGCGGAGGCGACATTGAAGGGGATTCAGTTCGGGACGTTCGGCGCGTTCTTCAGTCGTGCCTACCGCGAGAACGACTATCTCTGGGGGCGGCTGCACGGATCGGAGCGGATGATCGACATCACCGTCTCGACGCTCCCCCAGACGGTGCGAATGAAACCCGGGCGGGTCGCGGCGATCAAGCGTGCGGCGTTTCTCGCGATCCTCGACGAGGAGGAGCCTAGGCTCACCGCCATCCTGCCGCTGATCGCGCAGCTGCGGACGGAAATCGGCTAAAGCTGGCCAAACGCCGGATGTGGCGGTAGCTCTGCGTTGCCAACGGCGTTTCGGCGCGATTGGGGAATGATAAAGGGTCGCCGCATGCAGTTCCTGAAAATCCTGTTCTGGTGCCTGCTGGCGTTCATCGCCGCGGTGTTCACCATCAGCAACTGGAACGCCGTCCAGATTCAGCTCTGGGGCGGGCTGATCGCGGACGTGAACCTGCCGCTGTTGCTGTTCGTGACGTTCCTGATCGGGTTCGTGCCGACGATGCTGTACAATCATGCGATCCGGTGGCGACTGCGTCAGCGGCTTTCGACTTGCGAGCGCGAGTTGACGGAACTGCGGACGCCGCGGCCCGAGCCAGTGGTGGCGACGCCGGTCGATTTGTCGGTGTCTCCGTCCACGACAACGCCGCCGATCGTGCAGCCTTCCGTCACGCCGGGGATCGGGCAATGAGCAATCGGATCTACGTCGCGCTCGACACGGCCGATCTGGCCCGCGCCAAGGCGATGGCGACGCGCGTCCGCCATCATGTCGGCGGGATCAAGCTGGGGCTCGAATTCTTCTCGGCGCACGGCCAGTCCGGCGTGCATGCGATGGCGGAACTCGGTTTGCCGATCTTCCTCGACCTGAAGCTGCATGACATTCCGAACACGGTCGCCAAGGCGGTGCAGGCGCTGGGCGCGCTGAAACCGGCGATCCTGACGGTGCATGCGAGCGGCGGCCGGGCGATGCTCGAGGACGCTAAGGCTGCTGCCCCGCTCGGTACCAAGGTGATCGCGGTGACGATGCTCACCAGCCTCGATGCGGCGGATCTCGCGGCGACCGGCGTCGTCGGCAGCGCGCACGATCAGGTTTCGCGACTGACCGAGCTGGCGCGCGAGGCGGGAGTCGATGGTATCGTCTGCTCGGGCGCCGAGGTCGCGGCAGCGAAGGCGATCTGGCCGAAGGGGTTCTTCGTCGTTCCCGGCGTGCGCCTTCCCGACGGCCAGATCGGCGACCAGAAGCGCGTCGTCACGCCGCGCCAAGCGATGGACGCCGGCGCCTCGATTTTAGTGGTCGGTCGCCCGATCACGCAAGCCGAAGACCCCGACACGGCCGCCCGCGCGATCGGCGCCACGCTGTAGGATCGCTCCGTCACCCTGACGAAAGTCAGGATGACGGGACGTGTTGCTGCCGAAGGAACCCGCATGACTACCGCCAAGATCTGTGGGCTCTCCACCCCCGTCACGCTCGATCCCGCGATCCGGCATGGGGCGAGCCATGTCGGGTTCGTGTTCTTTCCGGCATCGCCTCGCCATGTGACGTTCGCGAAGGCCGCGGAGCTTGCGGCGCGGGTGCCTGGGCACGTCGCGAAGGTCGGCGTGTTCGTCGATCCCGAGGACGACATGCTCGAACAGGCGGTCGGGTCGGCCGCGCTCGACGTGCTGCAACTTCACAAGGTGACACCGCCACGCGCTGCCGCGATCCGCGCGAAGTTCGGGATCGAGACCTGGGTCGCGGTGGCGGTTCGCACGCGTGACGATCTGGAGGCGGCACACGGGTTTGTCGGGGTGGCCGACCGGATACTCTATGACGCGAAGACGCCGGACTCGGCCGCGTTGCCCGGTGGGATGGGACTGCGGTTCGACTGGGATTTGCTCGAAGGATTCAGACATCCGCTGCCCTGGGCGCTATCGGGCGGCCTCGATCCTGCGAACGTTGCTGAGGCGATCCGGCGGACTGGGGCGGAGTTGGTCGACGTATCCTCGGGCGTGGAAAGCGAGCCCGGCAAGAAGGACGAAACGAAGATCGCGGCGTTCCTCAGGGCGGTCACCGCCTGAGTTGTTCACCCGCGAAGGCGGGTGCCCAGACTGGATCCCCGTCTTCACGGGGATACAAGGGCTTGGCGCACCGTACCGAGGTGCTAAAGCGCTCCGCATGAACGCTCCCACTCTCGCACCCAACTCCTACCGCGCGCAGCCCGATGAGCGCGGCCATTTCGGCGACTTCGGCGGCCGCTATGTCGCCGAGACGCTGATGCCGCTCGTCCTCGAACTCGACGAGGCGTATCGCGCCGCCAAGGCCGACCCTGCGTTCAAGGCGCAGTTCGACGATTTGCTCGAACATTATGTCGGCCGCCCGAGCCCGCTCTACTACGCCGAACGGCTGACCGAGGCTTTGCGCGAGTCCGCCCCCGAAGGCATGGGCGCGCAGGTCTGGTTCAAGCGCGACGAGCTGAACCATACCGGCGCGCACAAGATCAACAACTGCATCGGCCAGATCCTGCTCGCGATGCGGATGGGCAAGACGCGGATCATCGCCGAGACCGGCGCGGGCCAGCACGGCGTGGCCACCGCCACCGTCTGCGCGCGCTTCGGCCTGCCGTGCGTGATCTACATGGGCGCGAAGGACGTCGAGCGTCAGGCGCCCAACGTGTTCCGTATGAAGCTGCTCGGCGCCGAAGTCCGCCCGGTGACCAGCGGTGCGCACACGCTGAAGGACGCGATGAACGAGGGGATGCGCGACTGGGTCGCGAACGTCCACGACACCTTCTACATCATCGGTACCGCCGCCGGCCCGCACCCGTATCCGGAAATGGTGCGCGATTTCCAGAGCGTGATCGGCACCGAGGCACGCGCGCAGATGCTGGAGCGCGTCGGTCGCCTGCCGGATATGCTGGTTGCGGCGATCGGCGGCGGGTCTAACGCGATCGGGCTGTTCCATCCGTTCCTCGACGATGCCGACGTGCAGATGCTCGGCGTCGAGGCGGCAGGCCATGGGCTCGACAAGCAGCACGCGGCGAGCCTCGCGGGCGGTTTCCCCGGCGTGCTCCACGGCAACAAGACGTATCTGTTGCAGGACGAGGACGGCCAGATCACCGAGGCGCATTCGATCTCGGCCGGGCTCGATTATCCCGGCATCGGGCCCGAGCATGCCTGGCTGCGCGATATCGGCCGGGTGGAGTATGACAGCGCGACCGACCAGGAGGCGCTTAATGCGTTCCAGTTGCTGTGCCGGACCGAGGGGATCATCCCTGCACTGGAGCCGAGCCACGCGATCGCGACCGTGACGAAGAGGGCGCGCGAGATGCGGCAGGACCAGATCATCCTGGCGAACCTGTGTGGGCGTGGTGACAAGGATATCTTCACCGTGGCGGAAGCGCTTGGGGTGGCGATATGATTGCCGCACCCTTCTCCCCTCCCGCAGGCGGGAGGGGCCGGGGGTGGGCTCGCGCTCACGCCGTTCGCAACGCAGGTTTGAGTCTTGCTATCGCCAGCCGCAGCGTTTGCGGAGGCCGGGTGCCCACCCCCAGCCCCTCCCGCTTGCGGGAGGGGGGCAAGTGAGCCGCCTTGCCGCTACCTTTGCGCGCACTGCGGCCGCGGGGCGCGCTGCGCTCGTGGCGTTCGTTACTGCCGGTGATCCTACTACCGAGGCTACCGGGCCGATCCTCGACGCTCTTGTCGCCGGGGGCGCGGATGCGATCGAGTTGGGCATGCCTTTCACCGATCCGATGGCGGATGGCCCTGCGATCCAGGCGGCCAATATCCGCAGCCTTGCGCAGGGTACGCGCACCGCGGACATCCTGGCCGCCGCCACTGCGTTCCGGACGCGCCATCCGGACGTGCCGCTGGTCCTGATGGGCTACGGCAACCCGATGCTTCGGCGCGGTGCGGACTGGTTCGCGCAAGCCGCCGCCGCCGCCGGCGTCGATGGCGTGATCTGCGTCGACGTGCCGCCCGAGGAAGACGACGCGCTCGGGCCGCAGCTGCGCGCCGCCGGGATCGACCTGATCCGCCTCGCCACCCCCACGACCGACGCCGCGCGGTTGCCGACCGTCCTCGATGGGGCGAGCGGGTTCCTGTACTACGTGTCCGTTGCGGGCATCACCGGGCTCCAGCAGGCGCAGCAATCGTCGATCGAGGAGGCCGTCGCACGCCTCAAGGCACAGACCGACATCCCGATCGCGGTCGGCTTCGGCATCCGCACGCCCGAACAGGCGGCCAACGTCGCGCGCGTCGCCGATGGCGTCGTGGTCGGCTCGGCGATCGTCGAACTGGTCGCGCAACACGGCGCCGCTGCGGCCGAGCCGGTCCGCGCCTATATCAAGTCTCTCGCCGACGCCGTCGCGTCCGCACGGAAGGTCGCCCCCATGGAGATTGGCGCATGAGCTGGCTCAACAGCGTCCGCAACGTCCTGCCCTTCGTCGCGAAGCGCGAGACGCCCGAAAATCTCTGGCACAAGTGCAAGGGCTGCGGGCAGATGGTCTTCACCAAGGAACTCGAGGACAATCTGTACGTCTGCCCGAAATGCGATCACCACGACCGCATCGGGCCGAAGATCCGTTTTTCGCAGCTGTTCGACGAGGGTAGCTGCAGCGAGTTGCCGGCGCCCAAGGTGCCTGAGGATCCGCTGAAGTTTCGCGACCAGAAGCGGTACACCGATCGCCTTAAGGCGGCGAGGACCGACAATAGCGAGCAGGACGCGCTGATCAACGCGCGCGGCGCGATTGCCGGCCACCGCGTCGTCGTCGGCGTGCAGGACTTCGGTTTCATGGGCGGATCGATGGGCCTCGCGGTCGGCGAAGCTTTCGTTCGCGGCGTAGAGGCGGCGATCGAGGACCGCGTGCCGTACGTGATCTTCACCGCGAGCGGCGGCGCGCGCATGCAGGAGGGCATTCTGAGCCTGATGCAGATGCCGCGCAGCACGGTGGCGATCCAGATGCTGCACGATGCCGGGCTGCCATATATTGTCGTGCTGACCGATCCGACGTCGGGTGGCGTGATGGCGGCCTATGCGATGCTCGGCGACGTGCAGATCGCCGAGCCGAAGGCGACGCTGGCGTTCACCGGCCGCCGCGTGATCGAGAGCACGATCCGCGAGAAGCTGCCCGAAGATTTCCAGACGAGCGAATATTATCTGGAGCACGGGCTGATAGACATGGTCGTGCACCGGAAGGATTTGCGCGAGCAGCTTGGTACGGTGATCGGGTATCTCAGCGCGCGCGAAGCGGCGTAATCTCTACTTCCTCTCCCCTCCGGGGAGAGGGTCGGGGTGAGGGGCTGCCAAGCAGGACGCCGCCTGGAACTGCCCCTCACCCCAGCCCTCTCCCCCGGAGGGGAGAGGGAGCCTAGAATGCCCGACCATGCCGTTTCTTCGTCCCCAGCGGTACAAGCCCAGCTCGACCGCCTGACTGCGCTGTCGCCCGGCGCCGATATCCTTGGCCTCGAGCGTATCACTGCACTGTTGCGCCGCCTTGGCGATCCTCACCTGAACCTTCCCCCGGTGTTCCACGTTGCCGGCACCAACGGCAAGGGCTCGACCTGCGCGTTCCTGCGCGCCGCGATCGAGGCCGCGGGGCACAGCGTCCACGTCTATTCCTCCCCGCACCTCGTCCGCTTCAACGAACGCATCCGCCTCGCCGGATCGCTGATCGAGGACGACCTGCTCGCAGCCTTGCTTAAGGAAGTCCTCGACCAGGCTGCCGACCTGCAGGCGAGCTTCTTCGAGGTTACCACCGCCGTCGCGTTCCTGGCCTTCGCGCGCACGCCGGCGGCAGCGACGATCGTCGAAGTGGGTCTCGGCGGCAGGCTCGACGCGACCAACGTCATTCCCAATCCGATCGTCACCGGCATCGCCGCGCTCGGTATCGACCACCAGTCTTTCCTTGGCGAGACGCTGCTGGAGATCGCCGGCGAGAAGGCGGGCATCGCAAAGTCCGGCGTGCCGCTCGTCACGATGGACTATCCCAAGGCCCTCCGCGCGAAGATCGCAGCCGTCGCCGATGCAGCAGGCGCCCCCGTTTTCGCCCGCGGCGTCGCTTGGACCAGCGAGACCGCGCGCTCGACCGTTCGGTACGAAGATCAAGGCTTTTCGGTCGTCACCAACCGCCCCCGCCTCGTCGGCGCACACCAGTCGCGCAACCTCGCGCTCGCGATCGCCATGCTGCGACACCAAGGCGTGTTGCATATCTCCGAGGCCGCGATGCGCGCCGCGGCCGACTGGGCGCACTGGCCTGCGCGTATGCAGCGATTGTCGGATGGACCGTTGCTCGTGACATTGCCCGGCGGCAGCGAGTTGTGGCTTGATGGCGCGCACAATCCAAACGCCGCGCAACCGGTCGCGCGGGCGCTCAGGACGCTTGCAAAGGGCCGCCCGGTGACGCTGGTCTTGGGCATGCTCGCGAACAAGGATGCCGAGGCGGTAGTCCGCATCCTGTCACCGTCGGTCGGACATGTCGTCGCCATCCCGGTCCCAGGCCACGCACATCACGCGCCCGAAGCGCTCGCGACGCTCGCGCGATCGTTCGGAAAGGCCGCAGGGGTCGCGGCTACGCCAGGCGAGGCGCTGGCGTCGATCGCGGCTCATACCGATCAGCCGCAACTCGTGCTGATAGCCGGTTCGCTCTACCTTGCCGGTGAAGTGCTCGCGGCGAACGGCCAGCCGCCGGAGTGAGTTCTTATTGCTATTGACTATCAATAACCAACACGCGACGTTGTGGGCACCACTACGGAGTCGCGTGAATGACCGATACCCGCCCCAATTCGACGCAGACGAGCGCCAGTGCGACGTCGTTGCTGCCGCATGCCCTACCGCATTGTGAAAATGCGCGAATCGCCTTGTTCGCGATGCGGCGGATGGGCGCCCACGGCCTCGCCGACGCCCGCGCCTCGCACACGATGTTCACCGCGTTCGGGCAGGGCTTCCGCCGTCCGCTCGTTCTAATTAGGGCGCTGATGGCGGACCTTGCCGGCACCTCGGCCGCCACGATCGCGATCGCGCCCTGCTGCTGTGCGAGGATGACGCCGGCGGAGTCAGCGATGCTGTCGGTGCTCGCGCGCGTCGAGACCGCCCCCGAAACCGCGCGCTACCTGATGGCCGACCTGCTCGGTGTTCGCCGCATCGACGGCGTCCTCGCCAGCGCCGCGGCGGTCGCCGCCGCCTTTGCCGACGAGGGGCGCCCGATCACGCTTTAGACCGGATCACCAGCGCGGGCGTCACCTTCACCCTCCACGCCCGCGCTGCCGATCGAACGATCGATCATCCCCGACCGGCTCATCCACCAGAACAGGACGACGCCCGGCAGCGCCAGGACGGTGGTCAGCAGGTAGAAGTCGACATAGCCGATCGCCTCGATCAACGCGCCTGCGGTCGTGCCCGTGACGATCCGCCCCAGGATGCTCGCCGCGGCCGAGATCAGCGCGAACTGAGCGGCGGTGAAGCGAAGGTCGCACAAGGCGGAAAAATACGCGATCACGACCACGCCGCCAAAGCCACTGGCGGCATTCTCGAAGCCGATTGCAGCGGCCATGCCGAGGTTCGAGTGCCCAACGGCCGCAAGTGCCGCGAATGACAGGTTCGATACGCCCATGAGGACGAGCGACAGCAAGACGGATCGCTTCATTCCCATGCGCGCATACAGGATGCCGCCGATGAAGATGCCGACCAGATACGCGATGAAGCCGATCCCGACGTCGTAGAACGCGATCTCGTCGCCGGTGAAGCCGAGGTCGTCGAACAGCAACCGCAGCGTCAGATTGGCGAGCGTGTCACCGACCTTGAAGATAAGAATGAATGCCAGGACGACGAACGCCCCTTCGCGTGAAAAGAACTGGACGAACGGGCCCGAGATTGCACGGAAGCCTTCGGCAAGACCGCGGCGCTCGATCGGCGGACGGCGGCGTTCGGGTTCACCGAGCGCGAGGCCCGCCAGGACCGCAGGCAATGCGAAGACCGCGCACGCCAGATAGGCGGCGCTCCAGCCCGCACGTTCGGCGACTACCAGCGCCAGTGCGCCAGCACCCGCCGATCCGATCCGCCAGCCATATTGGCTCATACCGGAGCCCACGCCCAACTGGCGCGGTTCGAGCGTCTCGATGCGGAACGCGTCGATCACGACGTCGAAGGTCGCACCCGCCGCACCGACCAGGATCGCCGCGGTCGCCGTCGCCGCAATGCTTGCCGCGGGATCGATCAAGGCGAGATGGATTACCGCCGCGGCGACGAGCGCGGCCGTCACGATCAGCCAGGACACGCGCTGGCCCAGTCTCCCGATGATCGGCAAGCGGACGCCATCGACTACCCATGCCCACAGGAATTTCAGGTTGTAGACGAGGAAGGCGAGGCTGAATGCCGTCACCGTCTTCTTGTCAATCCCGCTGGCCGCCAGCCGCGTCGTCAGCGTCGCGCCAATCATCGCATACGGAAAGCCGGACGATATCCCGAGCGCCAGCGCGGCCAGCGGCGCTTTCTCGACATAAGGTCGGAAGCCGTCGCTCCAGCGCTTGCCTTCGGTTCCGTCCATCGTACTTGCGCTCCCAATTGCTCGGGAGGACCCTAACGGCAAATCGGCGATGCGCTACCCGTCAGGCGATGGAATGGGGGCGGTGTCACGCAGCCTGCGGAAACAGCGTGAAGCCCGACGGGACGCGCTTCGGCTCGCTGCCGCCGAGCATCGCCTCGATCGCCTCGATCGCGGCGATCAGGTCGCGCGGCATGTACGGCTTGGCCATGCAGCCGGCGGCGAGCGTGGTCGCCTCGACGGGGCAACTGCCCGTCACGAACATCACCGGCACGCCGCGGGCATGCGCCGCGCGCGCGACGTCTATGCCCGAGCCGTCCGCAAGGTTGACGTCGACCAGCACCAGGTCGATTTCCGTCTCGCTCGCGAGGATCGACAGCCCGTCCGCAACCCGGTCGATCGTCGCGACGATCGTGAACTTCGCGTCGGTGAGAAAATATTCGGTGTCGAACGCGACGAGCGGTTCATCCTCGACCACGAGGAGCCGGACGATCTGCCGCTTTTTCTTCCCGAACAACATCGCCGAAAGGCCCCCGAGTGCGCTCACATCGTCGTTACGCTTGCGTGTCCTAACGCGCTTACCGGCGAACGGTCGCAAATATTTTCGCGCTGGACGCCGATCCATAGTATCAGCCGCGCCATGACGACTTCAAAAGACGATAACCCGACTGCCAGCCCGTCGAACGACGCGCCTGCAACCTCCCCCGAAGCCAGTGCTTCACCAATCAAGGGCGATCGTATCGCCAAGCTGCTCGCCCGCGCCGGGATCGCTTCGCGCCGCGATATTGAGCGGATGATCACCGAGGGGCGCGTTGCGCTCAACGGCACCATTCTCGATACACCCGCGACGATTCTACGCAATCTCAACGGCGTCACGGTCGATGGCGATCCGGTAGAGGCGCCGAGCGCTGCACGGCTGTTCCTGTACCACAAGCCGACCGGGCTGCTCGTCACAGAGCGCGATCCGGCCGGACGCACGACGATCTACGACCGCCTGCCGCGCGAACTGCCGCGGCTGGTCCCGGTCGGCCGCCTCGATCTCAACACCGAGGGGCTGTTGCTGATGACCACCGACGGTGGGCTCAAGCGCCAGCTAGAACTGCCCGCGACGGGTGTCGAGCGTGCCTATCGCGCGCGCGCCTACGGTAACATCACGCAGCCGCAGCTCGAGGAACTGATCGAGGGGATCGAGATCGAGGGCGTCCGCTACGGGTCGATCAACGCCAATATCGAGCGGCGTACCGGCGCGAACGTGTGGATCGAAATGATCCTGACCGAGGGCAAGAACCGCGAAGTCCGCCGCGTGCTGGAGCATCTCGGGTTGCAGGTCTCGCGACTGATCCGGACGCGCTATGGTCCGTTCGTGCTTGGCGATCTTGCACCGGGGCAGATCGGCGAGGTGCTGCAGCACGACGTCGTCGCGTTCCAGAAGGAGCTGGCGAAGGGCAAGCCGGAGGGTCCGGGCGCGCGTGCGAATATCGGTATCAGCGCAAGTGCGGGTGCCGGGGCCGGGATCGGCGCACGGTCGAGTCAGCGGGGCAGCAATGCGCCGCGACCTACTCCCACGTCGCGTCCGGCGCCGGGTGCGCGTCCGGTTTCAGGTGCGCGGCCTGCTGCCGGTGGTGCGCGCAGTCCGGTTCGCAGCCCGTATGCGGCACCGGCGAGCTCGGGCTTTTCGAATGGTGCGGTACCGACCGATCGGCCTTCGCGGCCGGCTCGCCCGGAACGGATCCGCCCGACGGCCGCCATGCAGCGCGGCGACGTGAACGATCCCTGGGCGCGGCCGGATGCACGCAATGCCGCTCGGCCGACGGGGACGCATCATGCCCGGCCCACGAGTGGCGAGACGTCCAAACCCTATGTGCGGCAGGAGCGTGCGGATCGCGGCGAGGAACTGAGCACGAGCCCGAAGATCAAGCACTTCCGCGCGGCCAAGCCGCCGCGGGAACGCGCTACGCCGTCTCGCGTCGGTGCGGGCGGTACCGTGCAACGCCAGGAACAGCCGCGAGGCTTCCGTCCGCAGGCGGATGATTCGCGGGGACGCGGTTCGCTCGACAAGCGTGCCGCTCGCAGTGCCGCCGGGCGTCCGGGCGCCGAGCCGCGGCCCGTGCGCGAGGCGCCTGCCCGCCCCGAGCGTGGCAGTCGTCCGACCGCACCGGGCAAGGGTCCGTCGGGAGGGCGCGGCCATCCGCCCCGTGCTCCACGTGGAGGGAAGCGCTGATGCGTATCATCGCAGGCCAATGGCGCGGACGCCCGATCGTCGCACCCAAGGGTGACTCCACCCGTCCCACGGCGGACCGGATGCGCGAGACATTGTTCTCGATGCTGACCAGCCGGGTCGGGAGTTTCGAGGGGTTGGCGGTCGCCGATCTGTTCGCAGGCTCCGGGGCGCTCGGGATCGAGGCGCTGTCGCGCGGGGCGGCGACGTGCATGTTCGTCGAATCAGACAAGCTGGCGGTCGATGCGCTGAAGGCCAACCTCGCCAAGCTGGAGATCCGCGGTGATGTCCGCGCGACATCGGTGATGGCGCTCGGACCCGCGCCGGCGCCGCTCGACGTGATCCTCATGGATCCGCCGTACAATACCGGTTCCGGGCTGGTCGCGCTCGACAAGCTGTCGCGGCTGGGTTGGTTCGGGCCGGCGACGTGGATCAGCCTGGAGACGGCGAAGGCCGAGGTCGTCGAGCTGGCGGGCTTCGAGGTCGACGCCACGCGGGTCCACGGCAAGGCGCGGCTGACGCTGCTTCGACCCGCCTAAAATGTTCTCCCGCGCAGGCGGGAGAACATACTATCGTTTGGCGGTGGCGGTGCGGCCTAGGATCAGCAGGCCACCCAAACTCAGCACCCCCGCCGCCATCAGATACCCGCCGACCAGCCACAACCCGCGCGGCGCCAGCGCCTCCGCCACGATCGGTGCCAGCGCACCGCCGAGCACCCCGCCAAGATTGAACGTCATCGATACGCCGGTGTAGCGCACTCCGGCCGGGAACAGGCTCGGCAGCCATCCGCCGAGCGGGCCGTAGGCGAACCCCATCACGAACAGCGCGCCCGACAGCCACAGCCACACCGTGAACAGCGATCCCGAGCCCAGCATCGGCCCCATCAGCGCGCCGACGCCGATGCACCCGGCAAACCCGATCGCGAGCATCCGCGCGGCGGAATGCCGGTCCGCCAGCACGCTGGCCACAATCACGCCGCCTGCAAGAAACCAGATCGCGACGAGTTCGACCGCCAGGAATGCCTCGCGAGAATAGCCTAGGGTCTTGGTGCCGTAGCCGAGCGCAAACGCGGTCGCGAGGTAGAACAGCGCGAAGCATGCGATGACGCCGAACGTGCCTGCCAACGTCGCGCGCAGATGCTTCGTAAGGAGCGTCGCGATCGGTACCTTGGGCAGCGCCTCGGTCGCTTCGGCTTCGAGGAAGGCGGGCGTCTCGGTCAGCTTAAGCCGTACCCATAGACCGAGCCCCACCAGGATCGCGCTCAGCAGGAACGGAATCCGCCAGCCCCAGGCAAGGAACTGCGCATCGTCGAGCACCAGCCCGATGATCAGGAACAGCCCGTTGGCGGCAAGGAAGCCCACTGGCGCCCCGAGCGGCGGGAACATTCCCCAGGTGTTCTTGCGGTGCGGCGGCGCGTTCTCGACCGCGAGCAATGCCGCCCCGCCCCATTCGCCGCCGAGGCCTAGCCCCTGCCCCAGCCGCATCAAGCACAGCAACGCCGGCGCGATCCAGCCGACTTGTGCGTAGGTCGGCAGGAACGCGATCCCGACGGTCGATCCTCCCATCAGCAACAGCGACGCAACCAAGGTGGACTTGCGCCCGACGCGGTCGCCGAAGTGTCCGAACACGACCGCGCCGACTGGCCGCGCGACGAAGGCGAGGCCGAACGTCGCGTAGCTGAGGAGTAATTGCGCCGAGTCGGATTGCCCGGCGAAGAACAGCGGGCCGAACACGAGCGCGGCGGCGGTCGCGTAGATGTAGAAATCGTAGAACTCGACCGCGGTGCCGACCAGACTGGCGGCGAGAATACGGCGGTTGGAGGCGAGTGTCGTCATGTGCACGGCATCGCCGCGGAGGCGGTTGGGGTCAACCGATTGCCTCAGACGATCCTCCCCGCAAGGGAGAGGATCAGAGGGGGAGGACGATGCGGGCGATCAGGCCGGGGGCGTTGTCCGCGAGTTCGAAACGACCGTCGTGAAGGCGCGCGACGGCTTCGATAAGCGCCATGCCAAGGCCTGCACCGGGCGTGGAGCGGGCACTGTCGAGGCGGCCGAAGCGTTTCAGCGCCTGTGCCCGATCGGCGGCGGCGATGCCGGGGCCGCGGTCTTCGACCTGGATCGCGACGCCGTCGGTCTGATGGACGATGCGCAACGTGACCTCGCCCCCGCCGGCACCGTGGCGGAGCGCGTTGTCGATCAAATTCGTGATCGCCTGACTGATGAGTTCGCGGTGAAGCTTCATGGGCGGCGGCCGGTCGTCGATCGCGATCGTGAAGACGAGCCCGGCGTCCTCCGCGACCGGCGCGTAAAGCTCGCCGATCTCTTCGAGGAGGTTCGCGGGCGATACCTCGATGAAGCGGTCGCGTGAGACCGAACCCGAGCGGCTGATCTCGATCACCATCGTCAGCATCCGCATGACGAGATCGGTTTCGACCAGCAAGCCTCCAAGCGCGGCCTCGCGCGCATCGGGGTCGGCGATCAATACCGCCTGTTCTGTCTTGGTGCGGAGACGGGCGAGCGGCGAGCGGAGATCGTGCGCGAGGCTGTCGGTAACGATCCGCAGCTCCGCCATCACACCTTCGAGCTTGCCGAGCATGACGTTGAGGCGGGCCGCCAACCGATCGAACGCATCGCCGCCGCCAGCGATCATGTCGACGCGGCGTGACAGATCGCCCTCTCCGGCTGCTTCGATCGCTTTCGCAATACCGTCGAGCCGGCGGCCGACATACCGCGTCAGGACGAGGCCGCCGAGCACGCCCAACGCCAGCGACAGGAATACCGCAACCGCGAGGGCTCGCTCGATCGCGCGTTCCTCGGCGGCAATCAGGTCGAGGTTGCGGCCGGTGAGAAGCCAGTAGGTGCCGAGCGGGTGCAGCGCGTACCCGGTCTCGCGCGCCGACCAGAGTTCGTCCGCACCGAGTCGTGCGATACGGAACTGCGTGACGCGGAGAGGCACCGCCAGGCGTTCGGGGGCGATGCCGACCACCGCCCTGCCCTTCGGATCGACTACCGCGAGAACGAGCGAGACGTCGCCGGGGACTACCGCGCTGCCGATCGCCTGGCGGATTGCGGGGAGGCCACCGCTGCGCCAGACCGCGCGCAAGGCTTCCGATTGCTCAGTCGTTTCGCGGCGGATCGCATCGATCGCATCGGCGCTGGTGGTCTTCCAGACGAAGCCGACCAGCGCAAGATTCGAGACCAGCGCCAATGCTATCGACAGAAGCGCGATCCGGGCGGTTACCGAAAGGCGGATCGCCACCCCAATCAGCCTTCGACGGCGAGCCGGTATCCTGCCCCCCGCACGGTGTGCAGAATCGGCGTGGGGAAGCCGTCCTCGAGCTTGCGGCGGAGGCGGCCGATGTGCACGTCGACCACGTTCGAGCCCGGGTCGAAATGATAGTTCCAGATCTTCTCGAGCATCATCGTGCGGGTCACGACCTGGCCGGCGTGGCGGGCGAGAAATTCGAGCAGGTTGAATTCGCGCGCGCCGAGCGGGATCGAGCGGCCGGCACGCGAGACGGCGCGGGCGAGAAGGTCAATCTCAAGGTCACCGACGGAAAGCTTGGTCTTTTGCGGTTCGGTGGCAGCGCGATCGGAGCGCCGAACCAGCGCCTCGATTCGCGCTGACAATTCGGCGAACGAGAAGGGTTTGCAGAGATAGTCGTCGGCGCCGGCCTTGAGGCCATCGACGCGGTCGTCGACCGCCGCAAGTGCCGACAGGATCAGCACCGGGGTGGCGATGCCGGCGGCACGGATCGCGCTGACCATCGACAAGCCGTCCAGTCCGGGCAGCATGCGATCGGCTATAATAAGGTCGAAAATGCCTTCGCTCGCCAGGAACAGGCCATCGCGGCCGTCCGCACAGGCTTCGATCGCATGGCCGGCTTCCGCGAGACCCTTGGCAAGATAGGCGGAGGTCGACGCATCGTCCTCGACGATCAAAATCTTGCGGCTCAACGCGGTATCACCTTCCCTGCCACCGAATTCGGTCACTATCGCCGACCCTCATAAACGGAAAGGCCGGCGGAAAGAAGTCTTCCCACCGGCCCCCACGGTACCCCCGGGAGTGACGGGCACCGATCTCTGGAAACTCGTCCGACCGTTGCTGGCCACGTGTTGGTTCTAGGATCGGGAGGGGGTCAGGGCGATGACCGACGGGTGACAATTTCGTCATGTTGGTGGATGTTCTTACGCGGGCAACGGCGAAAGCGAATGCGGTACCAGTGGGGCGTTAACCCATCAGTGCGGCAAGGCCCCCGACGATACGTCCATACCCCCCCGTCATGCCGGCGAACGCCGGGACCCATGGTTGCGGTTCGGTGATGGTTGCACGCTAACGGGTGGTCCGCCGTATCCATGAGTCCCGGCGTTCGCCGGGATGACGGAGTAGGGGGAAAAAGAGTCGCAACGTCGCAGTCCCAATCTTGTTCTCCCGCGAAGGCAGGAGCCCAGACTGTTCTCCCGCCTTCGCGGGAGAACATACTTACCTACGATTATCTAAGCTTACTTACCGTCGAGGATCGAAGCGATCGCCGAGCCCACGTGCGCGATGTCGGCCATGCCGTCGACGCGGTGGACCAGGCCTCGTGCGTCGTAGATCGGCAAGATCGGTGCGGTCTTCGCGCGGTATTCGGCCATGCGATTTTGGACGGTTTCGGCGTTGTCGTCGGGACGGCGCTTGAACTCGGTCGCGCCGCAGACGTCGCAGACGCCCGCAACGACCGGCTTCTTGTAGCGATCGTGATAGCCCGTGCCGCACTTGGCGCAGGTGTAGCGGCCAACGACACGGTCGATCAACGCGGCTTCGTCGACCCCGAGTTCGATGACATAGTCGAGCGTGCGGCCGCGATCCGCCAGCAAACCGTCGAGCGCTTCGGCCTGCGCGGCAGTCCGCGGGTAGCCGTCGAAGATGACGCCGTTCGCGGTATCCGGCTGGTCGAGACGCTCGCCGATGATGCCCGAGACGATCTCGTCCGAAACGAGACCGCCCGATGCCATCACGGACTTCGCCTGGAGGCCGACCGGCGTTCCGGCGGCGACCGCTGCACGCAGCATGTCGCCGGTCGAAAGCTGCACCATGCCGCGCTCGCTGACGAGCGTGGCGGCCTGGGTGCCCTTGCCCGCGCCCGGCGGTCCAAGAAGGATGATATTCACGAAACGCACTCCCCTCGTTCGTGCAGGATTTTACTGGGTTAGACCCGCAGCTTAACGAAGTCGATTGCCCTTGAGCTTCGCCTTCTTGATCAGGTCGCCATACTGGTGTGCCAGCAGATGCGACTGAATCTGCGTCACCGTGTCCATCGTCACGTTGACGACGATCAGCAGGCTGGTGCCACCGAGGTAGAACGGGATCTGCAACGCGGTCACCAGATATTCCGGCAACAGGCAGATGATCGTCAGATACGCGGCGCCGATCACGGTGATGCGGGTCAGCACGTAGTCGAAGTAATTCTCGGTGTTCTTGCCCGGGCGGATGCCGGGGATGAACCCGCCATTGCGCTTCAGATTGTCGGCGGTTTCCTCGGGGTTGAAGACGACCGCGGTGTAAAAGAACGAAAAGAAGATGATGCCGGCGCCGTACAGCAGCATGTACACAGGGCTGCCATGCTGCAGGTACTGGTTGAGGGTGATGATGAAATCGCCCCAGTTCGATTCGCCTGCGACGCGCTGGCCGGCGAACTGCGAGATCGTCAGCGGCATCAGCAGCAGCGACGACGCAAAGATCGGCGGGATCACACCGGCGGTGTTGATCTTCAGCGGCAGATGGCTGCGATCGGCCTGCATGCCGCGCTGCGTCTGGCGCTTGGGATACTGGATCAGGATGCGGCGCTGTGCGCGCTCCATAAAGCAGATGAAGAGGATCAGCACGACCACCGCGACGACGATGCCGATCAGCTTGATCGGATCGAGCGAGCCCGAGCGACCGCCTTCGAGCAGGTTGACGAGCGTGACGGGCAGATGCGCGACGATGCCGGCCATGATGATCAGCGAGACGCCGTTGCCGATGCCGCGGCTGGTGATCTGCTCGCCAAGCCACATCAGGAACATCGTACCGCCAATCAGCGAGATGACCGCGGCGACGCGGAACATCATGCCGGGCTCGATGACCGCCTGAATGCCTTGTGCGGCACCGAGCGTTTCAAGGCCGACGGCGATGAAATAGCCCTGCACCGCGGTCAGGCCGACGGTGCCGTAGCGGGTGTACTGGTTGAGGCGCTTGCGGCCCGATTCGCCGTCCTTCTTGATGGCGGCGAGCGTCGGCGACAGCGAGGTCGCGAGCTGCACCACGATCGAGGCGGTGATGTAGGGCATCACGCCGAGCGCGATCAGCGACATGCGGCTGAGCGAGCCACCCGAGAAGGTGTTGAAGAAGTCGAGCACGCCGCCCTGCGTCTGCTGCGAGAGCAAACCGAGCGCGGTGGGGTCGACACCCGGCAGCGGGACATAGCTGAGCAGGCGGAAAATGATCAGCGCACCGATCGTGAACCACAACCGCTTCTTGAGGTCGGTCGCCTTCGCGAATTTCGAAAGGCTGATGCTTTGCGCCATCTGGTCGGCTGCGGATGCCATGCGTGTGATCGTCCTGGAAACAAAGAAGGCGGGATGCGTTGTGACCGCCCCCGCCGCTCATATAGGCGCAGGAGCGCGCTTGTCTAATGCCAAGGCGAATTCCGGTCGCCCCCTGTCCCGTTCGTTCTGAGCGAAGTCGAAGGACATTGCCCCGAGTGACGTACCCTTCGACTTCGCTCAGGGCGAACGGAGGATGGGAAGTCCCTCAACGGGGGCAGATCAGAAGTGGGCGATCGGAAGATGCTCGGTCAGGCAAACAAAAAGGGGGCGAGCGCATCAGCACCCGCCCCCTTCCGGTTCGGCTTAAGCCTTGAACGACGCCTTGTGCGCCGCACGCTCCTTGTACTTCACGCCCTTCTTGGCGGCAGCCTTCTCGGCTGCGGGGACGAAGTGGATCACTTCGACCTTGCCGCCGATCTTCTCGACCGCTTCGATCGCGCCCTTCGACGCGCCGTCGACGGTGAACGAGAGGACCGTGGTCAGCTCGCCCTTGGCGAGGAGGCGGACGCCGTCCTTGCCGCCGCGTGCCAGGCCAGCGGCCTTCAGCGCGTCGTGGTCGAGCGTGGCGTTCGCCTCGATCTTGCCGGCGTCGACCGCGAGCTGGATCGCGCCGAGGTTGACCTCTGCGAAGTCCTTGCGGAAGATGTTGTTGAAGCCGCGCTTAGGCAGACGCATGTGGAGCGGCATCTGGCCGCCTTCGAAGCCGGCGATGGACACGCCCTCGCGGCTCTTCTGGCCCTTCTGGCCGCGGCCTGCGGTCTTGCCCTTGCCCGAGCCGATGCCGCGTCCGACGCGCATCTTGGACTTACGGGCACCTTCGTTATCGCGGAGTTCGTTGAGCTTCATGGTAATGCACTCGCTTTCGCTTGTTACGCGCTGGTTTGAAATCGCCGGGTTCGAATCCGGAAATAAGGAAGGGGGCCGTTAGCCCCCTTCCCGGTATTTGTCACTAGGTAGCGTGAAGGCTCAGCCTTCGACCGACACCATGTGCTGCACCTTGCGGATCATGCCGCGGACCTCTGGGCTGTCTTCCAGCTCGCGGGTCCTGTGCATCTTGTTCAGGCCGAGACCGATCAGCGTTGCGCGCTGGTCCTTCTCGCGGCGGATCGGCGAACCGGTCTGCGTGATCTTGATGGTTGCCATGATCGCTTACTCCGTGATCGCAGCTGCATCGGCCTCGGCGGTCTTCGAACCACCATGGCCGAGCAGGTCGGCGATCTTCTTGCCGCGACGCTGTGCGACGGCCTTGGGCGAGGTCTGCTCGCCAAGGGCCTCGAACGTGGCGCGGATCATGTTGTAGGGGTTAGACGTGCCGACCGACTTGGTCACAACGTCCGCAACGCCCAGCGATTCGAAGACTGCGCGCATCGGGCCACCGGCGATGATGCCCGTACCCTGAGGTGCCGAACGCAGCGTGACCTTGCCGGCACCGAAGTGACCGTTGCCGTCATGATGCAGCGTGCGACCGTCCTTCAAAGGAACGCGAACCATCTTCTTCTTGGCAGCAGCCGTCGCCTTCGAGATGGCTTCCGGCACTTCGCGTGCCTTGCCATGACCGAAGCCTGCACGACCCTTGCCGTCGCCGACGACGACGAGCGCTGCGAAGCCGAAGCGCTTACCGCCCTTGACGGTCTTCGAGACGCGGTTGATGTGCACCAGCTTCTCGATCAGCTCCTCGCCGCCATCATCCGCACCCGGACGACCGCCACGATTGTCGCGACCGCGACCGCCGTCACGACCACCGCGGTTGCCACCGGGGCCACCGCTGCGGTTGCCGCCGGGGCCACCACGACCACCACCGCCGCCACCGGGACCGCCGCGACCGCGACCGCCACCGGAGTTGCCGCCACCCTGGTAGCCAGTCGGCGCCGGGGTGAGGTTTGCATCCTGTGCCGTCATCTCAACCGGGATGACTGCTGGCGTGTTGTTTTCGTCAGCCATGTCTTAGAACTCCAATCCGGCTTCGCGCGCGGCATCGGCAAGAGCCTTCACGCGACCGTGGTAGAGGAAGCCGCCGCGATCGAACACGACCTGCGTCACGCCCGCTGCCTTGGCAGCCTCGGCGACGCGCTTGCCGACTGAAGTCGCCGCGTCGATGTTGGCGCCGGACGTGCCGCGCACGTCCTTCTCCAGCGTCGAGGCCGATGCGACCGTCGTGCCAGCGGCATCGTCGATCACCTGGGCATAGATGTGCTTGCCCGAGCGATGCACCGACAACCGCGGACGGGTGCCTGCACGTGCGCGGAGCGCGGTACGGTTGCGGCGACGCCGCTTGGCGAAAAGAGAAAGTCCCTTGGTCATTACTTCTTCTTCCCTTCCTTGCGGAAGATGAACTCGCCGTCGTACTTGATACCCTTGCCCTTGTAAGGCTCAGGCTTGCGCCACTGACGAATTTCCGCGGCCAGCTGACCGACCATCTGCTTGTCCGAACCCGAGATCTCGATCGTCGTGTTGTCGGGGGTCTTGACTTCGATCCCCTCCGGCACGTCGATGTTGACGTCGTGGCTGTAGCCGAGCTGCAGCTTGAGGTTGCGACCCTGCGCTGCGGCACGATAGCCGACGCCGGTGATCAGCAGCTTCTTGGTGAAGCCTTCCGACACGCCGGTGACCAGGTTCTGCACCATGGTCCGCTGCATGCCCCAGAACGCGCGCGCACGCTTGGTGTCGTTGGCCGGCTGCACCGAAATGCCGCCGTCTTCGATCGTGTAGCTGATCTCGTCGCGAAGCGGCATCTTGAGGGTACCTTTGGGGCCCTTCATCGTCAGCTGCTTGTTCTCGATGGTCGGCGTGATGCCGGCCGGTACGGTGACCGGCTTCTTACCAATGCGGCTCATCAGAACACCTCCGCGAGGACTTCGCCGCCGACGTTCTGCTCGCGTGCTTCGGAATCCGACAGCACGCCGCGGGGCGTCGAGACGATAGTGATGCCGAGGCCGTTACGGACGCGCGGGAGTTCCTGCGAGCCGGAATAGACGCGACGGCCGGGCTTCGAGACGCGCGCAACATGCTTGATCGCAGGCTGGCCCTCGAAATACTTCAGCTCGATGCGAAGGCCGGCCGCGGGGCCCATCTGCTCTTCGCTATAGCCACGGATGTAGCCTTCGCGCTGCAGAACGTCGAGCACGCGGACGCGCAGCTTCGACGCCGGCGTGAGGACGGAGTCCTTCTTCGCGCGCTGGCCATTACGGATACGGGTGAGCAAATCACCCAGGGGATCGGTCACTGCCATGATTTAGTCCTTACCAGCTCGACTTCGTGACGCCGGGGATGAGGCCCTTGTTGGCCAGATCGCGCAGCTGAATACGGCAGAGCCGGAACTTGCGGTAATAGGCGCGCGGGCGACCGGTCAGCTCGCACCGGTTACGGATGCGGGTCGGGTTCGCGTTGCGCGGCAGTGCCGCCATCTTGAGGCGAGCGATCAGACGCTCACCATCGTCGAGCGTCTTGTCCGCTGCGATCGCCTTCAGTGCCGCGTACTTCGGGGCATACTGCTTGACCATGCGCTTGCGGCGCTCGTTCTTGTTGACTGAACTCAGTTTCGCCATCGACTTAAGTTCTTTCTTTGCTAGCTCCCTTCCCGCTTGCGGGAGGGGTTGGGGGAGGGAAGGACCAGCGCCTGTCAGGCGCGAGGCCCCTCCCCTGACCCCTCCCGCAAGCGGGAGGGGGACTTAGATTAAGCTGCCTTCTTCTCGTCGGCAGCGTCGTCTTCGATCGGGAACGGGAAACCGAACAGACGCAGAAGCTCGCGAGCCTCATCGTCGGTCTTTGCGGTCGTCGTCACGATCACATCCATGCCGCGGATCTTGTCGACCCGGTCATAGCTGATTTCTGGGAACACGATCTGCTCCTTGATACCGCAGGCATAGTTGCCACGGCCATCGAAGCTCTTCGGGTTGAGCCCGCGGAAATCGCGGACGCGGGGAAGAGCGATCGTGATGAAACGGTCGAGGAACTCGTACATGCGCTCGCGGCGAAGGGTGACCTTCACGCCGATCGGCATGCCTTCACGCAGCTTGAACTGCGCGATCGACTTCTTGGCCTTCGTCACGACAGGCTTCTGGCCGGCGATCAGCTCCATTTCGGAAGCAGCCTGGTCGACCTTCTTCTTGTCCTGCGTGGCTTCGCCGACGCCCATGTTCAGCACGATCTTGTCGAGCCGGGGGATCTCCATGACGTTCTTGTAACCGAACTTCTCGGTCATCGCCTTGATGATCGTCTCGTCGTACAGCTTGCGCATGCGCGCGACGTAGACGGCCTCGGTGCCGGTGTTCTCGCCCTGGGTCTCTGCGCCAGTGTTCTGATCAACCATTGATCTTCTCCCCGGTCTTGACGGCGACGCGGACCTTCTTGCCGTCCTGCTCCTCGAAGCGGACGCGGGTCGGCTTGCCGTCGGCGGTCACGTGAGCGACCTTCGAAACGTGCATCGGTGCTTCCTTGCGGATCAGGCCACCCTGCGGGTCACCCTGAGTCGGCTTGGTGTGGCGCACGGCGATGTTGACGCCCGATACGACGACCTTGTCGGTCTTCGGCATAGATACGGTGACTTCACCGGTCTTGCCCTTGTCCTTGCCGGACAGGACGATGACCTTGTCGCCCTTCTTGATACGCTGCGACGCCATTACAGCACCTCCGGCGCGAGGCTGATGATCTTCATGTGCTTCTTGCCGCGCAGCTCGCGAACGACTGGGCCGAAGATACGGGTGCCGATCGGCTCCTCGTTCTTGTTGACCAGCACCGCGGCATTGCCGTCGAAGCGGATGACCGTACCGTCTGCACGGCGGATATCCTTGGCGGTACGCACGATCACCGCGCGGTGAACGTCGCCCTTCTTCACACGGCCACGTGGCTGCGCTTCCTTGATGCTGACGACGATGATGTCGCCAACACCTGCAACACGACGCTTGGAACCCCCAAGCACCTTGATGCACTGCACCCGCTTCGCGCCGCTGTTGTCAGCGACGTCGAGATTGGACTGCATTTGGATCATGGATCCGTATCCCTTCTCTGTCTCTGGGGTCGATACCGACCGAACCCCGCCTAAAAAATCACCCCGCCACGGACGAACCGCAACGGGGAGGAGCGGCCGCTTAGCCGTTCCGTCGATGGAACACAAGGTTCCAATGTAAACCGTCATCCCAGCGAAAGCCGGGATCCAGAGTTATGAAGCGTTACGCTCCTGGCTCTGGATCCTGACTTTCGTCAGGATGACGGGAACCGGTTCAGCCCTCGGCCGAAGCCCGCTCCGGCGTCGCGTGGGTGTTGACCCGCTCGATCACCTTCCAGGTCTTCAGCTTGGAGATCGGTGCGGTCTCTTCGATCCGCACGGTCTCGCCCTGCTTGAACTCGTTGCTCTCGTCATGAGCATGATACTTCTTCGAGCGACGGATGATCTTCCCGTAGAGCGGGTGCTTCACCTTACGCTCGACGTTCACGACCACCGTCTTGTCGCCCTTGTCGGACACGACCAGACCGGTCAGCACGCGCTTCGGCATGATATTTTCCTTACTTCACAGGCGCGGCGGTGGTGCGCTGCGCCTGGAGGGTCTTGATGCGAGCGATGTCGCGGCGGACCTCACGAACGCGGCTCGGCTTTTCGAGCTGGTTCGTGGCGGCCTGGAAGCGCAGGTTGAACTGCTCGCGCTTCAGTTCGCCGAGCGACTCCGACAGCTGGTCGTCGCTCTTGGTCTTCATGTCGTCGATACGAGCCATGATCTTACTCGCCTCCCAGATGCGAGGTGTCGCCCAGGCGGGCAACGACCTTTACCTTGATCGGCAGCTTCATGGCCGCCCGCTCGAACGCCTCGGCGGCGATCTTGCCGTCGACGCCGTCGAGCTCGAACAGGATCCGACCGGGCTTGACGCGAGCGGCCCAGTATTCCGGCGCGCCCTTGCCCTTACCCATGCGGACTTCGGCTGGCTTTCCCGAGACCGGAAGGTCTGGGAAGATGCGGATCCACAAACGCCCCTGGCGCTTCATGTGACGCGTGATCGCGCGGCGGGCCGCCTCGATCTGGCGTGCGGTGATCCGGTCGGGTTCCATCGCCTTGAGGCCGTAGGAGCCGAAATTGAGCGAGAAGCCACTCTTGGCGTCGCCCGAAATCTTGCCCTTGAAGGCCTTCCGGAACTTGGTCTTTTTTGGTTGCAGCATGTCTGTTCCTGCCCCTTAGCGACGATCGTCGCGCTGCGGCCGCACGCCGGAGGTCTGAGCCTCCATCATGATGCGGTCGTACGACGTCGGATCGTTGCCGAGAATCTCGCCCTTGAAGACCCAGACCTTCACGCCGCAAACGCCATAAGACGTGTGCGCCGTAGCCTCGGCATAATCGATGTTCGCGCGCAGCGTATGCAGCGGAACCCGACCCTCACGATAGCTCTCCGACCGTGCGATCTCGGCGCCGCCAAGACGGCCACCGCAGTTCACCCGGATGCCCTCGGCACCGAGACGCATCGCCGACTGAACCGCACGCTTCATGGCGCGACGGAAGGCGATACGACGCTCGAGCTGATCGGCGATGCCCTGCGCGACGAGACGCGCATCGACTTCCGGCTTGCGGATTTCGACGATGTTCAGCGACACGGTCGACGACGTCATCTTGCCGATCGTCGAACGCAGCTTCTCGATGTCCGCACCCTTCTTGCCGATGATCACGCCGGGGCGTGCAGCGAAGATGGAGATGCGGGCCAGCTTGGCCGGACGCTCGATGACCACCTTGGAGATCGCGGCCTGCGGCAGCGTCTTCATGATGAATGCGCGGATCTTGAGATCCTCAAGCAGGAGCCGACCATAGTCGGCGCCTTCGGCGTACCAGCGGCTATCCCAGGTACGGTTGATCTGCAGACGCAGACCGATGGGGTTGCTCTTCTGACCCATTATGCTTCTTCCTGCTCGCGCACGACGATGCGCAGACGGCTGAATGGCTTGAGAATGCGGGTCGACTTGCCGCGGCCGCGGGTGGCGAAGCGCTTCATCGTGATCGACTTGCCGACCGAAGCCTCGGCGACGACGAGTGCGTCGACGTCGAGGTTATGGTTGTTCTCGGCGTTGGCGATGGCCGAGGCCAGCACCTTGCGCGCTTCGATCGCCATGCCCTTGGTCGAGAAGGCGAGGATGTTCATCGCATCGCCGACCTTCTTGCCACGGATCAGCGCAGCCACGAGGCCGAGCTTCTGCGCGGAACCACGGATCTGCGTACCGACCGAAAGCGCCTCGTTGTCCGCGACCTTGCGCGGGCTGACTTGCTTAGACATCAGCGCTTGCCCTTCTTGTCGGCGGAGTGGCCGGGGAAGTAGCGCGTGGGCGCGAACTCACCGAGCTTCATGCCGACCATGTCCTCGTTGACCGAGACGGGCACGAACTTGCGGCCGTTATAGACGTTGAACGTGAGACCCACGAACGACGGCAGGATCGTCGAGCGACGCGACCAGGTCTTGATCGGCGAACGCGCGTTGGTGTCCTGGGCGGTTTCTGCCTTCTTGAGCAGATGAAGGTCCACGAAGGGGCCCTTCCAGACTGAACGAGCCATGTTAGCCCTTCCTCTTCGTCGAATGACGCGACCGGATGATCATCTTGTCGGTCGACTTGTTATGACGCGTGCGCGCACCCTTCGTCGGCTTGCCCCAAGGCGTAACCGGATGACGGCCCCCCGAGGTACGGCCTTCACCACCGCCGTGCGGATGGTCGACCGGGTTCTTGGCGACGCCGCGCGTCAGAGGACGGATACCCATCCAGCGCGAACGGCCTGCCTTGCCCAGGTTCTGGTTCTGGTTGTCGGGGTTCGAGACCGCGCCAACCGTCGCCATGCAATCGCTACGGATGTAGCGCTGCTCGCCCGAGTTCAGGCGGACCATCACCATGCCCTTGTCGCGACCGACGACCTGCACGTACGTGCCGGCCGAACGGGCGATCTGGCCACCCTTCATCGGCTTCATCTCCACGTTGTGGACGATGGTGCCGACCGGCATCTGACCGAGCTCCATGGCATTGCCTGGCTTCACGTCGGTCTTCTTGGCCGCGAGAACCTTGTCGCCGACGGCCAGACGCTGTGGCGCCAGGATATAGGCGAGCTCTTCGTCCGGGTACTTGACCAGGGCGATGAACGCGGTGCGGTTGGGATCATACTCGATCCGCTCGACGGTACCTTCGACGTCCCACTTGCGACGCTTGAAGTCGATGTAGCGGTACTTCTGCTTGTGACCGCCGGCGATGCCGCGCGAGGTCACATGGCCCTTGTTGTTACGACCGCCGGTCTTGTGCTTACCTTCGGTCAGCGCCTTGACGGGGCGGCCCTTCCAGAGCGACGACTTGTCGACCAGGATGAGACCGCGGCGTGCCGGCGATGTCGGATTATAATGCTTGAGTGCCATGGCCTCAGATCCCCGTCGTCACGTCGATGGACTGACCGTCCTTCAACGTCACGATTGCCTTTTTCATGTCCGAGCGCGAGTAGTTCGTGCCCTTCCACTTCTTGGTCTTGCCCTTCTGGACGAGCGTGTTCACGCCGACGACGTTCACGTCGAACAGCGCCTCAACGGCCGCCTTGATCTCGGGCTTCGTGGCGTCGTTGGACACCTTGAACACAACCGCATTGAACTCCGACAGGGTCGTCGTCTTCTCGGTGATGTGCGGGGCGAGGATAACGTCGTAATGACGATTATCGATGCCCGCCTTCTGCTTCTTAGCCATGGAAGCGCGCCTCCAGCTTTTCGACAGCGGCGCGCGTCAGCACCAGCGTGTCATGCTTCAGGATGTCGTAAACGTTCGCGCCGGCAGCCGGCATCACGTTCACTTCGTACAGGTTGCCCGCAGCGAATGCGAAGCTGGTGTCGACCATGTCGCCGTCGATGACGAGCGCACGCTTGCCGAAGCCGAGCTTTGCGAGATCGCCCTGCAGCGTCTTGGTCTTGCCACCCTCGACAGCAAGGCTGTCCATGATGACCAGCGAACCCGCCTTGGCGTGGCTGCTGAGAGCCATCCGCAGGCCGAGCGAGCGAACCTTCTTGTTCAGCGACGGGTTGAAGTCACGGACGCGTGCGCCGTGTGCCTTACCACCACCGATGAACACAGGTGCGCGACGATCGCCGTGACGAGCCGTACCGCCGCCCTTCTGGCGACCGAACTTCTTGCCGGTGCGTGCGACGTCTGCGCGCTCACGGGTACCACGAGCCGTCTCGCGACGCTTCTCGAGCTGCCAGGTGACGACACGGTGCAGGATGTCGGCGCGCGGATCGAGGCCGAAGACCTCGTCGTTGAGCTCGATGTCCGCTGCGTCAGTGCCGGCGAAAGATGAAACCTTGATCTTCACGCTCAGCCCTCCTGGCCGTCGGCTGCAGGTGCGTCGGTCGTTTCGGCCGGCGTGTCTGCTGCGGTGTTGCTGTTTGCGGTCTTGAGACCGGCGGGGAACGGTGCGTCGGCGTGGCGCGCGACCTTCACCGAGTCCTTGACGAAGAGCCAGCCGCCCTTGGAGCCAGGAACCGAACCCTTGACGAACAGGAGGCCACGCTCGACGTCCGTCGATACGATCTCGAGGTTCTGCTGGGTGCGATACTTGTCGCCCATGTGGCCGGCCATCTTCTTGTTCTTGAAGACCTTGCCCGGATCCTGGCGCTGACCGGTCGAACCGAGCGAACGGTGCGAGACCGACACGCCGTGGGTTGCCCGCAGACCGCCGAAGCCCCAACGCTTCATGCCGCCCTGGAAGCCCTTACCCTGGGTCTTGCCCTGGATATCGACGATCTGGCCTGCGACGTAGTGGTCGGCCGAAATCTCGGCGCCGACGTCGAGCAGGCCGTCTGCGTTCACGCGGAACTCATGGACGACAGCCTTGGGCTCCACTTCGGCCTTGCCGAAATGGCCGCGCTGCGGCTTTGCGACATTCTTCGACTTGGCGACACCTGCGCCAAGCTGGACGGCAGTGTAGCCGTCACGATCCATTTCGCGAACGGAAACGACCTGATTGCCTTCGAGTGCCAGAACGGTGACCGGCACGTGCCGACCATCTTCCTGGAACAGGCGGGTCATCCCCATCTTCTTCGCGATCACGCCAGTACGCATGATCTTGTCCCTTCCTAGACAGAGGCCCCGTCGGACTATTCCTCGGGGGCTTGCGGACCATGTCCGGAGCGAGCTCCATGATGCGTCCACCTGACCCCATCCCCGGCAAAAGCCCTGAATGGAGTCGGTTCAACCCGGTAAATACGAAACGTGCCCCCGTCCCGGGCTGGTGCTCCTGCGAATGCGGAAGCGTGACGGGGGACGCTGCCCCGTCGGTTTTCACCGACGGCGGTATCCCAATGTCGAACGGCGCGGGACCGTTACCGGTCGACCGCGCCGCGCCAGCCCTTAGGCGAGCTTGATCTCGACGTCAACGCCAGCGGCGAGGTCCAGCTTCATCAGCGCATCGACCGTCTGCGGCGTCGGCTGGACGATATCCAGCATACGCTTGTACGTGCGCACCTCGAACTGCTCGCGCGACTTCTTGTCGATGTGCGGGCCGCGGTTCACGGTGAATTTTTCGATGCGCGTCGGAAGGGGAATCGGACCGCGGATGAGCGCGCCGGTGCGGCGTGCGGTGTCG
Source organism: Sphingomonas faeni (assembly GCF_030817315.1). Classification (NCBI taxonomy): domain Bacteria; kingdom Pseudomonadati; phylum Pseudomonadota; class Alphaproteobacteria; order Sphingomonadales; family Sphingomonadaceae; genus Sphingomonas; species Sphingomonas faeni. The sequence continues at coordinate 149,850 of NZ_JAUSZF010000001.1, read as the reverse complement.
GCGATGTCGCCAGTGGCCTGATCGAGCACACGGTGATCGAACGCCTTCAGACGAATGCGGATATTGCTGTCCATAGTCCCTACCGATGCGAAAGAGCGGGCCCGTTTCCGGGCTCTTGCTGGTTGATGTTTAAACCGAAGGCGGGCCATTACGGGAGAGTCGGCGAAAACGCAACTGGGGGGCGAGGATTTTCCACTCAACTCGTCCGCCAGCCGAGAACCATGCTACCCATCCTCCCCCGCCCGGGGGGGGGGTGGCGCGAAGCGTGACGGGGGGGGGTGCAAGCGATGCGGCTCGAAGGATCCCTACAAGGTCACAACAACGCCAAGCGCCTGCGAAACAGATGACCCTGCCAGAGATAGCCCTCTGGCGTGCGCTGCGGACTAACGAAGAAGGCCTACGCTTCCGAAAACAACACGCAGCAGGCCCCTACGTCCTAGGCTTCTACTGCGCCCCAGCCCGACTCGCGATCGAAGTCGACGGCGAAGCTCACAATCAGGGCGACCGGCCGAACGAGACGCGACCCGCGACACCTAGCTAGTCGCCCGAAACATCCAAGTCCTCCGCTACCCAGCCTGCGAAATGCTAGCCAACCTCGACGATGTCGTCAGCCAGATCACGTCCATCGCACTCCAACGTCGAGCCGCCATCGAGAGCTAATCGCCCCCCGACGCTTCCGGCGCCACCTCTCCCTAGCTGGGGGATTTGCGGGCGTTCCACTATCCTCCAAAATTGCACGTCAAATACCGGTTTTACACAGCCAGCTGCCGTCAAGAATTCTGCAAGAGCTGTTCGGTATCCGTGATGGTCAAGCCGTTCAGTTGTACCAGGTATAGAATACCACCCAAATCTTTGTAGCTGAACTGGCCTGGCCAGCTAAGACGTACACTAGCTACTTCACCAGACCTCTCGACCGGGCCCGCGCTCCATGAATGCGGCTGAGATGTAAGTTGCTTCAGCACGTTGGATAACGTCGCCATTGGTCCGGACAACGTGAGCGCTTGCCTGGATTCGGGCAAGGCAGCTTCAGCTAATAGCGCTTCGGGCGGCCAAGACTCAGTCAATCCCACACCCGTTGGGGTCGGTAGAGCAGCTAGCATCGCGAGAGTTATGCTCTTCATTACGAAAGTCTGCACCTAGGTGCGGATGTTTGCAATTGGGCAAGGGCAGATGCCACGAGTAAGCACTTGGCAACCCGCGTTGCCTGATCGCGTACAACGCGACGCTCAAGCGAAGTTGTGGCTGCATCGCTTCGTGCGCCGCGGACTTGCCCCACGCGTTTATCTGCCTACCCACACCGCTCCCACATCCAGCACACTTAAACACGAAAAAGCCCGGCCTCTCTCGCGAGAAGCCGGGCTCTTCGATCATCTCCCGAAGGAGAAGATGCTTAGATGCTTACTTGTCGATCTGGCTAACAACGCCTGCACCGACGGTACGGCCGCCTTCGCGGATGGTGAAGCGCTGGCCCACGTCCATGGCGATCGGTGCGATCAGCTTGATGCCGAGCGACACGTTGTCGCCTGGCATGACCATCTCGGTGCCCTCAGGCAGCTCGACGGTGCCGGTCACGTCCGTCGTACGGAAGTAGAACTGCGGGCGGTAGTTGGCGAAGAACGGCGTGTGACGGCCACCCTCTTCCTTCGACAGCACGTACACTTCCGAGTTGAAGTCGGTGTGCGGCTTGATCGTGCCCGGCTTGCAGAGCACCTGGCCACGCTCAACTTCGTCGCGTGCGACGCCGCGGATCAGTGCGCCGACGTTATCGCCAGCCTGGCCCTGGTCGAGCAGCTTGCGGAACATCTCGACGCCCGTGACCGTGGTCTTGCGGACGGTCGGGTGAATGCCGACGATCTCGACTTCCTCGCCGACCTTGACGATGCCGGTCTCGACGCGGCCGGTGACGACCGTACCACGACCCGAGATCGAGAACACGTCCTCGATCGGCATCATGAACGGCTTGTCGAGCGGACGCTCTGGCTGCGGGATATAATCGTCGACGGCCTGCATCAGCTCGGTGACGGCGTCGGCGCCGAGCTTCTGGTTCGAACCCGACAGTGCGCAGGTAGCCGAACCCTTGATGACGGGGATGTCGTCGCCCGGGAAGTCGTACGAGCTGAGCAGCTCGCGGATTTCCATCTCGACCAGCTCGAGGATTTCCTCGTCGTCGACCAGATCGACCTTGTTCATGAACACGACCATTGCGGGCACGCCGACCTGGCGTGCGAGCAGGATGTGCTCACGGGTCTGTGGCATCGGTCCATCGGTCGCCGAAACGACGAGGATCGCGCCGTCCATCTGGGCTGCGCCGGTGATCATGTTCTTCACATAATCGGCGTGGCCCGGGCAATCGACGTGCGCGTAGTGACGGTTGGCCGTCTCGTACTCGACGTGTGCGGTCGAGATCGTGATGCCGCGCTCGCGCTCCTCGGGAGCTTTGTCGATGTTGGCGAAGTCGACGGCGGTACCGCCGGTCGTCTCTGCCAGAACCTTCGTGATCGCAGCGGTGAGCGACGTCTTGCCATGATCGACGTGACCGATGGTGCCGATGTTGAGATGCGGCTTGTTCCGCTCAAATTTTGCCTTGGCCATTGTTTCCTACCTTCTGATTCGTATTCCGGTGCCACCCCGGGAACCGCGCGAACGCGGCCCAATAGCGGCTGTTAAAGCGTTGCGCCAGCCCCTGCTTAGGGAGAGGCCGACGCGGAAGTGAATTCCGCGTCGTCGAACTTCGGTCGTCGACCGAAGCCGGCTGGCCTTTCGGCGTCTCGGAGCCAGGTTGTCCTGGCTCCGTGCGCCTCAGGCTCAGGCCAACTTTGCCTTCACCTCGTCCGCAACATTCTGCGGCACTTCGTCATAGTGCGAGAACTGCATCGAGTAGTTCGCGCGACCCTGCGTGAACGAGCGAAGCGAGTTCACGTAGCCAAACATGTTGGCCAGTGGCACCATCGCCTCGACCGTCTGTGCGTTGCCGCGGCTGTCGGTGCCCTGGATCTGGCCACGACGGCTGTTCATGTCACCGATGACGTCGCCCAGATAATCCTCCGGGGTAACGACCTCGACCTTCATGACCGGCTCGAGCAGCGTGATGCCCGACTTCTGTGCCACTTCGCGCATTGCGCCACGCGCACAGATTTCGAACGCCAATGCCGACGAGTCGACGTCGTGATACGCGCCGTCATACAGCACGATCTCGAAATCGATGATCGGGAAGCCGACCAGCGAACCCGACGCGGCGGTTTCGCGGAAGCCCTTCTCGATCGCCGGCAGATATTCCTTCGGAATGTTGCCGCCCTTGATCTCGTCCTTGAACGTGATGCCCGAACCGCGCTCGCCCGGCGTGACCTTGACCTTCACGCGACCGAACTGGCCGGTGCCACCCGACTGCTTCTTGTGCGTGTAGTCGACGTCGACCGGCTTCTTCAGATATTCACGATACGCGACCTGAGGAGCACCGACATTCGCCTCGACCTTGAACTCGCGCTTCATGCGATCGACCAGGATCTCGAGATGGAGCTCGCCCATGCCCTTGATGATGGTCTGGCCCGACTCGGGGTCCGACGACACGCGGAACGAAGGATCCTCGCGTGCGAGACGATTGAGCGCGACGCCCATCTTCTCCTGATCGGCCTTGGTCTTCGGCTCGACCGACAGCTCGATCACGGGCTCGGGGAATTCCATCCGCTCGAGGATGATCGGTGCGTTCATCGCGCAGAGCGTGTCACCGGTCGTGGTGTCCTTGAGACCTGCGAGAGCGACGATGTCGCCAGCGAAAGCCTCCTGGATGTCCTCACGGCTGTTCGCATGCATAAGCAGCATGCGACCAACCTTTTCCTTCTTGTCCTTGACCGAGTTGGTGACCTGCGACGCGGTCTCCAGCTTGCCCGAGTAGATGCGGGCGAAGGTCAGCGTACCGACGAACGGATCGTTCATGATCTTGAACGCCAGTGCCGAGAACGGAACCTCGTCCGACGAAGGACGCTCGTCCGGCGTCACGCCGTCGAGCTTCAGACCCTGGATCGCGGGAACGTCGAGCGGCGAAGGCAGATAGTCGACCACGGCGTCGAGCAAGGGCTGAACGCCCTTGTTCTTGAATGCCGAACCGCAAACGACCGGCACGAACGCCATGCTCAGCGTACCCTTGCGGATCAGCGCCTTGAGGTCGGCGACGCTAGGCTCGTTGCCTTCGAGATACGCCTCCATGAGGGCATCGTCCTGCTCGACGGCCATCTCGATCAGCTCGCTGCGATACTTCGCGGCCTTGTCGGCCAGATCCGCGGGGATCTCGGCATATTCGAACTTCGCGCCGAGCGACTCTTCGAGCCAGATGATCGCGCGGTTCTCGACGAGATCGACGAGGCCCTTGAAGCCGCCTTCCATGCCGATCGGAAGATACAGCACGGCCGGACGCGCGCCGAGCCGCTCGATGATCGAGTTGACGCAGAAGTAGAAATCGGCGCCGGTGCGGTCGAGCTTGTTGATGAAGCACATGCGCGGCACGCCGTACTTGTCAGCCTGACGCCACACGGTCTCGGACTGCGGCTCGACGCCGGCAACGCCGTCGAAGCATGCAACCGCACCGTCGAGCACGCGTAGCGAACGCTCGACTTCGATCGTGAAGTCAACGTGGCCGGGGGTGTCGATGATGTTGATAAGGTGCTCTTCGCCCTTACCTTCTTCGGCGCGCCACTTGCAGGTGGTCGCAGCCGACGTGATCGTGATCCCGCGCTCCTGCTCCTGCTCCATCCAATCCATCGTCGCGGTGCCTTCGTGCACTTCGCCGATCTTGTAGGACTTGCCGGTGTAATAGAGGATGCGCTCGGTCGTCGTCGTCTTGCCGGCGTCGATGTGCGCCATGATGCCGATGTTACGGTAACGGTCGAGCGGATGGCTGCGGGCCATGATCGTGCTTCCTTAAGGATATGGGGAGCCGAACGTGCCGGCTCCCCAATATATAGGTGTTTGCGTTACAGGCGAAAGACCGCCCGTGACGCGGTTACCAATGCTAGTCTTCGAAGCCCGCTTTTACCAGCGGTAGTGCGAGAATGCACGGTTGGCTTCCGCCATCCGGTGCGTATCTTCACGCTTCTTCACCGCGTTGCCACGGTTGTTGGCGGCGTCCATCAGCTCACCCGACAGCCGTGCAGCCATCGTGTTCTCGCTGCGCGAACGTGCCGCACCGATCAGCCAGCGGATCGCCAGCGCCTGTGCACGCTCGGGACGCACTTCGACGGGAACCTGGTAGGTTGCACCACCGACGCGGCGCGAACGGACTTCGATGCCCGGCTTCACGTTGTTCAGCGCATCGTGAAAAACGCCGATCGGATCGCGCTTGGCGCGCTGCTCGACGGTTTCGAACGCACCGTACACGATCAGCTCTGCGACGGACTTCTTGCCGTCCAGCATGACGCTGTTCATGAACTTCGACAGAACCTCATCCCCGAACTTGGGATCAGGCAGGATGACCCGCTTTTCGGGACGACGACGACGTGCCATTTTGTATTCCTTTTAAACTTCAGCCTTGATGATCAGATGACTGATCGGCTTACTTCGGACGCTTGGCGCCGTACTTGGAACGCGACTGACGCCGGTCCTTCACACCCTGTGTATCGAGCACGCCGCGCAGGACGTGATAGCGAACACCGGGAAGATCGCGGACACGACCGCCACGGATCAGGACAACCGAATGCTCCTGAAGATTGTGGCCCTCGCCCGGGATGTAGCTGATGACTTCGCGCTGATTGGTCAGGCGAACCTTGGCCACCTTGCGCAGAGCCGAGTTCGGCTTCTTCGGGGTCGTCGTGTAGACGCGCGTGCAAACGCCACGCTTCTGCGGATTTGCTTCCATCGCAGGGACCTTCGACTTGGCCTTCTGCGGATCGCGGCCCTTGCGGACCAGCTGGTTGATCGTCGGCATTGAAGCCTTCACCTTTCAAGTGGTTACTTTGCTGGAGCCATGAGGCGCCTGAGAATACAAAAAGGACCATCGGGAGCGCGAAACGCCCCTCAGGCCCTGGAATGCATCCAGCAATGTTCAAGCATGCCCGGCGGGAAAGACTCCCGAAGAACAGGGCGCGCCTATAGGTCAGGACGGGGTCAGGGTCAACGGGCGGAATCGGATGAGACGGCGGGTAGAGGATTGGTTCCAGGTGGATACGAATGCCCACACGAGGCAATCGACCACCCTCCCTAATCCTCTCTCGCGAAGGGGAGGTGGCGCCGAAGGTGACGGAGGCGGCGGAACACGCAACGACTGTCACCCTTTCCTCCCCCTCCGTCTGGCAAGGGCCAGCCACCTCCCCCTGGCGGGGGAGGATTGGCGCATTGCTTCTACCGCGACCGCGCTCCCAGTACCGCGAGCAACGTCTTCTCGAATCGTGCGGGGTCCTCGACCTGGGGCGAATGGCCCAGCCCTTCGAGCATCACCAGATTAGCATTCGGCATCTGCTTCACCGCGCGGGGCGCGACCGCAGGGATCGCTTCCAGGGACTTGCGTAAGTTCGCAGGCGCCTGCGCGCGACCGAACGCGGTCTTGTCGAGCGTACCAACGATCAGCGTCGTCGACGGCGTTATACGGTAGAGTTCGTGTGCGACCGGCTGCGTCCTGATCATCTCGCTGGTCTTGGCCTGCGCCAGCGCTACCGTATCGCGCCCTGCCCCCTGATACATGCCCGCCTGCATCCAGACCCAGCGATCGTAGGAGGGCTTCCACACGCCGTGATAATAGTTCTCGAGCTGATACGCCTTGATCGACGCGTAGCTCGTCTTCTTCTCGCCCGCCCACAGCGTGTCGACGTCTGTATAGGGCACGCCCTCCTCGCCGCGATCCTTAAGACCGAGCGGATTGACGAGCACCAGCTTCTCGACCAATGCCGGGTACAGAATCGCGTACCGCATCGCGAGCATGCCGCCCATCGAATGCCCGACGATCGTCGCCTGCGTGATCCCGCGCGATTCGAGCAGCCGCTTGGTGAACGTCGCCAGCATCTCGAAGCTGTATTGCGCCGCGCGGGGCTTGGACGATTTGCAGAAGCCGATCTGGTCGGGAACGATCACCCGGTAGCCGACCTCGCTCAGCGCCCGCACGGTGCTGCCCCAGGTCGCACCGCAGAAGTTCTTGCCGTGGAGCAGGACGACCGTGCGGCCATTGGGACGCTGCGGCGCGATATCCATGAAGGCCATCTGCGCAGGTGCGCCGACGATATCGACGTCCATTGTCTGGACGGGCCATGAATAGGTAAAGCGTTCGAGCTGAGGTCCAAGGTCCGGCGCCTGCGGTACCGGGCCCGCCCCCATGAGCAGCGCCGCGACCGGCAGCGCCAGCATCGTCAATCCCGCCTTCATATGATTACGCTTTCCTGCATCCAACGAGATGGCTTCGGGGTTAACGAGCAAATTACGGATCGTCCAACGCGTGATCGTCGCGATCATGGTTCCCGAACGAATTCCACGCGAGACGCTTGCCCTTCCCGAAAACGCTGGGTAAGGGGCCCGTCCGTGTAGGAGTGTAGCTCAGTTGGTTAGAGCGTCGGTCTCCAAAACCGAAGGCCCTCGGTTCGAATCCGAGCACTCCTGCCACCCCCTTTAAATTTTCGGCAAAAATTGCGGCGATCGCGCTCGCCGCTTTCCTGCGTCCATCACGATTGCAGGAATTGCATTCCTTGATGCATATTGCGCACTTGAGAAATCGTCTGCTGCGATGCACAACACTCAGGCCTTTCAGGCATCCTCTCCTAAAAACTTTTACGGCCGGTCTTGTACCGGCCTTTTTTTTCGTCCGCGTTCGGCGTAAAGGCTGTGTGCCGTCGTCAAGCCGAACGATAAATAGAAACCGTGGGAGCGGAGCCGCCGGTCAAACCGGCACCGGCAAGACGATCGTGCGGGGGATCGAGTGACCCAAGCGCTCTCCCCCGCCACTTCTTTGCCCATACGCTACTTCTCCGGCTCTCGCCCTGCCATCTACCGGCATGCTCCGCTCCCCCCTCCTGCCGTGCACTTGCTTTCACCTGTGACGGCAGCTATCTGCCGCGCTTCCGACAGCGAGGACGGACCTGCCGCCGCGGCCCTTCACAGGGAGCGGCTAGTGGGTCTATGCCTCGCATCTCAGTTTCTCAATCAGCGGGTTCGAAGAACATCGTGGCGAAGACGTCCCCCCTCGAATTCATCCAGCAGGTCCGCAACGAGACCGCGAAGGTCACGTGGCCGACGCGTCGCGAGACGGTCATGACCGGCGTGATGGTGGTGATCATGACGACGATCCTCGCGCTGTTCTTCCTGGGCGTCGACTCGATCCTGCAAGCGATCGTCTCCGCCCTCCTCAAACTCGCTCAGTAAGCAAGGTTCCGTCATGGCGCGCTGGTACATCATTCACGCCTATTCGGGCTTCGAGGGCAAGGTCCGCGACTCGATCATGGCCGAGGCGACCCGGATGGGTCTCGAGCAGCTCGTCGAGCAGATCGAAGTCCCGACCGAAACCACCACCGAAGCCCGTCGCGGCAAAAAGATCGCGGTCGAGCGCAAGTTCATGCCGGGCTACGTACTCGCCAAGCTGAACATGAACGACGACGTGTATCACCTCGTGAAGAACACGCCGAAGGTTACAGGCTTTCTCGGCAGCATGGGCAAGCCGCAGGCGATCAGCGAGGCGGAAGCCACGCGGATGCTGAACAGCAAGGAGGAAGCCGCCGCTGCGCCCAAGCAGAAGGTCAAGGTCGACTACGAGATCGGCGATCAGGTCAAGGTCCTCGACGGTCCGTTCGCGACCTTCAACGGGCTGGTCGAAGAACTCGACTTCGACCGCAGCCGCGTCAAGGTTTCGGTGTCGATCTTCGGGCGTGCAACGCCTGTCGAGCTGGAATTCGAACAGGTCGAACGCAGCAAGTAAGGCCAATTCGCACGGGATTAGCGCACGCTAATCCCGTGCCCACGCCAGCCCGGCCGGCGGGCCACCGGCACGGCCGACGACGCGGGATTTACCCCCGGGTCGCGCTTTGGGAATACAAGCCGCTCCTAACGTCCGCTCCGTCATCCTGACGAAAGTCAGGATCCAGGATTACGGAGCGCTGGTCTGCTTGGCTCTGGGTCCTGACTTTCGTCAGGATGACGGAGAAAGGCGAGTGCCCCGCCCCGAGGAGCGCACTTCGGCAAGGCGACGCCCAGCCAGATCCAAGCGCCTCAAAACCGCACGCTATCCGCCACCGCCTGAGCCACCGCAACGCTGCGGTCGTAATAATACAAGCTCGGCGCCTCGTACGTGACCAGATACAGCTTCCCGCCGACCACCGCACCGCGTGCTTCGCCGCGGCGCTGCAGCGTCTCGTTCTGTTTCGAAAACGTGTACGTGAAACGCACGCCCTTGTTACCGGCGAACTGGATGGGCGCGATCGTGTCGATCGCCATCGACGACGCGTCTCGCGCGATCCGGTAGCTGTTCTCCAGCAGTACCGGGATGTCAGTGATCAGCATCGTCGCCGAGACCTTCGGCAACGGCTTGTTCTTCCTGTCGATCTCGCGGAACAGCGGCCTGCCGGGCTCGATGCCGCCATAGAAACTCAGGTCGTTCAGGTCGTCGCCGTCCTGCGTCCAGGTTTCGGCGTTGCGTCCGGGCCGTTCGGACAGCTTATTCCACTCCGCGCTCGGCTGCACGGTCATCGTCGACTTGGCGACGGCAATGCGTTCGCCGGCGGGAATAAGTTTGTTGCCGGCCGCGACGGGGGCCGCGAACAAGAGCGTTGCGACCGCGGCAAGTGCGGCGAGGATCTTGGACATGGTCATCCTTCTTACGAGATCAGCGTGTTACGAGATCAGCTTGGCGATGAGTGCGGCGTCGGTCGCGGCCGGTTTGAGACGGAGATAGTTGGCGAGAGCAGCCTGACCCTTGGCAACGCGCTGGCTGCGGAGCAACGCTAGGCCCAGGCCGCGATATGCCTCGGGTGGCGCGTCGCCCTTGCCGACCGCCTCCTGGTAAAACTGCGCGGCGCTGACGAGATCGCGGGGATTGCCGCGCTCGCGGTACAGGTCGCCGCGGGCGCACAGCAGCGACGTCGTCCAACCGGTACCGTCCGCCAAAGTGGCGAGCAGATACTCGCTGCCGCCGAAGTCGTTGAGCTTGATCTGGTCGTTGAGGAATATCGGCAGCCACTTCGCCATCGCCGCCTGATGCGTGTCGACGGCCGCAGGCTTGACGTCATGCGCCTCGATCGAGGCCGCACGGAGATAGGTGGCGCGCGCCAGATCGGTCGGATGAGTGGCGAAGACACCGGCGACGTATTTGTGTTGCGCCCTGCCCCTGCGGCCGATCGCGGTCGCATCGGCCTCGCCCATGACGTGCTCCCAGACGTCCGCAGCGGCCGACGACGGATATTGCGAGCGCGCGAGATACTGGAAGCCCGTCATGTCAGCCTCGCGTTCCTGGTCGCGGCTGAAAGCATACATCTGGCCGACCATGGCATATCGGATGTCACCGCTGTTGCGAACGAGGATCGACGCCCACGCCATGAGGTCGGTGCCGGCGCGGTGGCTTTTGAAGTCCTTGAGCGAATGCCGGAGTTCGAAATGCCCGAACTCGTGGCCGAGGATCGCGCCGAGTTCCGCTTCGTTGCGGACACGAAGCAGCAGTCCGGTCCACACCACCATTGCGCCGTTGGGCGTCATGAACGCGTTGAACGCCGGCACCTCGTCGATGTAGAGCCGGACCGATCGGCACCGGTCCTCCCCGACGGTCCGGCACAGCACGCCGCGGACATAGGCGTTGAGCGCCGGATCCTTGACCAGCGACCGGGAGTCTCGCTGCGCCCGCTCGCGCTCGTCCGCCTCCATCCATATCCCGCGTTCATCGACCGTCGTCGGGGTATAGGCTTGCGTGTAGGTCGGAAGCGGCGGGCGCTTGTCGGCAGCGAGCGCAGACGTACCGATCGCGGTCGCGAGCAGAAGCCCGACCATCGGGATCCGCATGTCAGTGCGCCGAAGCGATGGGGGGAGCGGCTGCAACGGCAGTGACCGCCACCGGAGCTTCAACCGGCTTACCCGGGAAACCCTCCAGCAACTGCCGCACGCGCTTGTCGGCGCCCTCCGCGTCGCGGACATCGCCGCCCATCTGCATGTCCGCGTTCAGCCAGACCAGTTCTCCCATACGCAGATCGACCAGCCCGGCGAATCCCTTGTGGACGCCTGCGGTTACGCCGACGCGCGCCATCGCCGCAAAGACCTGCAGCACCTTCCGCCCGGTCGAACCGAAATGATCCTCCGTCGTGATGAACAGCGCGTAGTCGGCCGCCTCCAAACCGGGGAGTGTTCGAACGTCGGGGCCGAGCCCCCATTCGAACTGGTCCTTGCGCTTCTTGGTCGGCAGGCGGTTACCCTTGAAGAACTGATACTCGATCACCGACGACGCGACCGCCCCGAACAATTCCTGATACTCCGCGACCTTGGCCGAACTCGCGCCGACCGGCTCGACATACCCGACGACGCTGTTGCCGAGACCAGCCTGCGCCTTGGCAAGCGCCGCGCCGATGTTCTCCTTCGCCTGATCGGTCCAGTCGGCGTTCGGCTCGTACATGCCGCCGGTCGACTGCGCGCCGACACGGATCGAAGGTCGCATCAATACGATCCGCGCAGTTCCCGGCCGCAGTACGAAACCAGGCTTTACTCCCGTTTTCTCCTGCGCATGCGCCGGCGCAGTCGCCGCAATCACGGCCATCAGCGCGACAACAATCGCGCGGCAAAAAGCGATCATACCCACCCCTGTTCTCGGATGCCCCCATCCGGTTCCCGGCAATACTATAAGTCTCGCGCGCCGCCTGCCGAGAGTTATTCGGTTCAAAACGAGTGCTATCGCGCTTCGTCGCCGGCCGCGCGTTCAACGGACGCGTCTGAAACACCATACTTTAATAGCGTTTTCGCCAACGCCGTTATCAAGCGGAAAAACCAGGCCATATATCGGCAAGCAACGCATCAACACGTCTACTTCGATCTCGGACCCACCCGGAAGTAAAAATATATATTTCAAATCGGCCCTACTACGAGCCGGCGTTTCGCGGTCGTAGATCTGTTAATTATCATCGGGTTGTCACAGGCATCCCGATTTTCCCCAAACACCGTGGACTACTTTCACGTCAAATTAACCATCATCGGTCATACTACGCTAACATTTGTAGGACAGTCCGCGTACAAGACGTCGGGCAGCTACCAATACGCGCCCCGAATATGACGTCCCGCGTATCCGGCAAACTCTATCTAGCTTAACGCGCATGCAACCGTATTCAGCGATCCGCCTACAGGAAATGACTGATGCCCTTGACGAACATGGCCCTTAAAACATCGCACATCCACAGCGATCACTTGCGCTCGGGCAATGTAGGGGCTCGCCCTTCCCCGGATGCGATCGAAGTCGGGCATCGCATCTTGTTTCTTGATATCGAGAACGCGGCGGCTAATGGCATTCATCGTCAACTCGAAGAGATGGGCCACAAAACCGCATGGATCGGCCTGCCCAGCGAAGAACGTGCAGGGCTCGCGTTTCAGCCTGACCTGATCGTGATGAACCCGGACGCTTCGATCGGCAATCGTCACGCGTTTATTGCCTTGTTGGACAAAGAACAGTTTTCCGGGACGCTGACGCTGTTGCGCCCAAGCGTGCATTTTCGGGATGCCATCGCCTTGGCGGAACAGTCCGGCATCGATCATGTCGACTGGTTGGACGCGCCCTTTACCGCGCAGGACATTGCCGACCGGCTGCCGCACATTGCCCGGCAACCGCATGACGGCGACATCGGCGACCGCCACTTCCTGTCGTGGCTGATCCAGCAAGGCCGCCTGCTGCCCAATCTCACGCACGAATTCCATGAGAAACGCAGCCTGCACGACGACAGCATCGCGGGCTACGAAACGTTGACGCGGTTGCGCAATCGGCCGTCGCTCAACCCCGAGCACATCTTCGCGCCCTCGACGATCCTCTCCCTGGAGATCGCGGCGACGTTGCTTGCCGTAGAAGCCGCAGCGCGTCTACTTGCGGCGTTGCAAGCCGAAGGCAGACCGGTGCCGGTCGCGGTGAATTGCAGCGCCGCGGTGCTCGCGCATCCGGACTTCATCGCCGCGCTGCCGATCCTGCTACGTCGCCATAACGTCGCTCTCGGCATGCTGGGGATCGAACTTACCGAAATCAGCTATTCGGGGCTCGATGGCCGCTTGCTGGAAAACATGCACGAGCTTGGAACGATGGGCATACCCGTCTCGCTCGACGACTTTGGCAAGGGCGCGACCAACTTCGACCGCATCTCCGACCTGCCCGTTTCCGAGGTCAAGGTCGACAGGAAGATCTTCCAGAAGTGCCTGAAGGGCGAGTTTCCCGCATCGCTGCTGAAGGAGATCATCGATTACTGCCGAAGCCGGATGATCGGAACCGTGATCGAGGGCATCGAGACCGTGGACGATCTGGCCCTGGCAAAATCCCTCGGCGCAGACTGTGGGCAAGGTTTCTACTGGGGAAAGCCCGTGCCGCTTGAAAGGATCGTACCCCGTCATGGCGCCTGACAACAGGTTCGGCCGCTTTATCGGCCAGACGCTCGACGAGGCGGAGCCCGTCGCTGCGAGCCCGGTCGAAGACGAGCGGCCATCGATGCGGCTGGAAATCCGTGAGGTCGACGGGCTCGACCTTGCGCCACCGCTCGTCCTGACGGGTGCGTGGGCCTGGCTGCTGTTCCACGAGGCGGGCGAGCTGATCAGCTATTCCGACGGCTACGCCACGCGGTCCGCGTGTCACGCGGCGGCCAAGCAGATCGCCTGGCCTGTCGACGTCTTCGAATAACGCGGCACGCCGGACCAAATTACTGCCTCCAAGGCACCGCGAACGCTAGTTGCCGCCTCGCGCGTTTTGGGCTATGCGCGCCAGCTTCCACTGTAATTGCTGGAAATCTGCGGGAGGTCGTCGAGAGGTGGCCGTCATCACCGCTAGACTCACCGGGTGGCTCGCTTACGCGTTCGCCGCCCTCATAAAGAGAGTGACATGGCTAAAAAGATTACCGGATACATCAAGCTGCAGGTTCCTGCAGGCGAGGCAAAGCCTGCGCCGCCGATCGGGCCTGCGCTGGGTCAGCGCGGCGTCAACATCATGGAGTTCTGCAAGGCGTTCAACGCCGGCACGAGCGAACTGAAGAAGGGCATGCCGATCCCGACCGTCATCACGGTCTATGCGGATCGCTCGTTCTCGTTCGAGACCAAGACCCCGCCTGCCTCGTACCTGATCAAGGAGGCCGCCGGTCTCAAGTCGGGTTCGAAGGAGCCGGGCAAGGTCGTCGCCGGCAAGATCAAGCGCAGCCAGCTGAGCGAGATCGCCACGACGAAGATGAAGGACCTCAACGCCAACGATATCGACGCTGCGACGAAGATCATCGAAGGCAGCGCCCGCGCAATGGGCCTCGAAGTGGTGGAGGGCTGAGATCATGGCTAAGCTGAGCAAGAAGCAGAAGGCCGTCACGGTCGACCTCGTCAAGCTGCACGGCATCGACGAGGCCATCGGTCTCGCACGGTCGGGCGCCACGTCGAAGTTCGACGAGACGATCGAAGTCGCGCTGAACTTGGGCGTCGATCCGCGTCACGCAGACCAGATGGTCCGCGGCGTCGTCACGCTGCCCAAGGGCACCGGCAAGACCGTCCGCGTCGGCGTGTTCGCCCGCGGCGCGAAGGCTGAAGAGGCTCTCGCAGCCGGCGCGGACGTCGTCGGCGCCGAAGACCTGATGGAAATCATCCAGGGTGGCACGATCGATTTCGATCGCTGCATCGCGACCCCGGACATGATGGGCATCGTCGGTCGCCTCGGTAAGGTGCTGGGTCCCAAGGGCCTGATGCCGAACCCGAAGCTGGGCACGGTGACGATGAACGTCACGGCCGCCGTTCAGGCAGCCAAGGGCGGCCAGATCGAATACCGCGTCGAAAAGGCCGGCATAATCCATTCGGGCATCGGCAAGGCGTCGTTCCCGGCGGAAGACCTGCGCGCGAACTTCGACGCACTGGTCGACGCAGTGGTCAAGGCCAAGCCGACCGGCGCCAAGGGCAAGTACGTCCAGAAGGTCGCGATCTCGTCGACCATGGGTGCGGGCATCAAGGTCGATACAGCCGAGGTGGCTGGCGCCTGAGCCGCACGTGGCTAGCGCAAGCTAGCCACGAGACGGCGAGCGCCCGGCCGGCGCGGGCAACCGCGACCGACGAGGACGGGATTTACTCCCTTCCTGCCGCGAAGACAGAAAAGGGCCGGGAGCGATCCCGGCCCTTTTTGCGTGTGGAGCAGACCGGTCGTTCGACGAACACCCCCTTCCCCACTCCCGTCATCCTGACGAAAGTCAGGATCCAGGGTTACGGACGGTACCCCATGTGGCTCTGGGTCCTGACTTTCGTCAGGATGACGAGCAGTACGTGATCCGCGCGAACGGCACCGAGGCTTGTTTGCCCGCGAAGGCGGGGACCCAGACTGGGCCCCCTCTTCGCGGGAGAACAAGGAAGCGTGGCCCGCCCGCGATCACACGCGTCACCCCCGGCACCTTAACTTGACTCCCACGCCAATTCCGCTAAGGCGCACCTTCGTTCGGCGGGCTTGCTCGTCGAACTCCGTCCGAGACAGTGGGTGCACAGGGTTTGCCGGTGCTTAATCTCCCACCTAGACGGGGAATGAGATTTTGCGGAGCGTTTCGTACGCCTGCCCTCTCCCATGCCCCATCGACGAGACACCCCGGAAGCGCGGGTTTGTCTGCGCCTCCGGTTAGTAACCGGGTCCACTGCGTAAGCGGTGAACTCGTAAAACGTGGAGAATGGCATGGATCGTGATCAAAAGACCGCGGCCGTAGCCGAGCTGAACCGCACCTTTTCCGAGGTCGGCGTCGTCGTTGTCACGCGCAACCTCGGCCTGACCGTCGCACAGTCCACTGTGCTGCGGAACAAGATGCGCGACGCCGGCGCGACCTACAAGGTCTCGAAGAACAAGCTTGCCAAGATCGCAATGGACGGCACCGACTACAGCTCGCTGGGCGACATGCTCACGGGTCCGGTCGGTCTGGCCAGCTCCATCGATCCCGTCGCGGCTGCCAAGGTGGTCGTGGAATTCGCGAAGACGAACGACAAGTTCGAAATCGTGGGTGGGGCGATGGGCGCGACGACCCTCGACGTCGACGGTGTGAAGGCGCTCGCAACGCTGCCCTCGCTGGACGAACTGCGTGCCAAGATCGTTGGCCTCATCGTGGCACCCGCCACGAAGCTGGCAACGATCACGCAGGCTCCGGCAGCGCAGCTCGCGCGCGTGCTTTCCGCCTACGCGGAGAAGGAAGCCGCCTGATCTTGCAGGCCTTTCGTTACCTTTTTGAACTGATGGGGCACGAGCCCCGAGATGGAGATTTATCATGGCAGACCTGAACGCGCTCGTTGAGAGCCTGAGCGAACTGACCGTTCTCGAAGCAGCTGAGCTTTCGAAGCTGCTCGAAGAGAAGTGGGGCGTTTCGGCCGCAGCAGCGGTCGCAGCACCGGCAGCAGGCGGCGGCGCAGCCGCTCCTGCAGCAGAAGAGCAGACCGAATTCGACGTCATCCTGACCGGCGACGGTGGCAAGAAGATCAACGTCATCAAGGAAGTCCGTGCGATCACCGCGCTCGGCCTGACCGAAGCCAAGACGCTGGTCGAGTCGGCTCCCAAGGCCGTCAAGGAAGGCGTGTCGAAGGACGAGGCCGCCAAGATCAAGGCGCAGCTCGAAGCAGCCGGCGCTACGGTTGAAGTTAAGTAAGCCGCAGCGGGAAAGACGATCTAGCCACGGCTAAATCGCATTCCCGCAAGGCCGGCCGGCGGCATTCATGCCGACCGACGAAGCAGTGGGCTCTGCCCCTGCTGGCCGCAGCTAAAAAAAAGGGCGACCCCAGCAATGGGGTCGCCCTTTTTCTGTTTGGTGATGGCCTGTTCCATACCCACACCCACGTCTCTTGGTTCGTCGGTCCGAAGCAGCGCCCGCGCGGAAGACCAAGGCTTCAATACGAGCCTTCGATACGCTTCTACGAAGCTACTCGGTCTCTACTCAGCACGAACGGGGATGGGCACGAACGGGAATGCGTACTGCCCGCGGTGTCACCCCTCTAACGATCGAACGTCACGGCATGGGGACGCGCGGCGACAGTCGTGTACATCCGTGCAGGCGCATCGAGCCAGAACGGCGCCAGCTTGGCCGAGTCCACCCGCTCGATGCCGACCACCCATGCGCGGGCCGTCTGCGCGTCGTCGCCCGCCGTCGCGTACAGGATATTGGTCGCGACGACCGGCACGAACATCGGCCGGTTTGCAGCGGTCATGGTTCGGATCGCGTCGCGCGCAATCGCGGTGACGGTACGGATCGTACGCGTCTCGCCCGGCGCGAGCGCGAATGGAGCACTTGCTGGACGAACGACCGGCGCGGCATTGAAAGCCGCGAGATCGACGTCCTGGTCGGCATGCGCGGTCAGCAACGCGATGCCCGCCCGGATACCCTCAGCGGGCGCAGTCCCGGTGTTGGTGACGACCATCTCGCACTCGACGGTCGCGCTCAGCAGGTTGAGGCCGGCACGCAAGGGACGGAGTTCGCAGGTCAGTCGCGCGCGCGGGGCGGCGGGCGGCGTGGGCGCCGCCTTTGCTCTTGGCTCAAGGAATTTCGGCCCCGCCACCGGCATGGCAGCAGCGGCCGTGGGTGCGACGACAGGCGCAGCGGGAGCGACCGCCGTCGGGGCTAGGACAGGTTCAAGGACGACGGGCTCGGGAGCCGGCTCGACATAAGCCTCTGGTTCGCGACTGCTGCGCGGCTTGCGACGGAGCGCCCATAGCGCGCCGAGAACCACGATTATAGCGGTAAGCGATAGCCATAAAGGCATCGCCCTGCTCGCTTCCGGTGCAGAAAGGGTGGATTCCGGCACGGCTGTTGGCGTCGTAGTCGTCGGCGCGATCGGTGTCGGTGTCGTCTCGGTGACCGCGGTCGGAGCCGACTGGGGAGCGGGCTCGGGCGTCGGCCTCGTGACGGGAGCCTGCTCGACAGGTGTCGGCGCGCGACTCGACTCGGCTTCGGGAACGCGCGATCGGGTTGTCGGCTCCTCGGTTTGGCGCGTGGTTGCCCGCTCGCTCGTCGACCGTTCGGTCGTTGCCCGGCCGGTGGCTGCCCGACCGGCGGTCGCGCGTTCCGTGGCAGGGGTAGTGGTCGGCAGGACGATCGTCGGCGCAGCGGGAACCGGTATCGACGTCGCGTCGGGGGTCTGCTGCGAACCGGGGGCCTGCAGGCGTTCCAAGCCGCGAACGGGGGCCGCTGGCTCGGTTTGCGCAGCCGCCGAAGTCGCGGCGGCACCCACGACGGTCATGGTGGCGAGCAGGGCGGCCAGCGCCCCGCGATCGGTCGTCATCGTCGAAATCCCCTGCGCGCGGGTCGTCGCGGCGTTGTGGGCGGGGGAGGCTGAACGGAGTCCGACGGCAACCCGCGATGCGACGAGTTGCGACTTGGGAGCGGTGAACCGTGGCGAGGCCGTAAGTGACCGACCGCGGCCAAATCGTGATCCTCCCCCTGGCCGGGGGGGGGATCAGCGGATGCGGATTACTTTGGTGCGATGACCATTGCCCCACCCTTCATGACGAAGCTGGGATGTTCGAGCTGGCGAACGTCCGTCAGCGGATCTCCGTCGACCGCGATCAGATCACCGAACCGGCCACGGTCGATCGCACCGACGTCCGCGGTTCTGCCTAGTGCGACCGCGGCGCTGGAGGTGGCGGCCTGGATGGCCTCGATCGGCGTCATGCCCCATTCGACCATCTTGGCAAACTGGAGCGCGTTGTTGCCGTTGGGATAGACGCCACCGTCGGTGCCGAACAACATCCTCACCCCGGCGGCATGCGCGGCGCGGAAGGTCTGGCGCTGCTTGAGGCCGACCTGGCGTTCCTTCTCCAAGCTCTCGGGGAAAACGCCGTTCTTGGCGCCCTCGGCAAGGATATAGTCGTCGTCGTAGATATCCATGTCGAACCACGCGCCACTCGCCTTGGCGAGCTTGAACGATTCGGCGTCGGCAAGGCTCGCGTGTTCGATCGTATCGACACCGGCGCGAAGAGCGTCGTTGATGCCCTCGACACCGTGTGCGTGGACTGCAACCTTCATGCCGAGCATGTGCGCCTCCTGGACGATCGCCTTGATCTCGGCGAGGCTGATTTGCTGCGCACCAACGCTGTCCGTCTTGGAGAGGACGCCGCCGGTCATGCAGACCTTGACCACCTCGGCGCCGTATTTGCGGATCGTCCTAACGGCACCGCGGAACTCGTCGGGCGTGTTGGCGATCTGTGGGTGCGGGACTTGGATTGAGGGCGGATATTCGGTCGCATCGCAGTGACCGCCGGTCGCGCCGAGCGCGTAGGTGGCGGGGACGATCCGCGGGCCGGGGACATAGCCGCGCTCGATCCCCTGATTCAGCGCGACATCGTCGTAGTTGGCCGAGCCGACGTTGCGTACGGTGGTGAAGCCTGCGTCAAGCGTCTTCCGCGCATTCGCCACGCCGACGACGGTCCAGAAATTGTCGGTGAATTCGAGCTGGCGGTAGCCGCTTAGCGTCGGGTCGCTGGTCAAATGAACGTGCATGTCGATCAGGCCCGGGAGCAGCGTCCGCTCACCCAGATCGACGCGGTCGGCACCGGCCGGCACCGCATCGCCCTTGCGACCGACCGTGGTGATGCGGCCATCGACGATCGTCACCTGCGGGTTGTCGACTCGCTTGCCCCCAAGGACGTCGATCATGTGCGCAGCGGTGACGACGACCGTCTTTGCGTCGGCGGCGGCGGCGGTCGTGGCGAGCAGCGTGGCGGCTAGAATTCTGGCGATCTTCATGGAGGTGTCCCCTTCCCCGAGTAGCGCTTCGTGTGCGTCACCGTTGACGATCGGGCAAGAGGCTCCAACTGCCTGTTGCCTCCTCGCTAGGGGGGATGGAAAGCTGCTCTTGCCCTATTCTCGACACCGGTACAGGCCATCGGGGATGCTTCCGACGATGAGATCGCCCGTGATGATGCTTCGATTTCTTCCGTTCTGCGCACTGGCAGCCGCCCTCATGCCCGTGGCTGCGCGGGCCGACCCCGCGCCGTTCGACCTGACCGGGCCGACCCTGCGCGTCGCCGTGACGCATGGGACGACGACGCTGCCGATCGCGCGGGTGCCCAAGCTCGCGACCGGCGACCGCGTGTCGATCGCGGCGGATCTGCCAACCGGCAAGAAGGACGATGGCGCGCGCTATCTGCTGGTCGCGGCGTTCCTGCGGGGTGCGACCGAGCCGCCGCCGAAATCGTGGTTCTTCAAGGCCGAGACGTGGAAAGAGAAGAAGAACGCGCTCGCGTTGAAGGTGCCGGAGGGGGCGCGGCAACTGGTCGTGTTCCTGGTGCCGGAGAGCGGCGGGTTCGATGCGGTCGTGTCCGCAGTGCGCAAGCAACCGGGCGCGTTCGTACGCGCGGTGCAGGATCTCGACCAGGCGTCGCTCGATCGCGCGCGGCTCGATGCGTTTCTCGACGGGATCCATGCGCTGGAGCGGACGCGGCCCGAGCGGATCGAGGCGGTGTCGCCGTTGCTGTCGCGCAGTCTGGCGATCAAGCTGAAGGCGGAATGCCTCGATCTGGCGGCGGACCTGCAAGCCTCCTGCCTCACGCAAAGCCGCGATTCGCTGGTGCTGGCGGATGGTCAGAGCTCGACGCTGGCGGATACGCTGGTCGGTGCGCCGACCGATCTGGCGTTGCAGTTGAGCGCGACGCCGGAGGGCGGGCTTGGGTATTACAGCCCGTATATCGGCGTGGTGCGCGATCTGGCGAAGATCTTCGGCGCGTTTCAGTCGACGCAGTTCCGGTACATTCCGGCGCTGGCGCGGGCGCATGACGATCGGCTGGCGCTGCTGCTGAATGCGGCGCCGTCGTTCGCGAGTCCGAAGTCGGTGATGGTGGTCGCGATGCCGGTGATCGAGACGGGTGCACCGCAGACTCCGACGATGCGGCGGGCGGAGGCGGATCGGCTCGTCTGTGCGGCCCGGCCCGATCTGGTGCTGCCGGTCGAGGGCGCGCCGCTGATCTATGCGACGAAGTTCGCGCACGACATGAGCTTGCGGGTCACGACGCCGCAGGGTGGCGTGGTCGAGCTGCCGGTACAGGCGGATGCCGAGCGTGGCGGCTATGTGCTCGACCAGGTCGGCATGCGGACCGCCGGGCTTGGCAGCGTGACCGATGCGACGTTGCATGGACGCTGGGGGTTCACGCCGTTCGACGGGCCGCGGTTTCGGTTGCAGGTGCCGCGCGCCGGTGGATGGACGATGGTCGATACCGATCCCGAGAGTCTGGTCGTGGGTCGCGACAATGCGGTGGCGTTGGCCGGGCCGACGCCGAGTTGCGTCGAGGCGGTGACGCTGGTGAGCGATGCGGGTCAGGTGCCGCTCGCCTGGACGACGACGGGGGATCGGATCGGGCTGACCCTGCCGCTGGCGAAGACCGCGCCGGGGAAACTGTCGCTGCTGGTGAAGCAATATGGCGTCGAGGCGCCGGACAAGATCGCGCTGACCGCGCTCGCCGAGGCGGGGCGGATCGATGGGCTTACGCTGTATGCCGGCGATGCTGCGGGGACGCTGGCGGGGACCCGGCTGGATCTGGTGGCGTCGATGACCGTCGACGGCGTGGCGTTCAAGCCGGGCGAGGTCATTCGGGCCGACAAGGTGGATCGGCTGGGGTTGGTCGCGGATACGGCGCCGGCGTTTGCGGCGGGTCAGGCGAAGACGGCGCTCGTCACGTTGACGGATGGGCGAAAGCGCTCGGTGAAGTTCGTCGTCGCGGCGGCGCGGCCGAAGGCGACGCTGATCGCCAAGAGCGTAGTGGCGCCGCCCTCGCCCGGGCTTCCCATCGTGCTGGTGGGCGATACGGCGATTTCCCAGGGTGCCCGGCTGACGTTCTCGCTGCGCGCCGAGGGTACGCGGTTTTCCGCTGGCGATAGCGTCGAGATAGCGACGGCGGATGGCAAGATGAACACGAGTGTTTCGTCGGGGCGCGGGTTGACCGTGCAGGACGATCGGATCGCGGTGGCGACGGTCGAGCCGGGCAAGGCGCTTGGCGTTTCGGCGCATGGGCCGCTCAAGTGGCGACTGGTGCAGAATGGGGTCGCGGGCGACTGGGTGCCGTTGACGACCCTGGTGCGGGTGCCGGGTGTTACCGGGGTGACCTGTGCGGAGACTTGCATGCTGGCGGGGACGGATCTGTTCTTGATCGAGTCGGTGGCGGCAAATGCGGGGTTTGCGGAGGCGGCTCTGGTGTCGGAGGGGTTTACCGGGGGGGCGTTTGCGGTGCCGAAACCGGTTGGGGGGATGCTGTATCTGCGGTTGCGGGACGATCCGGGGGTTACGGCTACGGTGGCGGTGAAGGGCTAGCGTCCGACCCTACGATCCTCCCCGGCGAGGGGGAGGTGGCTGGCTCTTGCCAGACGAAGGGGGAGGTAAGCGAAACCGCCGCTCCGTGTCCTCCCCCCTCCGTCGCCTACGGCGCCACCCCCCCCTGGCGGGGGAGGATTTCTCCCCAAAGACTCAGGGGATCAGCCGGTCGGCGCGGAGTTGTTCGAACAGGTCGAAGAACGCGTCGTCCGTGGGCTGGTATTCCTTGAATCCGAGGCGGCGGCTCTTGCCCATGTCCGTCACCACCTCGATCGGGCGGCCGAGATCGGCGTCGGTGTGCCAGGGCGACGCGAGGCGGGACAGATCGGCCTCCGCGAGGCCTTCGCGGGCGGCGATCTCGCGCCAGATGCCGGCGTCGTCCTTCATCTGGTCTTCGAGCGTCAGAACGGTGCCGTCGAACGGTGCGGCCTCGATCCCGAACCATTCTGCGATGCGGCCCCACATCCAGCTCCAGCGGAAGACGTCGCCATTGACGACGTTGAACGCCTCGTTGCGCGCGGCTGGCGTGGTCGCGGCCCACAACAGGTGATCGGCGAGGAGGCTGGCGCTGGTCATGTCGGTGAGGCCGTTCCACTGCGCGGCCGAGCCGGGGAAGCGGAACGGGCGGTCGGTCTCGCGGCACAGCGTCGCATAGACCGCGAGCGTGGTGCCCATGTTCATCGCGTTGCCGACCGCCTTGCCGATGATCGTGTGCGGGCGGTGGACGCTCCAGCCGAAGCCGTCGCGCTCCGCCGCCTCGAACACCGCGTCTTCCTGCGCATAGTAGAAATTCTCGACGTCGAGGCGCCCTTGTTCCTCGCGGAACGGGGTCTGCGGGAGAACGCCCTTCCCGTACGCCTCGAACGGTCCGAGATAATGCTTGAGCCCGGTGACGAGCGCGACGTGGCGCACGCTGCCGCCGGGGCTGAGCGCGCCGAGCAGGTTGCGGACCATGCCGCCGTTGACGCGGATGTTCTCCGCCTCGCTGTCCTGGCGCGACCAGGTTGCGATGAATACCGCATCGGGCCTGATGCCGGTCAGGGCCGCCTCCAGGCTTGTCGGATCCTGCAAGTCGGCGGCGACCGGTTGCACGCCGTCCTGTTCGGTCGGCCGCCGCGCGAGGCCGTATACCGCCCAGCCCGCCCTCACCAACGCCGCCGCGGTCGCGCTGCCAACGATCCCGCTCGTACCCACTACCAATGCCGTTCCGGCCATGTGCAATTCCCGTATCTGGTGATGATCTCGTCGAAGTCCCAAACGCGCCGAATTTTGGAAGGGGTCCACGGCGTCCCGTTTGCGGTGGCGGCAGGCGGGCACTTGTCGCTATGGGGCGCGGATGACCGCATCGGATCTCCAGAGCCTGTTCGTCACCAACCTCGTCCGGTACAATAGCGGCGATCGGCGTCGGTGGCGGCTGATCGTCGGCGACGTGAAGGTCTATAGCCTCGCGACGCACGCGCATTGCAACTGGGCGGTGACGCCGTCGGGCAGCGCGAGCGAGGTCGACGCAGTCGAGCGGCTGGCGGACCGGCTGCGCGAGGATCATCCCATCATCACCGCCGGCTGACGGCTTTCTTTTACGCAGGAGTAGACCATGGCGAAGCAATATTGGGCGCAGATCATCGAACTCGACGAGGAGATGACGGCGGCGACGATCCCGGGTGCGACGGATCACGAGGATGCGGCGGATTCGCTGGTGGCGGATTTCGTCGGCGCAATGGGCGGCGAGATCACCTCGGGCGCGGTCCGCGTCTGGGTGCAGGGCGGCGTCGAGAAGGTCTATGACTGGAAGGCCGACTTCACGATGCCCGACATGGACGAGATGGGCGACGAGGACGAGATGGAGGTCGAGGGTGAGATTGAGCTGACCGAGCGGGTTTGATCGACCTGCGCCCCTCCCTGAAAGGGAGGGGTTGGGGGTGGGTCGGCCGATTGGCGGACGTCTTGCTTCCCAAGCGGCCTACCCACCCCCGGCCCCTCCCTTCCAGGGAGGGGTGAAAGTCAGGGGACGGTTTGACCCGCCGGCGCGAGTTCGTGCCATTCGTGGCCGTCGTGCGAGAGCAGCGCGTCCGCCGCGGCCGGGCCGAGCGTGCCGGCCTCGTACGGCTCCGGAATGCTCTGGTCGGTCGCCCATAGATCGAGGAACGGCTGCACCGCGGCCCAGCCGGCCTCGATCGCATCGGCGCGCTGGAACAGCGTCTGGTCGCCGGCGAACAGGTCGTAGATCAGCGACTCGTAACCGGTCAGGTGGCCGATATTGAACGCGTCGGCATAGCGGAAATCGAGCGCGATCGGCGCGGTCGCGACTTCGAGACCGGGGCGCTTGATGTTGATGTCCATGCTCAGCCCCTCGTCCGGCTGGATCTGGATGATCAGGCGGTTGGGTGGAAGCATGTCCGCCGCGGCACCCGGGAACGAGGCGAACGGCACGGGCTTGAAGGTGATCACGATCTCGGTGTCGCGACAGGTCATCGCCTTGCCGGTGCGCAGGTAGAACGGCACCCCCGCCCAGCGCCAGGTGTCGACCATCAGCTTCAGCGCGACATAGGTCTCGGTATGGCTGTCCGGCGCGACGTCGGCGGTGGCGGTGTAGTCGGGGACGTCGTGGCCCTGCACCTTGCCCGCCGTGTAGGCGCCGCGGACGCCGTTGCGCTTGGCCTGCGCCGGCGAATAGACGCGGACCGCCTTGAGCACCTTGCCCTTTTCGTTGCGGATCGCCTCCGCATCGAAGTTCGCCGGTGGCTCCATCGCGACCATCGCGAGCAGCTGGAACAGATGGTTCGGCACCATGTCGCGCAATGCGC
The DNA here is from genome assembly GCF_030817315.1 of Sphingomonas faeni. Classification (NCBI taxonomy): domain Bacteria; kingdom Pseudomonadati; phylum Pseudomonadota; class Alphaproteobacteria; order Sphingomonadales; family Sphingomonadaceae; genus Sphingomonas; species Sphingomonas faeni. Next base: position 124,639 of record NZ_JAUSZF010000001.1, on the reverse strand, counting down.
CGGTCGTATCGTAGAATTTGCCGCGGGTGCCGACATCGACGGTTTCTGCCGCGGTGATCTGGACGTGCGAGATGCAGTCAGAATTCCAGACCCGCTCGATCATCATGTTCGCGAAACGCGCGGTCATGATGTTCTGAACGGTTTCCTTGCCGAGGAAATGATCGATCCGGTAGACCTGCGCCTCCGAGACCTTGTCGAGGATTCGGGCGTTGAGATCGCGTGCGGAGGCGAGATCGTGGCCGAACGGCTTCTCGATCGCGATCCGACGGAAGGCGTGCGGGGTTTCGGTCATTAGGTTGTGGTCGGTGAGTTTAACGACAATTTCGCCGAAGAACTTGGCCGGCACCGCGAAGTAGAATGCGACGTTGCCGCTTACCCGCGTCTTGAGCCTTTCGTAGACTTCGTCGTGCGTGAAATCGCCTTTGAGATAGGCCACGCGATCCTTGAGCCTTGCCCAGGCGTCACCCTTCTCGCTGGCCCCCTCGCCGCCCTTCGCGTCGAAATTGCCGAGTGCCTCGCGCAGCGACTGATCGTCTCCTTCGTCGATGCCGACGCCGAGCACGTGGAAATCGTCGCCGACCAGCCCGAGCCGAGTCATGTTGATCAGCGCGGGCATCAGCAGGCGGCGGGTCAGGTCACCGAATGCGCCGAAGATCACGAGCGTCGTCGGCGGGGCGGGCTTGACGGAGTTGCTCACGAAGACGCCTCGGACATGGATCGACCCTTTCTACGGTGGTTCCTTCAAACTGCGTAGCGCGTGCCGATGTTCCCCGCACGCCTTCAGGTCGCGGTGAGGATATTGTCTCCGAACGCGCGCGCGTCGACCTCCGCCCAGTCGAGCTCCTCCTGAAGGCGGCGATAGACGTCCTCGGCCACCTCACCCTTGTCGCGCATTTCGTGGAGCACGACACGCTGGCAGGCGATCATCTCGAGGTGGAGTTCGTCGAATTCGGAGGTAGCCTGCGGATCGTCGGCCTCGGCAGTGACCTTGCCCGCCGCGCCGTAACGGAAGCGCAGGGCGTCCGCCGCCTTGCCTTCTCGCGCCGGCAGGACCGCGAGACCTACGTCGATCAGCCGCTTGCGAGCGGGCGCGATCTCGTCGGCCAGCCCGGTATCCGCGCCGAGATTGAGGCGGCGGATCAGCGGGCCGAGCGTGAGCCCTTGCAGCACGAGCGTACCGATCACGACGCCGAACGCGGCAAGCACGATCAGGTCGCGGCCCGGCACCGAACGCGGCAGCGCGAACGCGGTCGCCAGCGTCAGCAGGCCGCGCATGCCCGACCAGGAGAGGATCATCGACGCGTTCCACGGCGGCGGCTTGGGCAACCAGGACGGCGCGTAGCGATCGGCGATCACGCCCTCCACGAACCGCACGAAGAACACCCACGCGACGCGCGTCACCAGCACGGTTGCAAGGACCGCGCCGGCGAACCCGATCGCCGGCCAGCGCTGTGCGGCGGGCAGGCCGACCAGCACGTCGCGCGATTGCAGCCCCATCAACGCAAACGCGATGATGTTGAGGACAAGCACCGCCGCAGACCAGACTGCCGCGCTCTGCAATCGGTCACGCGCGGGTTGGCCTATCGGGCGACGCTGCGACACGATCATCCCGAACGTGACGACCGCAAGCACCGGCGAGATATGCAGCCGCTCGGCCAGCAGCCAGATCCCGAACGTCACCGCGAAATCGGCCAGACTTGCGCCCAGCGTGCCTGCGAACAGCGGCACAACGCGCAGGTAGAGCCACGACGCCAAGGCTCCGAACACGATCCCGCCGGGCACCGCAGCCGCTAACGCAAGGGGTGTCACCGGCGTGTCGGAATGCGTCGCGAACGCGACCGCAAGCCCGAACAACAAAAGTGCAGTGGCGTCGTTGAGGAGGCTCTCACCCTGAAGCAGCAACAGGCCGCGACGCGGAATGCCGACCTCGCCGAGCACCGCTTCCGATGCGGCGGCGTCTGGGGGCGCGACGATCGCTCCAAGCGCGAACGCAGCGGCGAGCGGTAGTCCGCCCAGCGTCACGCCGACAAACGCAACCGTGCCAGCGGTGACGAGTACGGCGAACACGGCGAGGGACAGTAGCGGGAACCAATGGCGTCGGAGTGCGCGCGGACTGGTGTGATACGCGGCATGCAGCAGTGCCGGGGCGATGAACAGCGCCAGCGCGAGATGCGGCTCCACCGTGATCTTGGGCGCGAACGGCAGGATCGCAAAACCGAGACCGGCCGCCGCCAGCAAGGTCGGATACGGTACGTTCAACTTGCGCGCGAGGACCAGCAGGACCAGCGCGGCGAGCAGGATCGCGTCGAGGCTTTCGAATAATTCCACGGGCACGCAACGGGTGGGAGACGTGGACGGGCCCGCCCCACCGCGCAGGTCAAAAAAAACCACCCCGTGCGTGTCGCACGGAGTGGCCTAGGTTCAGGGAGGAGGTACGCTAGAAGCGTACCGTACGGCGCCGCGAAAGGGGGGGGCACGATGCCGTACAGGATCTAAATGGGTGAGCGCCGTTTTGGTTCAACCCTTGCTGCATCGCACACCAAATATTTTTGCGGGCATGCGGGGTCGATCGTATCACCGACGGTGAAGCACCGGCGCAATCCGGGTCAGAACGGTATCGCGAAGCAGCAGGTGATGGCGCAGCGCGGCGGCGATGTGCAGCACGACCAGTGCAAGCATTACCCAGCCGAGCACGCCGTGCGCGCTGTGACCGAGATGCCCGGTCGCCTTCGACACCGGCAGATACGGAACGTCGAACAGGCCGAAGATGCTCACAGCGCCGGGCTTGCCGCCCGATACCATCATCCAGCCCGTCAACGGCATGGCGAGCATCAGGACGTACAGCATTGTGTGCGAGCCATGCGCGAGCGCGCGCTCCCATACCGGGGTACGCGCGGGAAGCGGCGGCGGCCGGTGTGCCAGCCGCCACGCTATCCGTGCCAGGGTCAGCGCCAGTATCGCGAGGCCTAGCGCCTTGTGCGCGCCCATCCAGCTGCGCAGCGCCGGCACCGAATCGTGCAGCAACCCGACCGCGAGGTTGAGGATGACCAGCAGCGCGATCGTCCAGTGAAACCAGATCGCTACCCTCGAATAGCGATCCGACGAGTAGCGATCCGGACGATCGTGCGCTGCCATGCTTACTTCCTCACATTACAGGCGGACGATGATCAGACGTTGAACTGCGCCGGGGCCGGCATCTGCTGCTGCGGGGTCATGCCGAGCTGCGCCTGACGCGCGAAGATGTCGCGCATCAGCGACAGCGAGAACAGGTGAGCGTAGAGCAGAGGCAGCATGCCCGACTTGCTCATCTTGCGGAGCGCATCGCCGCGCAGATCGATCAGCTTCTCTTCGTTGATCATCTGGAAGCCGCGATAGACGAACGGCTGGTCGGCGCCGTCGGGCTGGATCGTGACTTCGCCGTCCATCAGCAGCTCGAGTTCGCGCAGCTCGTTCATGAAGTTCTGCGTGCGCGCGCCGGCCTGTTCGAACGATTCGTTGAAGCCGAGGATGTTCTTGGTCAGCTCGGTCGGCTGGCCGTTCTCGAACAGCGCATCGCCCTCCTCGAATTCGCCGAGCGCCTGCGACGTGGGGTCGAAGCAAAGCGACAGCTCCTGTGCGTCGGGGTGAAGGCGCGCGAGCATGTACGGGTAACGGCGAACGTAGGCCGGGACGTAGAAGGTGTTCTCGGTCAACCTGCCGTCCTCGCCGACGAACACGTTGACGCCCTCGTTCAGGCCCATCAGCGCGAGCGGGATGGCGTCGTCACCGACCGAGAAAACGATCGGCATGTGGCGCTGGACCAGCGGAAATTCGTCGACGGTGATCGGGATCGCATGCTGGCCGACCAGGAACGGCGCGCTGTCCTGCGGGCGGACCTTGTAGTTCGCGTGCGTGTCGCTCGAAAGCGGCTCGAGGCCATTATAGAAAAGCGGAAGCTGGGCGGTGCTGGCCATTTTACTCTCCGGATCGGTCGGTCGAAATGCCGGTGGCTCATGCCACCGATTGGGGCGAGGCTCTATGGTGCGCCGGGCGGGCGTGCAAGTGTGACGAGCTTTCCGGGGTTGAGGATGCCGAGCGGATCGAGCGCGGACTTGATCGCCCGGAGCGCAGTCATGCGGGCGGGAGACGACAGGCGTTCGAGTTCGTCGCGCTTCATCTGGCCGATGCCGTGCTCCGCCGAGATCGAACCACCGGCCGCCGTGACGAGATCGCCGACGAAGCGGGTGACGACCGGCGCGTCCTCGGCATACCAGCGGGCGGGATCGGTGCCGGGCGCAGCGCGGACGTGGAAATGGACGTTGCCGTCGCCGAGATGGCCAAAACCGCTCGCGTGCGTCCCGGGGAAACGCGCGTCACACGCCGCCGCCGCCTCGATCATGAAGCGCGGCATCGTCTCGACCGGGATCGAGATGTCGTGCTGCGTTGCGGGGCCGAGTGCGCGTTCGGCGGCGGAGAGCGAGTCTCGGAGGAGCCAGAACGCGGTGGACTGGGCTTCGCTGGTGGCGATCGTTGCGTCTTCAATCGCGCCGTCTTCAAGGGCTTTGCCGAGCAGGCGTTCGAGGAGCGCGCTGGGGGATTCACCTTCGGTGGTGGCCGAGGTCGCTTCGATCAGGAGGTGCCAGGGGTGGCGGCCGGCAAGCGGCGCGCGGGCGTTCGGGAGATGCGCGATGGCGGCATCGAGCGATTCGGCGGGGAGTATCTCGAAGCTTTCGATCGCGTCGGTTCGGGCCTGCATCGTGCGCAGGAGTTGCAGCGCGGCCTGGGGAGACACGACCCCGACCCAGGCGGTGCCTCGTGCGGCAATTGCGGGCGCTAGGCGAAGCGTGGCGGCGGTGACGATCGCCAGCGTGCCCTCCGCGCCGATGAAGAGCTGATCGATGTCGTAGCCGCGGTTGTCTTTCTTGAGCGCGGACAGGCCGTCGTGGATGGTGCCGTCTGCGAGCACCGCCTCGACGCCTGCGACGAGGCCGCGCATCGTGCCGAACTTGAGCACCTGCGTGCCGCCGGCGTTGGTCGAGACGAGCCCGCCGATCGTCGCTGTGCCGCGCGCGCCTAGCGTCAGGGGGAAGCGCCACCCCTGCCCTTGCGCGGTGCCGTCGAGGTCGGCGAGGATCACGCCTGCCTCGGCGATCGCGAGCCCGGCTTCGGTGTCGAGGCTGCGGATAGTGTTCATGCGGCGGAGCGACAGGATCAGCGCGCTACCGTCCGCGGGGGCGGTCGCGCCGCCGACCATCGAGGTGTTGCCGCCTTGCGCCACCAGCGGCACGCGGTGCTCGGCGGCGGCCTTGACGATCAGCGCGACTTCCGCGGTCGAGGTCGGCGCGAGCAGCGCGGGCGCGGCGCCGTGGAACCGGCCGCGCCAGTCGTGCAGCCAGGGATCGATATCGGCGAGGTCGGTCACGATCGCCTTGGCATCGAGATGCGGTGCGAGCGCGGCCAACATTAAAGCTTGCGAAGGCGTCAGGGCGACTTGCGAAGGCGTCAGGGTTGCTGTCTGAATTTCGGGCACGAACGAAGCGCTAGACAAAATTCATCGCGCGTTCAACGATTGGCCCTAACGGTTACGTCAGCATGATCCAGCCAGCATGATTCACCCCGCGATCCCCGCCACCCTGCTCGCGCTCGCGGGCCCGTTCGCTGCGGGCGCCTTTGCTGCAGGCCCCTTCGCTGCAGACGCCTTCGCTGCAGGGGGGCGCAACGTGCCGTCGCCGGGGTTCAAGCTCGACGGTCTGCAAGTCGCGCAGGTCTCCATCCACGAACGCATCATCATCCGCGTACCCCGGATGAGCCGGGCTCCCGTCCGCACCTACGCGCCGCCACGCGAATGGAAGGAGCACAAGGGCCCCAAATGCATCGCGGTCGACGAGATCGCCGGCGCGATGCTCAACAAGGACGGCGCGGTCGACCTGGTGATGGACGACACCACGCGACTGCGCGCGCGGCTGGACGGCGATTGCAAGCCGCTCGATTATTATTCGGGTTTCTATCTGCGGCCGGGCGCGGACGGGATGATCTGCAAGGACCGCGATGCGATCCGGATGCGATCGGGTGCGCGCTGCGAGATCGATGGGTTCAAGAGCTTGCGCGTGAAGAAGTAGCGGTTGGAATGCAGGGTGCTGCACGACAACACACCGCACCTATCGTCATCCCCGCGCAGGCGGGGACCCATATCCTCTGAGCTTGGCGATCATGCTGCAACGCCAGCCAATATGGGTTCCCGCGTTCGCGGGAATGACGTGTGATCGTGGTGGCGTGAGCGATCATGGTGGGTGGATTGGCTGAAACACCCCCTTCCCGCACTCGATTCACCGCGTTTCCTTGACATTTGTCGCTAAATCGGCGAGCGCCGGAACGCTTGAGGGCAGTGCATTTCACCCTCTATTTACCGGACATTTGCATGAGTTTTGCCGATCTCGGCCTCTCCGACGAACTGCTCAAGGCAGTCACCGACTCCGGCTATACCGAGCCGACCCCGATCCAGGCCGGCGCGATCCCGTCGGTGCTGATGATGCGCGACATCATCGGTATCGCCCAGACGGGCACCGGCAAGACCGCGTCGTTCGTGCTGCCGATGATCGACATTCTCGCGCATGGCCGTAGCCGCGCGCGGATGCCGCGCTCGCTGATCCTCGAGCCGACGCGCGAACTCGCCGCGCAGGTGGCGGAGAATTTCGAGAAATACGGCGTCAATTCGAACCTCTCGATGGCGCTGCTGATCGGTGGCGTGTCGATGGGCGACCAGCTCGCGGCGCTCGAGAAGGGCGTCGACGTCCTGATCGCAACGCCGGGCCGGCTGATGGACCTGTTCGGGCGCGGCAAGATCATGCTCAACGGCTGTTCGCTGCTGGTGATCGACGAGGCGGACCGGATGCTCGACATGGGCTTCATCCCCGACATCGAGGAAATCTGCACCAAGCTGCCGAAGCAGCGCCAGACGCTGCTGTTCTCGGCGACGATGCCGCCGCCGATCAAGAAGCTGGCGGACAAGTTCCTGACCAATCCCAAGACGATCGAGGTGTCGCGCCCGGCGTCGACCAACCTCAACATCAAGCAGTATCTGGTGCCGGTGCCGAGCCAGACCGCCAAGCGCGACACGCTGCGTCGGATTCTTGCGCAGGACGAGGTGACCAACGCGATCATCTTCTGCAACCGCAAGACGACGGTGCGCGACCTCAACAAGGTGCTGAAGCAGGCGGGCTACAAGTCGGGCGAGATCCACGGCGACATGGAGCAGCCGCAGCGACTGGCCGAGCTGGAACTGTTCAAGACGGGCGCTGTGACGATCCTCGTTGCCTCCGACGTCGCGGCGCGCGGGCTCGACATCAAGGGCGTGTCGACGGTGTTCAACTACGACGCGCCGTGGCATCCGGACGACTATGTTCACCGGATCGGGCGTACGGGTCGCGCCGGGGCGACGGGGACGGCGTACACGTTCGTCGCGCCGGACGATGCCGAGAATATCGTTAATATCGAGAAGCTTACCGGGCAGACGATCGAGCGCTTGAAGGGCGCCGAGCCCAAGGCTGCCGCGGTTCCTGCCGTGACCGAAGACGAAGGCACGGCGCGGCGCGCCCGGCCGCGTCGTGGGGCGCGGTCCGAGACGTTTACGCCGGTGCCGGTTGCGGCGGCGGTTGCCGAGGAGTCGGATCGGCCACGTACGCGGCGGGTGCCGCGGGCGGATACGGTGGCCCCGGCGATCGTCGCCGAAGTGCTGGCTGCGGCGGAGCCCGTTGCGGCGGCCAAGCGTCCGCGCTGGGAGCGTACGCCGATCGACGAGCCCGTGCCCGCGGTGAAACCGCGCGTTGCGGAGCAGGCGCGGGTCGAGCCGGTGCAAGTTGAACCCGCGCATGTGGAACCGGTTCGTGCGGTGCCTGCGGGGTTGGAACCGGTTCGCTCGCAAGCTGTTCGTTCGGAAGCGGCAAAGGTCGAGCCGCCACGGACGGAGCGCATTCCTGCGGATCCAACCGGGGGTCGCCGCCAACCGGTCGCCGATACGCCGGCGGATGGCTGGAACGGACCATTCCCGAGCTTCCTGAATGCCGTGATCGGAGGATATGAATGATGTCGATGCGCCGTATCGCCGCGCTTGCCCTGCTCGCCACCGCGGTGGCGGCCCCTGCCGCTCCCCGTGCGAAGGTGGTGGCGCCGCATGTGAATACGACGAGCTTCGACAAGCTGCCCCAGCCTTTGCCGCTGCCGTATAATGAGTTGGCCAACGCCAACGCGCAGGTTGCCGCCGCGCGGGCACGTGCGCTGAAGACGCACAAGCGGTTGCTGATCGATCTCGGCGGCAACTGGTGCCTCGATTGCCGCCTGCTCGCGGGGACGATCGACTTGCCGGAGATGAAGCGCTTCGTCGACAGCAAGTTCGTAGTGGTGACGGTCGACATCGGCCGGTTCGACAAGAACGGGCAGATCGCGGCGGGTTACGGTATCAAGGGGCGGCTCAAGGGCGTGCCGGCGGTGCTGGTTGTCGATCCACGGAGCAATCGGTTGCTAAACGCTGGGCATGAGACCGAGCTGGCGGATGCTCGGTCGATGGGGCCTCAGGTGTTGGCGAACTGGTTGGCGAAGTGGGCGGCCTGATCCGGGATTTTGAGACACGGTTAGCGCTTTTTTGTTGCTGACTGAGGCGAGTGATGGGGTTCGCCTGCTCCATTACGTCGCCCTGTTTGGCTTGCCCTCACCTATCGCCGCCTTCGGCGTCTCTCCCTCTCCCCGATGGGAGAGGGAATGGGTCCGAGGCATCTGTCGTGCGGCATGAACCGGCTCTCTAGGAAACCGATCCATGCCGCTCGGTTCGTTCCAACCTACGCCGTCATCCTTACGAAAGTCAGGACCCAGAGCCATTGAGGCTAACTTCTGGTATCCTGGGTCCTGACTTTCGTCAGGATGACGGGTTTGGTTGGCGGGTCGCTCGCTCTTACGCAGCGACCGGGATCAGCGCATCGTCCAGTGCGCCGGCGCGCGCATAGGCTGGGCGTGCCTTCAACCTATCGGCATAGTCGGCGAACGCCGGGCGGTCGGGGAGCGAGCCGAATTGCAGGCCCCAGATGACCTGCGATCCAACATAGACGTCGGCGGCGGTGAAGCGATTTCCGGCGATGTGGTCATGCGCGGCGACCGCTTTCTCCAGCACGTCGACGGCGGTGTCGTAGCTGCCATAGCCGATCATGCGCTGCTGGCTGTCGGTGGGCACGACGCCGAGCGAGCGGTTGGTGATTGCGGCCTCGAGCGGGCCGGCGGCGTAGAACAGCCAGCGGTAATAGGCGGCGCGTTCGTCGGAGTTCGGTGCGAGATCGGCGTCGGGGAACGCCTCGGCCAGATAGGCGCAGATCGCGGCGCATTCGGTGACGGTCTGGCCGTTCTGGACGATCGTCGGGACCTTGCCCATCGGGTTGATCGACAGGAACGGCTCGGCCTTCATCGTCGAGGCGTAGTCGAGGAGGATGGTGTCATACTCGGCGTCGACCTCTTCGAGCATCCACCGCGCGATACGGCCTCGCGACATCGGGTTGGTGTATAGCGTCAGCGTCATGCGGGCCCCCTGAGAACGGATCGTGAACGATGGTCTCATGGAGTAGGGTCGCGGTCAAGCGGCTGCTGGCGAAGTAAGCTTGTTCTCCCGCGAAGGCGGGAGCCCAGCCTGGGCTCCCGCCTTCGCGGGAGAACAAGGACGTGGAGGGCTGGGCTCGGTTACGGGCCCCTCACCCTTCCCCCGTTACACGAGCGCCTTGTCGAACAGCGCAAGCATGCGGGCCCAGGCCTTGTCCGCCTGGGCTGCGTTGTAGACCTTCGAGTCGGGCGGGCACCAGCCATGCATCGTGCCGGCATAGACCTCGATCTCGGCGGGCAGTTTGGCCGCGGCGAAGGCGGTGCGGAGCGTGTCCTTTTCGGTGGGCGAGCGAGCATCGTCGTTGGCGGCGATCGCGATCAGGTATCGGCCCTTCATCTGCGGGATCAGGAGATGCGGGCTGTCGGGCTTGTCGGTAACGAAGCCGCCGCCGTGGAAGGTCGCGCCGGCGCGGATCCGGTTGGGGACGGCTGCGGCGGTGCGCAGGACCATCGGGCCGCCCATGCAATAGCCGGTGCTGGCCAGCCCACGCTTGCGGTCGGTCTGCGGCTGCGCGTCGATGAAGGTGGTGAAGGCCTTCGCATCACGCACCGTGCCTTCGGACGTGAGCGCTTCGCGGAAGGGTGCGATGCGGGCGCGGACGGCGGGCTGGTCGTAGGATTCGCCGGGCTTCAGGAACGGCGCCTTGGTCGAGCGGTAGAACTGGTTGACGACGAGCACCGCATAGCCCGATTGCGCGAGGCGGTCGGCCATCTGGCGGAAGGCGGGACGGAGGCCCATGATGTCGGGCCAGATCAGCACGCCGGGATGCTTGCCGGTGGCGGGCGCGACGAAATAGGCGTCGGCCTTGCCGTCGGGCGTGGTGATCGCGACGTCGCGGCCCTTGATGACGGCGGCGTTCGCGGGGGCGGGCAGCAGCATCGTCAGGCCCATCGCGCCGGTCATCACGCCGAACTGGCGGCGCGAAACGCCGGCCAGATACGCTTCGTTATCGTCTGCGGTATGCTCGTCGCACATGGGCCTATCCTCTTGAATTTGGCCGCATGCTAACTCAGGCTCCGCGCCACCACCATACGCCATCGTGCGTTTCGCGGGTCGCTCGGCCTTCGACTTCGAGGCGGCGGAGGTGGGCGAGCGCTTCGCCGGTTGCCATGCCGAGCACGTCGGGGCCGATCGCGCGGCGGAACAGGCGACCGAAACAGTCGATCGCGCGACGGGGTTCGGCGAGGAAGATGGCGAGTTCGTCGAGTCGCTCGCGGTGTTCGCGGTCCATCGCGTCTACTCGCGTGTGGAGGCCGGTGAACGGGTCGCCGTGGCCGGGGAGGACGAGCAGGTCGGCGGGCAGCGTCTTGAGCTTGGCGATCGAGGCGAACCATTCGCCCAGCGGGTCGGCGTTCGGTTCGGTGACGCCTAGCGAGACGTTGGGGCTGATGCGGGGCAAGACCTGATCGCCGGCGATGAGGATGCCGCCGGCTTCGTCGTACAGGCACGCGTGTTCGGGGCAGTGGCCGGAGCCGGTGACGACACGCCAGTCGCGCGCGCCGATGGTGAGGGTGTCGCCGTCTTCGATGCGGGTGTAGCTGAGCGGGAGCGGCGTGATGATCTTGCGGAACCCCGCCCAGCCCTTGGCGGTGGCGTGGTCGATCTGTTCCAGGCTCCAGCCTGCGCCGCGCCAGAAGGCGAGCATTTCGTGCGGGACGGAGTCGCGGGCGTCGGCGGCGAGCATGCGTGCGGTCAGCCACTCGGCTCGGGTCATGATCAGGGGGGCGGCATGGTGGTCGCACATCCAGCCGGCGAGGCCGATATGGTCGGGGTGGAAGTGAGTGCCGATCATCTTGGTGATGCGGGTGTTGGCTTTGGGACCGGTGAAGATGGCTTTCCAGGCGTCGCGGGCCTCCACGGTGTTCATGCCGGTGTCGACCAGCGCGTCGCCGTCGGTGTCGGCGAGTAGCCAGCAGTTTACGTGGCGGAGGGGGCCGGGGATTTTCAGGCGGACCCAGTCTATCCCGGGGGCGACCTCGTAGACGTCACCAGGTTGGGGCTCTGCGCCGCCGAAAGGGTAGGTCAGGCCCTTGTGGCTGGTCGGCGTGAAGTCTGTGTCGGGTGCGGTTGCCATCCGTTGCGGTTAGCAACTGGATGTGGCGGGAGATAGTGCCGGCGGGCGTTGCGTGGTCCCCGTCATCCTGACGAAAGTCAGGATCCAGGATAACGTAGGGCGGCATTTTTGGCTCTGGATCCTGACTTTCGTCAGGATGACGGACGAGGGGTTTGCGCTTCTTCGTCTGCGCGGCGCGTGGGCCTTACCGCGCTCACTCGGCGTATCGTGGGAGGGGAGCGCGTGCCCACCCCCTGCCCCCTCCCGCTTGCGGGAGGGGGATAAGTTCAGGTCAGCGCTTGAAGGGGTCGTCGAAGAGTGGCTTGACGGGGAGGACGCCGCCGTCTGCCACGAACTGCGCGTCCGCGGCCGCCTGGGTGCGCTCGGCGCGGAGCTGCTGGAGGAGCACTTCGCGGTCGCCTTCGAGGCGGGTGTCGGTGGGGGCTTCCATGCCGGCTGCCTTGGCAGCCTTCGCCACTGCTGCGTCCAACTCGCGCTGCGAGGTGAGACCCAGCGTGACCGGGTCCTTCGGGGTGATGTTGGCGATGTTCCAGTGGCTGCGGTCGCGGATTGCGGCGATCGTGGTGCGGGTGGTGCCGATCAGCAGTGAGATCGCACCATCGGTGATCTCGGGGTGATTGCGGATGATCCACGAGATGCCGTCGGGCTTGTCCTGGCGCTTCGAGACCGGCGTGTAGCGCGGGCCCTTGGTGCGGCGGACCTGCTCGGGACCCTTGATCATCTTCAGCTGGTAATCGGGATCGGCGGCGCCCTTGTCGATCTCTTCCTGCGTGACTTCGTGCGCGCGGACGGGATCGCGACCGGTGAGCTTGGTCGAGGTGGTGTCGTCGGCGATCGCCTGGATCTCAAGGATGTGCAGGCCGCAGAAGTCCGCGATCTGCTCGAAACTGAGCGCGGTATTATCGACCATCCAGGCGGCGGTCGCGTGGGGCATGAGCGGCTGGGCCACGGCGGAAACTCCGTAAAAATAGAAAGGGCCGCCCCTTTCGGAGCGGCCTGACATGAGAGAGACTTAGTGCGCGCGGGGCTAACAGGCAAGCAAACAAGATTCGGGCACGCAAGCTCAGGCGGCCAGGAGCTTTCCTTCGAGGGGGACGAGCGCGTGGAGGAACTGGCGCGCGCTGGCCGGCCAGCTGTAGCGGGCGGCGTAGGCGGCGCAGGTGACGCTGTCGCGGGTTAGCGCGGTGGCGATCGCGGTGTCGAGGTCATCGTGCATCGCGCCGACGCGGTCGTCGAGGACGTCGATCGGGCCGGTTACCGGGTAGGCCGCGACGGGGGTTCCGCAGGCTAAGGCTTCGATCATGACGAGGCCGAAGGTGTCCGTGCGGCTGGGGAAGACGAGGACGTCGGCGGTGCGGTACGCTGCGGCGAGGTCTAGGCCGGAGCGCTGGCCGAGGAAGACCGCGTCCGGGAACCGGCGGGCGAGCGCGGCGCGGGCGGGGCCTTCGCCGACCACGACCTTGGTACCGGGATGCGTGGAGGAGAGGAACGCCTCGATATTCTTCTCGACCGCAACACGGCCGACATAGAGCTGGATCGGACCGGGGAGCGCCGCCATCTCGGGGTCGCGGGCGCCGTCGAGGCCGAACTGGGCGAAGTCGACGCCCCTGCCCCATTCGCGGACCTGGTGCAGACCTTGTGCTGCAAGCGTTGCCGCGACTGAGGGCGTGGAGACGAGGATCGACTGGGCGGGGCGGTGGAACCAGCGGATGTAGCGCCAGATCCAGTCGGGGTTCGCACCGGTGCGGGCGGCGATATAGTCGGGGAACTGCGTGTGATAGGCGCTGGTGAACGGGAGCGCGCGGGCGAGGCACCACGAGCGGGCGGCGAGGCAGACCGGCCCTTCGGTGGCGAGGTGGATCGCATCGGCGCCGAAGCTCGCCAGCATGCGGCCGACTGCACCGGAGCGCGCGAAGGCGAGGCGGATCTCGGGATAGGTCGGGCATGGCATCGAGGCGAAGCGTTCGGGGGAGACGACCAGGACCTCGTGGCCGATCGATTTGAGTTCGCGCTGGACCGACTGGAGGGTGCGGACGACGCCGTTGACTTGCGGGCTCCAGGCGTCCGTGACGATCGCGATACGCATCGGTTTCTCTCCGTTTTACCCTCTCCCCGAGGGGAGAGGGAGGGGCCCGCCGCGCTTGCGGTGGGAGGGTGAGGGCACGCTGTTCACAGGCGTTGTGGACTTGCCCTCACCCGCGCCGCTTCGCGTCTTTCCCTCTCCCCGAGGGGGAGAGGGTTTTGGGTCAGGCGGCTAGGGTGACGACTTTATCGCGCTCGCGGGCGGCGATTTCGTCGGCCCAGTGGAGCAACTCCATCCGTCCATCGAAATGCTCGACCAGCGCGGTGCAGCCCTCGACCCAGTCGCCGTCATTGTAATAGGCGATCCCGGCGATCTCGCGCATTTCTGCGGTGTGGATGTGGCCGCAGACGACGCCCTCGACGCCGCGGACGCCGGCGGCGTGGGCGACGACTTCCTCGAAGTGCGAGATGAAGGCGACCGCGTTCTTGACCTTCGCCTTGGCGTGCTTCGACAGCGACCAATAGGGCATGCCCATCCGGCGGCGTGCGCCGTTGACCCAGCGGTTCAGCCCCATCAACATCGTGTACGCGGCGTCACCGATATGCGCGACCCAGCGGTGTGCTAGCGTAATCGCATCGAATTCGTCGCCGTGGAGGACGAGGAGGCGCCGGCCGTCGGCGGTTTCGTGGATCGCCTTGCGCCGGATCGAGATGCCACCGAAGTCGAGCCCGGAATATTGGCGGAATACTTCGTCGTGATTGCCGGGGATGTAGACGACGCGCGTGCCGCGCTTGGCGCGCTTGAGCAGCCGCCACAGAACGTCGTTGTGCGCGGCGGGCCAGTAGAATTTCTTCTTCAGCCGCCAGCCGTCGATCATGTCGCCGACGAGGTACATCGTCTCGCTGTCGACGTGGTCGAGGAAGTCGTTGAGCATCCCGGCGTTGCAGCCGCGCGTGCCGAGATGGACGTCGGAGATCCAGATCGTGCGATATTGGCGGCGCTCGACGATCGGCTCGGGCGCGGCGGGCCGGGAATGGATGAAGTCGGCGATATCGGTGATGTCGGCGCCCAAGACGCTAGATGGCGGAAACGTCGTAACGGCGTTCATGAGCCTGTCCCCCGGCAAGGTATCCCTTACCGCGAGTATTAGCCGAGTATTGTGACAGGGTAGTCGCAGTCCAATGACTGTTAGAAGTCATCACCGAGTATAGCGTGTTTCCCCGCAAAGGCGGGGATCCGGACTGGGCTCCCGCCTTCGCGGGAGAACAAGCTTGGTTCTGGGTTTACCCACATATCCCACCACCCCGGCGGAGGCCGGGGCCCAATTGGAAAGGTTATGGTAACAGAGGGCTGTGGATCTTTACTCGACGTTCCCAATTGGGCCCCGGCCTTCGCCGGGGTGGTGGTGGTGTGTTGTGGGGCGGGCGCCCCCTCACCCCATCGTCAGGACGATCTTGCCGACGTGGTCGCCGGCTTCCATGCGGGTATGGGCGGCCGGGGCGTCGGCGAACGCGAAGACGCGGTCGATGACCGGTTTCAGCTTGCCGGCCTCGACGTGCGGCCAGACGGTGCGCGCCAGTTCGTCCGCCACTAGCGACTTGAACGCGGTGTCGCGGGGGCGGAGCGTCGAGCCGGTCAGCGTCAGGCGGCGGCGCATGATCTCGAACAGCGGGACCGTCGCCGTGATACCGCCCTGGACCGCGATCGAGACGTGACGACCGTCTTCGGCGAGGCATTGCAGGTTGCGGGGGACGTAGTCGCCGCCGACCATGTCGAGCACCGCGGCGACGCCCTTGCCGCCGGTGATCTGCTTCACGCGCTCGACGAAATCCTCGGTCTTGTAGTCGATCGCGTGGGTGGCGCCGAGGCTTAGCGCCGCTTCGCACTTGGCCTTCGAGCCGGCCGTCACGATGATGTCGATGCCGAAGACGTTGCACAGGCCGATCGCCATCGTGCCGATGCCGCTGGTGCCGCCGTGAACCAGGACGGTGTCGCCCTCCATCGCGTAAGCGCGTTCGAAGAGGTTGGTCCAGACGGTGAAGAGCGTCTCGGGCATCGCCGCCGCTTCGGTCATCGTGAGGGCATCGGGCACGGGCAGGCACTGGCCGAACGGCGCGACTGCGTACTCGGCATACGCGCCGCCGGAGATCAGCGCGCAGACGGACTGGCCGATCTGTTCGTCGCCGACGTCGTCGCCGACCGCGACGATCGTGCCGGAAATCTCCATGCCAAGGATCGACGGCGCACCCGGCGGGGGCGGGTATTTGCCTTGGCGCTGCATCACCTCGGGACGATTGACGCCCGCCGCCGCGACCTTGACGAGAACCTCCCCCTGCCCCGGTTTTGGTACGGGGCGCTCGACGAGCACCAGCACCTCGGGTCCCCCCGGCTGTTCGGGGTCGATCGCCTTCATGACGTCGGGTATGGTATCGGTTGTCATCAGCGCGGACGCCCCATTTGATTTCAGCGCCTTATTGACATCACTCTGGTGCGGGTCAACGTTGCAGGCACGATGGACCTGGAAGACGCCCCCTCCCGTCCCGACGATCTGCTTGACGCACTGGTGCGGCAGGACCTCGATCCTTTGTCGGTCGATGAGCTCGATGCGCGGATCACCGTGCTGCAGGGCGAGATCGCGCGCTGCCAGCTGAAGAAGGACCGCGCGGTCAGTCACCGCGCCATCGCCGACGACCTGTTCAGGCGGTGACCGTCGCGGCGGTGCCTGTGTTCGCTGCCACGGCATCGACCTGTACCTTCGTCTCGCCCAATGCCAAACCGCACTACCCGGCCGTCATCCCAGCGAACGCTGGGATCCAGGGTTACAGCGGGCAGCCCTCATGGCTCTGGATCCTGGGTCGAGCCCAGGATGACGGAGCAGATAAGGCATCTTCGTCGGGTTTAGCGGATCATTCGATTTTCGGACAGCGCAGGAACGGATGGGGCCGGGTTCAAGTGCTTGATGCGACCGATATCAGTTCCGACATAGTGGCAAAGGGCTCGCGTTCTCGCGGCCCGACAGGAGTATTGTAAATGCCATCATTTGCACCCGCCCTCGAGACCACGCTGCACAAGGCGCTCGAGGCGGCATCGTCCCGGCGCCACGAATATGCGACGCTGGAGCATCTGCTGCTCGCACTGATCGACGACGAACATGCGTCGAAGGTCATGACCGCATGCAACGTCGAGATCGGCGAACTGAAGAACACCGTCGCGCATTACCTCGACAGCGAACTCGATGCGCTGAAGGTCGATGCGGCGACCGATCCGTCCCCGACCAGCGGGTTCCAGCGTGTCGTCCAGCGCGCGATCCTGCACGTCCAGTCCTCGGGCCGCGACGAAGTAACGGGCGCCAATGTGCTTGTCGCCCTGTTCAGCGAGCGCGAGAGCTATGCCGTCTATTTCCTGCAACAGCAGGACATGAGCCGCCTCGATGCGGTCAGCTTCATCAGTCACGGTGTCGGCAAGGGTGGCCAGCAGGCGACCGAAGCCTCGACGCCCAAGGGTGCCGACGACGAGAAGCCGACTAAGGGACAGGAGAAGAAGACGGAAAGCGCACTCAAGCAATTCACCGTCGACCTCAACGAGAAGGCGAAGGCCGGCAAGGTCGATCCGCTGATCGGGCGCGGCCCGGAGGTGGATCGCACGATCCAGATCCTGTGCCGCCGGTCGAAGAACAACCCGCTCTATGTCGGTGATCCCGGCGTCGGCAAGACCGCGATCGCAGAAGGCCTTGCGCGGAAAATCGTCGAGGGCGACGTACCCGACGTGCTGTTGCCGGCGGTGATCTACTCGCTCGACATGGGCGCGCTGCTGGCGGGAACGCGGTATCGTGGCGACTTCGAGGAGCGCTTGAAGGCGGTCGTCAACGAACTCGAGAAGCTGCCGGATGCAGTGCTGTTCATCGACGAGATCCACACCGTGATCGGTGCGGGCGCGACGAGTGGCGGCGCTATGGATGCGTCGAACCTGCTCAAGCCTGCTTTGTCGGGTGGCACCATTCGTTGCATCGGCTCGACGACGTACAAGGAGTTCCGTAACCACTTCGAAAAGGACCGCGCGTTGCTGCGGCGCTTCCAGAAGATCGACGTGAACGAGCCGACCATCGAGGATACGATCAAGATCCTCGCTGGCTTGCGTTCGGCGTTCGAGGATCACCACAACGTCAAGTACACGCCGGATGCGATCAAGTCGGCGGTTGAGCTGTCGGCGCGGTACATCAACGACCGCAAGCTGCCGGACAAGGCGATCGACGTGATCGACGAGGTAGGCGCGATGCAGATGCTGGTGCCGCCGAACAAGCGCAAGAAAACGATCACCCCCAAGGAGATCGAGCAGGTCATCGCGACGATGGCACGCATCCCGCCGAAGTCGGTCTCGACCGACGATAAGCTGGCACTGGCCACGCTCGAGACGGATCTGAAGCGGGGTGGTGTTCGGGCAGAATGCGGCGATCGAGAAGCTCAGCTCGGCGATCAAGCTGGCTCGGGCGGGTCTGCGCGAGCCGGAGAAGCCGATCGGCAACTATCTGTTCACCGGCCCTACGGGTGTCGGCAAGACCGAAGTCGCCAAGCAGCTTTCGACGATTCTGGGCATTCCGCTCCAGCGGTTCGACATGTCCGAATATATGGAGCGGCATTCGGTCAGTCGTTTGATCGGTGCGCCTCCCGGCTATGTTGGGTTCGACCAGGGTGGTCTGCTGACCGATGCGATCGACCAGAACCCGCATTGCGTCCTGTTGCTCGACGAGATCGAGAAGGCGCATCCGGACCTGTTCAACATCCTGTTGCAGGTGATGGATAACGGGCGGCTGACCGACCAGCACGGCAAGTCGGTCGATTTCCGCAACGTCATCCTGATCATGACGACCAATGCGGGCGCCAGCGACATGGCGCGCGAGACGGTCGGCTTCGGCAACCTGACGCGCGAGGGCGAGGATGAGGTGGCCGTGACGAAGATGTTCACGCCGGAATTCCGCAACCGTCTCGATGCGGTGGTGCCGTTCGGGTATCTGCCGACCGAGGTCGTCGCGCGGGTGGTGGACAAGTTCATCCTTCAGCTCGAACTCCAGCTGGCCGACCGCGGCGTGCATATCGTCCTCGACGACGAGTCGAAGGCGTGGCTCACGACTAAGGGCTATGACAAGCTGTACGGCGCACGGCCGATGGGTCGCCTGATCCAGGAGAAGATCAAGCAGCCGCTCGCCGAGGAACTGCTGTTCGGCAAGCTCGTCCATGGCGGCGAGGTGACGGTGAAGATGAAGGACGGCGCTCTGTCGTTCGCGATCGAGCCTGCAGCACCAAAGAAGCCGAAAAAGAAGGGCAAGACCGAGACGGTCGACGCCGAGTAAGCGACCTTAGACCCGGCCGGGATGGTCCAGGCCGGGTCTTTTGCATGTGGCACCTTCGATGGCGGTGTGGGCCCACTGGCCCGCTGCCGTTCGTGCCGAGTATACGTCGACCATGTTGCGGCGCCGTATAGAAGGGCTGGCCTGCCTTTGCCTTGTACCTCGATACGAGGCCTCGACTGCGCTCGACCTCTACTCGGCACGAACGGGATGGGGGAGGATCGCGCGGGTTGGGTCGCCGGAGCCTCAGCGACCGGTAAAAAGGAGGAGGCGCATCCGGCCCCCTTCCCCATAGAGGTGAAGCCTTGGGCGCCGCACGATCCTTGTACTTTAGGCCTTGTCGGTTGGGAAGGTGAAGTCCCATGCGAGCTTGGCGATCGGTCGTCGTAGACTGTCCTGCGCGCGTGATCGCGACAGTGGCGGCCCTGCACGGACGGCGACGGAGGGCCAAAGATAGCACAGGCATACACCCATTTCGATTATACCCTGATCGTCCGCCATCAATTTAATCGTGACCAGCTGATCGTCATTTGCTCCATAGTTCCGTAGTTTACGGGTCGATGAAACGCGTAGATCGAGCCGATTTGAACTGAATTGCAATGAACGCCGCGCGACGGGCTCAGTCTTTACCTTTAATTGGTGAAGGGGTCTTAACGGTGTTCTGCATGAGGTTCGGGTTTCGTATCATTTGGCTCATCGGCATTATTGCGATGACGCTGACGATGTTCTGGGAGGCGCCCGCCGAAGCCATGACCGGTCGGCCGCTGGCCGTGTGCATCACGCCGTCGACCCCCGGCCTTACCGCTCCCGCGCTGTTCAGGACCCCGTCGCGGTTCGACTGCGCGACACCACAGTGGCATTTCGGATCCGGAGATTACTGGGTACTGTCGCAGATCTTGCCGACGGACCTGACAGGCGCTCCCGAACTGCATGCGAGGACTGCCAGCGTCTGGCAGTATCGCGTGACGTTGTACGTGCTGTATGCGGACGGTGCGATTCGCCGCACCGGCTTCACCAGTCGTACCGCGGGCCGTCATCTGAGGATCGGCGCGTCCTTGTCGTTGACGCTGCCGCCGCACGCCGCGCGTCCGGTAAGATTGCTCTGGCATGTCGAGGGGGCGGCCAACCTGCGCGGCGTCGTGCTCGGGGCGTCGCTCGCGACACCGCTGGAGGCTGCGGAAAGCGAGAAATGGCTGTCGGCGCTCTATGCAAGCTTTGCCGGGATGGCGATCGCTCTGATCGTCTACAATCTGGCGTTGTGGGGTGCGCTGCGGCAGTCGTTCCAGCCGGTCTATTGCCTGCTCGTGCTGTGCCTGCTCGGCTATGCGTTCTCGTCTTCGGCGGCGCTTGGCCAACTGTTCCCGTGGCTCGACAACAATATACGCCTGCGCGTCAACGTCTTCTTGCTCGCCGTCTCTGCGAGCATGGTGATGATCTTCGCGCGCGCGTTCTTCGAGCGCGGCGTGTTCGAGGGGTGGACGCGCCGCGCAAGCAACGTGGCGCTTGCCACGCTTGCGACGACCAGCGTTGCCTTCATGATACTGGCGCCGTGGCAAATCTATTGGCTCGATCGCCTGCTGACGCTCAGCTATCTTCCGTTGATCGCGATGGTGCCGCCGATCCTGTATCGAGCCTGGCGGGTCCGCAGCAATTACCTGTGGATGTTCGCGCTGGCATGGGGCGTCCCGATCGTGTTCGCGGGCCTGCGGATCGCCGGTGCGCTTGGCCTGCTGGCCTGGAGCTTCTGGATCGACAATTCGACGATGATCTCGATGATGCTGGAGGCGCTGCTCTCCAGTCTCGCGATCGCGTACCGGATCCGTTTGCTGAGCGTCGAGCGCGACGAGGCGCGCGAACAGGAGATCGCCGCGCGGTTGCTCGCGGATACCGAGCCGCTGACCGGGCTGCTCAATCGCCGCGCGTTCCTGGACCGGGCGATCGGACGGCCGGGCGACCAGATGCTGCTGATCGCGGACGTCGATCATTTCAAGCACGTCAACGAGACGATCGGACATGACGGCGGCGACGAGGTGCTGAGGGTCGTCGCGCGGGTCCTGCGCAATGCGGTCCCGCTCGATGCGCTGGTGGCACGGATCGGTGGCGAGGAGTTTGCGATCCTGGTGGATGCGGCGACGCCGGTCCTGGCCGAGACGATCCTCGAACGGTTGCGGAGCCAGCGGATGCCGTTCGACATGGCGATAACCGCGAGCATCGGCAGTTGTACCGGGCCATTGTTACGCGAGGCGGACTGGAAGGCGCTGTATCGCAGCGCCGACCGGGCGTTGTTCGCGGCGAAGGGCGCCGGACGCGATCGGTCGCGCGATGCCGGGATGCTGCCGATCGCGGCTTGAGGTCGGCGGGCCGGTCGGCTTGCGATACGCGGGCGACTGCGGCATGATGGAAGCTTGCAGGAGATGGACGATGCGCGATCGTAGAGTTGTGCTGGCGGTTGCGGGGCTCGCGCTGGTTGCGCTCGCCGCGCGCCATCCGACGGCAGACTTCCGGCTGATCACGCATGAGGCGAGCGATCCGGCACCACACAGGATGCAGGCTGCGGTGGATTTCGGGCTGGTCGGTGTGTCGGTGCTCTATACCTGGACGGTGAACCGGCTTCGCTGAAACGGACTACGATCCTCAGCGCACATCCTTGACCCCTGTCGCGTGCCTGCGCCATAGCGGCGGGCATGGACACGCCGATCGAAGACCTCGCGTTCGAGGATGCACTGAAGGAACTCGAGCTTATCGTCGGGAAGTTGGAAAGTGGCGATACGCCGCTCCAGCAGGCGATCGAGCTGTACGAGCGCGGCAACAAGCTGCGCCAGCGCTGCGCCGACCGGCTCGATGCGGCGCAGGCGCGGATCGAGGCCATCCGGCTCGATGGCGACGGCAAGCCTGCCGGCGTCCGCCCGTTTGCGGCGGGCTGACGCGGTGAGTTCCGTCACGCTCGAGACAGCACTCGCCGAGGTCTCGGTCGAGATCGACCGGCAGTTCGACCAGCTGCTGGCGATCCCCGACGATCCGCGTGGCGACCTTTACCGGGCGATGCGGCATGCGGCGATCGGCGGGGGCAAGCGGCTGCGGCCGTTGCTGGTGTTCGCCACCGCCAACCTGTTCGACGTCGCGCGGGAATGCTCGGCACGGGCGGCGACAGCGTTGGAGGCGATCCATGTCTATTCGCTGATCC
Organism: Sphingomonas faeni; assembly: GCF_030817315.1. Classification (NCBI taxonomy): domain Bacteria; kingdom Pseudomonadati; phylum Pseudomonadota; class Alphaproteobacteria; order Sphingomonadales; family Sphingomonadaceae; genus Sphingomonas; species Sphingomonas faeni. The sequence continues at coordinate 102,398 of NZ_JAUSZF010000001.1, read as the reverse complement.
ATGACGACCTGCCGTCGATGGACAATGACGACATGCGCCGCGGCAAGCCGACCGTGCACAAGGTCTTTGACGAGGCGACTGCGATCCTGGCGGGCGATTGCCTGCATGCGCTGGCGTTCGAGATTTTGGCTGATCCGGCGACGCATGCCGACCCGTTCGTGCGGATCGAACTGGTCATGGACCTGGCGCGGGCTGCTGGCCCTAACGGCATGGCCGGTGGGCAGAAAATGGATATCGAGGCTGAGGCGACGCGGTTCGACCTCAACACCGTTACGCGGTTGCAGCAGATGAAGACGGGTGCGTTGATTTCGGCTTCGGTCGAGGCTGGCGCGATTCTGGGGCGGTTGCCGCCGGAAGGTCGCGTAGGGCTGCGTGGCTATGCGCATGACCTGGGGCTCGCGTTCCAGATCGCCGACGATTTGCTCGATGCCGAGGGCGACGAGGCGGTGGTCGGTAAGTCGCTGCGCAAGGACGAGGTTGCGGGCAAGGAAACGTTCCTGTCGCTGCTCGGGCCCGAGCGTGCGCGCGAACAGGCGCGGATGCTGGTCGACCAGGCGATCGCGCATTTGCATAGCTACGGCAAGGAAGCCGATCTGCTGCGGGATATCGCCCGCTTCGTGCTCGAACGCGACCGCTAGGAGATCAGCATGACCGCACGGATTGGCGTTTACCCGGGGACCTTCGATCCCGTCACCCTGGGTCATATGGACATCATCCGGCGCGGCGCGAAGCTGGTCGACCGGCTGGTGATCGGGGTGACGACCAACCCGTCCAAGTCGCCGATGTTCACGATCGAAGAGCGGATGGCGACGGTGCGCCGCGAGGTAGCGGACGTCGATGGCGACATCGACGTGGTCGCGTTCGATTCGCTGCTGATGGACTTTGCCGAGCGGCAGGGCGCGAAGGTGATCGTCCGCGGGCTGCGTGCGGTCGCCGATTTCGAATACGAGTATCAGATGGCGGGGATGAACCAGCAGATCAATCCGCGCGTCGAGACGGTGTTCCTGATGGCCGACGTCGCGTTGCAGCCGATCGCGAGCCGGCTGGTCAAGGAGATCGCGCTGTACGGCGGTGATATCGCCAAATTCGTGCCGGAAGCGGTGCGCGAAGAGGTCGTCGCGCGGGTCGAGAAGATCGGGCGCAAGGGGAGCTGATCTCCTTCCCCCCTCTCTGGAAGGGAGGGGGGGGGTGGGTTGGGTTCTGCGTGCGGCACGGTTTATGGCTCAAGCTGGCCTACCCACCCCCGGCCCCTCCCTTTCAGGGAGGGGAGCAGTAGTAGCTCATCGTCCCCTCACGTTCAGATTGGCGCAAGCGGGGATTTGCTCTAAGTGGCGGCAGCCTGGTTGCGCCGGGCGTATTGCGAGTGGGAATTTGATGCGCTTTTTCGTCGGAATGTTCGCGTTGCTCGGGTGCCTTGTCACGGTGCCGGCGAGTGCGCAGAAGAATGAGGCCGCGGCACCTGCCGTTCGCGCGACCCCGCCCTTGACCACGGATACGCAGAACCTGCTGCTGCTAGACCTGTCGACCGGTGGGCGCGTGACGATCTGGCTGCGTCCCGACGTCGCGCCGTTGATGGTCGAGCGGATCAAGACGCTGACCCGCCAGCATTTCTATGACGGCTTGGCATTCCACCGCGTGATCGATGGCTTCATGGCGCAGGGCGGCGATCCCAAGGGCGACGGCACCGGCGGCTCGACGCTCCCCGACGTGAAGGCCGAGTTCAATTACCTGCCGCACGTCCGCGGCGCGGTGTCGGCTGCCCGGTCGGACAAGGAAGACAGCGCGAACAGCCAGTTCTTCATCGTCTTCCAGCCGCGGCTCAGCCTCGACAAGAAATATACCGTATTCGGTCGCGTGATCGACGGGATGCAGTACGTGGATGCGATCGAGCGCGGCGAGCCGCCGGCGAACCCGTCGCGGATCGTCCATGCGTATATCGCCGCAGACAATCCTCCGGCGTATATCGCTGGTCCTCCGGCCCCTGCACTCGGTGCACCGGTGACGTTGCCTGGTACGGCTACGGGCTCGAACGCGGCCAAGCCAAAGCTCGCGCCGGCTGCTCGCAAGGCGCCGGTAAAGAAGGCTCCTGCAAAGAAGTGATCTCGCGTTGAACGTCGACCTTTTCGACTTCGACCTGCCGACCGACAACATCGCGCTCCGCCCTGCGGCGCCGCGCGATGCTGCGCGGATGCTGGTGCTCGAAGGTGATCGCACCACGGATGCGGGCGTGTCGGACCTGCCTTCGCTCCTGCGGCGTGGCGACATGCTCGTGTTCAACGATACGCGGGTGATCCCGGCGCAGCTCGATGGACGGCGCGGCGATGCCAAGATCGGCGCGACGTTGCACAAGCGCGAGGGGCCGCGGCGGTGGCGGGCGTTCATCCGCAACGCGCGGCGGCTGCGCGACGGCGATGTGATCGACTTCGGCAACGGAGTCAGCGCGGCGGCGGTCGATCGCGAGGATGACGGCAGCTACGCGCTGGTATTCGCGGGCGACGAGCCGGTCGAACTGCTGCTAGAACGCGCGGGGCACATGCCCCTGCCCCCGTATATCGCTGGTAAGCGCCCGACCGACGAACGCGATGCAGACGATTACCAGACGATGTTCGCGTCCGAGCCGGGTGCGGTGGCGGCTCCTACGGCGGCGCTGCACTTTACGCCGAAGCTGATGGCGGCGCTCGATGCGGCGGGCATCGGGCATGCCACGCTGACGCTGCATGTCGGCGCGGGGACGTTCCTTCCCGTGAAGGCGACCGACACGACCGAGCACAAGATGCACGCGGAATGGGGTCGGATCGATGCCGCCACCGCCGATCGGCTCAACGCGGTCCGCGCGAACGGTGGTCGTGTGATCGCGGTCGGGACGACGTCTCTGCGGCTGATCGAGAGCGCGACCGGCGAGGACGACGTGATCCGCCCGTTCGACGGCGACACCGCCATCTTCATCACGCCGGGATATCGCTTTCGCGGCATCGACGGACTGATGACCAACTTCCACCTGCCGCGCTCGACGTTGTTCATGCTGGTCTCGGCGCTGATAGGGCGCGAGCGGATGCAGGCGGCGTATGCGCATGCGATCGCTCAAAAGTATCGCTTCTACAGCTATGGCGACGCCTCGCTTCTGCTGCCATGACGGGCGGCATGCTGCTCACTTTCGCTCTGCTCCAGGCCATTACCGCCGCGCCGCCGCCCGCGGGGACGCCACAGCCGCCTGCAACGATTTTCGCCGAACCAGCCGCCATGTTCATCGCCGCCTGCGATGCGAATGGCGATGGCCGCGTGACGCAGGCCGAACTGACCGCGGGGGTCGCGCGGAGCTACGCCACCGCCGAGGGCGCCGCGACCGGATCGATCGGATACATCGCCTATGCCGATTGGGAGCAGGCGTGGCTGGGGGATCGCAATGCGCTGCCGAGCCCGTTCGAGGTCGATCGCGACGGCGACAACCGGATCACGCTCGCCGAACTCCAGACGCGGTTCGCGCAGTTCTTCGCGCGGTTCGACCGCGACAAGGACGGCGTGCTGACCCGCGCCGAACTCATCACCATCCGCGGCGCGCCGGTCGGCGATCGCTACGGCATCCGCAAGAAAAAGTAATATGACCACCCGTCCCCGCTTCGACTTCACCATATCCGCCACCGACGGCAAGGCGCGCACCGGCGTCATCGCGATGCAGCGCGGCGATATCCGCACGCCCGCCTTCATGCCGGTCGGTACCGCGGCGACCGTCAAGGGGATGAAGCCCGCAGATGTCGTCGATGCGGGCGCCGACATCATCCTCGGCAACACCTATCATCTGATGCTGCGACCGGGCGCGGAGCGGGTCGCGCGGCTCGGCGGGCTTCACGCGTTTTCGGGCTGGTCGAAGCCGATCCTGACCGATTCCGGCGGCTATCAGGTGATGAGCCTCGCCGACCTGACCAAGCGCTCCGAGGAGGGCGTGTCGTTCAAATCGCACCTGGACGGGACGCGGCATCTGCTCAGCCCGGAGCGGTCGATCGAGATCCAGCGGTTGCTCGGCTCGAACATCGTCATGGCGTTCGACGAACTGGTGCCGACGACGTCCACGCGGGAAGTCCAAGCCGCGGCGATGGAGCGATCGATGCGCTGGGCGAAGCGGTCGCGCGCGGCGTTCGATTCCGGAGAGGCTCACGCCGAGAATAACGCGATTTTCGGGATCCAGCAGGGCGCGCTGAACGAGGATTTCCGGAAGTCTTCGGCGGATGCGCTGATCGATATCGGCTTCGACGGCTATGCGGTCGGCGGGCTGGCCGTCGGCGAAGGGCAAGAGGCTATGTTCGGCTGCCTCGACTTCGCGCCGGGGCAGTTGCCGATCGACAAACCGCGCTATCTGATGGGGGTCGGCAAGCCGGACGACATCGTCGGTGCCGTCGAGCGCGGGATCGACATGTTCGACTGCGTGATGCCCACGCGGTCGGGTCGCACCGGCCAGGCGTTCACGCGGACCGGGCCGATCAACATCCGCAACGCGAAGTTCGCCGAGGATATGGGGCCGCTCGACCCCGCCTGCCCCTGCCCGGTCTGCGCAACCTGGGGCCGGGCGTATCTGCATCACCTCGTCCGGTCGGGCGAAATGCTTGGCGCAATGCTCATGACGGAGCATAACATCTGGTTCTACGAAACGCTGATGGCGGATCTGCGGGCGGCGATCGCCTCGGGCACGCTGACGCAGTTCGCGAATGATTTCCGCGCGATGTATGTCCGGAAGAGTGAAGGAGAGCCCAAGTGACCATCAAGATCGACAGCGATACCCCGAACGAGATCCTCGCCGCCGCGAAGGAGGCGAAGCTGCAGGCCGAAGCCGCCGCGCACAACGCCGCGCAGAAGGCGAAGAGCTGGCCGCTCGCGAAGATCGGCCTTGGCGTCGGCATCGGCTCCGCGGCGATCGCGGGCGCGGTGCTGTTCGCGAACCGCAACAAGTAAGGATCTCAATGCGCCTCCTCCGCTCCGCGTTGCTGCTGACCGCAGCATGTCTTCCCGTAGCGGTGGTGGCGCAAACCGCACCGGGCCCGACGCAGGTATCGGTCAAGCCGATCGCCTATACCGAGCGTACGCTGCCCAATGGCCTGCGCGTCTACGCGATCCGCGATACCGGCACGCCGAACGTGTCGGTGCAGGTCTGGTACGACGTCGGCTCCAAGGACGACCCGAAGGGCAAGTCCGGGTTCGCGCACATGTTCGAACATCTCATGTTCAAGTCGACGCGCAACCTCGTGTCGGAGCAGATGGACCGGCTGACCGAGGATGTCGGCGGCTACAACAACGCGTCGACCAACGACGACTACACCAATTATTACGAGGTGATCCCCGCCAACCACCTCCAGCGGCTGCTGTTCGCGGAGGCCGACCGGATGGCGAGCCTCGTCGTCGAGCCCAAGAGCTTCGGGTCCGAGCGCGACGTGGTGAAGGAGGAACTCCGCCAGAGCACGCTCGCAAGGCCGTACGGCAAGCTGTTCTCGCTGTATTATCCGGCGCTCGCCTATGCGGCGCACCCTTATGCGCGCGGGACGATCGGCAACCTGGAGAATCTCGAGGCGGCCGGGATCGACGACGTTCGTGCGTTTCACGCGACCTATTATCGGCCGGACAATGCCATCCTGGTGGTGTCGGGCAATTTCGATCCCGCGCAGTTGAACGGCTGGGTCGATCAGTATTTCGCCAGGATCAAGAAGCCCGCGGCGGCGATCCCGCGCGTTACGGTGGCGGAGCCGGCACGGACCAAGGCGGTGGCGCGCACCGTGTACGAGCCGAACACGCCATTGCCTGCGGTGCTGGTCAGCTATCACGTGCCTGCCGACCGCGATGCGGATAGCGCGGCGCTGACCGTATTGAACGCCGTGCTGGCGACGGGTGAGAGCTCGCGGCTGTACGAGAACGTCGTGTACCGCGATCAGCTCGCGCAATCGGCCGAGGCCTTCCTCGATACCAAGCAGTCGACTGGCAATCTAGTGGTCTATGCGATCATGGCGGGCGGCAAGACGGCCGAGGCGGGCGAGGCCGCATTGAAGCGCGAGATCGCGCGGTTCCGCGATGCGCCGGTGACGGCCGCCGAACTGGCCGAGGCGAAAAACGAGATCCTTACCCAGTCGATCCAGTCGCGCGAGACCGCCGAGGGCAAGGCGAGCACGCTGGCTGCCGCGGTGTTGATCGACGGCGATCCGCAGGCGGCGGACAAGCAGCTCGCGGCGATCGCGCGGGTGACTGCGGCGGATATCCAGCGGGTAGCGCGGAAATATCTGGGCGAGAACCAGTCGGCGACGATCCGGTACATGCCGATCGCCGACAAGCCCGCGACCGGCGTTGCCGATACGATCGCGGTGGCGCCGACCGTCCAGGTTGCCGACCTGAAGGCGCCTGCGGATATCGAGATCGTGACGCCTGCGCCGGACGGCCAGCGCGTGCAGCCGCCGGCACCGAGCGCACCGGTATCGCCGACGATCCCGCAGCCGGTCGAGGTTCGTCTCGCCAACGGCATGCAGCTGGTCACGGTGGAGCGGCACGACCTGCCGATCGTCACCGCCTATCTGGTGACCGCCGGCGGTGCGGCGACCGATCCGGCGAACCGCGCCGGCGTGAGCAGCTTGGCCGCAGAACTGCTAACCAAGGGAACCAGGACGCGCTCGGCAACGGAGATCGCGCGGGCGATCGAGGGGCTCGGCGGCGCGATCGGCAGCGCGGCGGGCAGCGATGGCGCGTCGGTCGACGTAACGGTAAAGTCGGACCAACTCGCGCCCGCAATGGCGATCCTGGCGGACCTTGCGGTGAACCCGACCTTCGCCCCCGAGGAGATCGAGCGGGCGCGGACGCAGCAGATCGATGCGGTTACGCTGGCGCTCAAGAACCCTGCGCAGGTCGCCGGGCTCGTCGCGGACCGTGCGGTGCTCGGCGGATCGCCTTATGGTGCACCGATCGGGGGGACGCCCTTGTCGTTGAAGGCCATCACCCGGCCGGACATCGCCGCGGCGTATGCACGGAGTTTCCAGCCAGGCCAGGCAACGCTGATCATGGTCGGCGACGTCACCGCCGCGCGGGCGAAGGCGTTGGCGGAGGCGCAGTTCGGACGCTGGCAATCGGCTGGCCCGACGCCGGCGAAGACGCCCGAGGTCGTGTATCCCAAGCCTCGCGTGATCGTCGTCGACATGCCGGAGGCGGGTCAGGCGGGCGTGGTCGTCGCGCGGCCCGCGATCGCGCGGAACGATGCGCGCTATTACCCGCTGGCCGTCGGCAATACCGTGCTCGGCGGCGGTTTCTCGTCGCGGCTGAACCAGGAAATCCGGATCAAGCGCGGGCTTGCGTACGGCGCGGGTAGCGGACTCGATGCGGGGAAGACGCAGGGCACGGTCGCGGCGCGGACGCAGACCAAGAACCCGACCGCAGCGGAGGTCGTGACGCTGATCGCAGCGGAGATGGCGCGGCTGGGGGCGGCGCCCGTGCCCGCCGCCGAACTCGACACGCGCAAGGCCGTGCTGGTCGGTAATTTCGGGCGCGGGATCGAGACGACGTCGGGGGTTGCCGGCATCCTCGGCGCGTATGTCCAGAACGGCGTGCCGCTGGGCGAGCTGCAGCGCTACACCGGCGCGGTTGGTGCGGTCGATCCGGCGGCGGTGCAGGCGGCGGCGGTCGCGCTGCTCGATCCGAAGGCGGCGAGCATCGTCGTGGTCGGCGACGCCAAGCAATTCATCGAACCACTGCGCAAAGCCTATCCGAACGTCGAGGTCATTCCCGAGGCCGCGCTTAAGCTCGACACCGCAACTTTACGGTAAGCCCATGTTGCCAGGGTGAGGCTTCGTCCTGTGGTGGGACGGCCGAAATCCGCTGCGTGGTCGGTTCGGCCTGATCAGCTCCGGCGCGCGTTGGTGGCGCTCGTTATGGGCAGGCGGAGTAAGCGATTGCGCGTTCGGGTGCAGACGGTTCGGTTGATGAAGCGTGTCTGGCTGACGTCGGTTGCCACGGTGTTGATCATCGGCGCCGGGATTTCGGCGCACGCTGCACTTCGGGCGTTGTCGGCGCGCAACGTGGCGAACGACTGAGCTGTGGCCGCGTCATCGGGACGCGTCCCCGGCACGACGGAGCTGTCGTCCTCGGAACGAGAGACCGGCGCTCTTGCGACGGGCGTTACCGGCACTATCGAGGATTCGGGTAAGCCGTTGAAATAAATCGCTGCCGGCGATCGCGCGGCACCGAGTCGCTGGCCGTCCCATTACGCCAAGAAACCCAAGCACATCGCTGCACCCGGGCCTCCTTCAAATCACTCAAACCTCGACGGGCAGGCCTATTCGGCGGGGGCCATCGAGGGGGTGCCGATCATCATGCGTTCGCCGCCGGGAGGGGCGGCTTCGCGGGCGGCGCGGAGGATTTGCGTGCGTTCGGCGCGCGATGCCATGTCGTCCCAGGCCTTTTCGGCGCGGCGGCAGCGGTCGCGGACGTTGTCGAGGAGGGCGGCATCACCGTTGCGACGCTCTTCATCAGCGCGGGCCCGGTAAAATTCTGGATTATCGGCCATGCTGGTGCGCTCCTGCGGAAAATTTCAAAGGGGTGATGCGGCGACCATCATGGCCGCCGCATCGCAACCGAGATCAGGTTGGCGGACCGAAATCCGCCAGCGAGATCAATCGGCTGGCTGGAGGTTCACGGCCGACTGCTTGCCACGCTTGTCGGGCTCGAGCTCGTAGGTGACGCGCTGGTTCTGGTTCAGCGTCGGCATGCCGGCGCGCTCAACCGCGGTGATGTGCACGAATGCATCGTTGCCGCCGCCGTCCGGCGCGATGAAGCCATAGCCCTTGTCGGCGTTGAAAAACTTTACGGTTCCGGTGATAGCCATGAGATGGCTCCTTCTTAAGATAGACCGCCCGAGAGCCGGGCGACCGCGTGCCGCGGAGCAGGGAAAGAAGGAGAAAGGTGCCGCAAAGCGCCAAGAACCGTCGATGTGCGACTGTAGCAGATTCTAGATAGGCCAAGACGGCTGGAATTGCAAATCTTGCGACCACATCGGGTCGAGAATTACACCGATTTGCGCCGATAATATTTTGGTCCGCGCCGCCCGGACCAGGGATTATCTAAAACGACCGGCGCCGATATTTCGACGCCGGTCGAGGTATTTAACGGCAGCGGGCATCGTTGCTCGAGCGATCGACGGCACGCCCTGCGAGCGCACCGCCGGCCGCACCGAGGAGGGAGCCGAGCAGACCCGAACCGCCCGGGGCGATGACGTTGCCGAGCACGCCGCCCGCAACTCCGCCGACGATCAGCCCCGTGGTGCCGTCGTTGCGGCGGCAGTAATAGCGACCGTCATTGCCGCGGTAGACGCGGTCGTTACGCGACAGGCGGCGCTCACGGTAGCGGCGGTCGTCGCGGTAATAGCGGCCGGCGTCGTAGCTGCCATAGGCAGGGTCCGGCCGGTTGTAATCGTAGGAGCGATAGCGCGGGTCGACGCCGTAGCGGTTGCCTCCGCCGCCGACGCAGCCGGCGACAAGGGTGGAGGCGGCCATCAGGCCCAGCATCGCAACGCGCATTTCGTGTCCTTTCAGTCGGTTGATACTGAAACGTAATGATCGGCGCCGGTGTTTGGTTGCCGACGCCGGGTCACGTCAGTCCTTGAGACCGGCCGGTACGGTGCCGCCGTTCTTCGCCAGCTCGCGCATCACGGCCTTGTGCAGCCAGATGTTCATCTCCGCACTGCCGTCCTTCGCGCCGGTGTAACCGAGCTCGGTGGCGAGTTCCTTGCGGTTGTCGAGGCTCGAATCGAGGTCGAGCAGCTTCATCAGGTCGACGATCGACGACCGCCAGTTGAGATCGGAATTCTTGCGCGAGGCGATGCCCGACAGGACGGCCTCGACGTCGACCGACTGCGGTGCGGGCGCGGTCACCGGCGTGGCGGCCGGCGCGGCTTGCGGAGTCGGTGTAGCCTGGGGCTGAGCAGCAGTCGTCTGGGGCGCGGGTGCGGCGGGCTTGGGCGTGCCGAAATGGCCGCTGCCCAGCGGGCCCTTCTCACCAAAGATAGCGGACTTGATCTTGCTGAAGATGCTCATGCGGGTTCCCGTCGATTAAAAGTCTGACGGCGGGAGAACGCCCGATGCTGGATTTGGGTGCAGGACACGCGAGCGTCGACGACGGAACGTCCGTGGGCTGCGACTGGACGGGGCCGATCGGGGGTTGGACACACAGGCCGGTTGCGGGCGGACGAGGCGCAGGCCCGGACGTGGATGCGGTTGCCGGCTTGGGTCCGAGCGTGGGCGGACGATGCGGATCGAACCTCCAGGCGAGTGCGACGAGGCGGGCCTTGTCCGTGGCGCCCGCGGCCTCGGCACCGGCCTCGTCGACCAGGCCGCCGTCGACCGCATAGCCGACGAACCACGTGTCGCGGTCCGCGCCTTCGACAGCCGCGCGTTCGGCGATCTCTCGGTCATGGGGCACGTCGAGGATGATCGCCTCGTCGTCCGAGCATTCGCGGTGATACTCCTCATCGCCGAAGTCGCCATATTCGGTACCGAAAAAGGGCTGTGACGGCGGGAAACTGGTGCGCCAGCCTTCGGCGATCGGATCGTACCAGACCGGGCTGTCCCCGACGCGACCGTCGTGGCGAACCGAGTGAAGTATAGGAAGTATAGACGCTGGCGTGGTTTCGGCGGGAGCGGGTTTGGCAGAGGGCGCGGGTGCGCGCACGGGTTCGGGGGCGAGGCGGAGGAGGCCGGCGGCTTCGGCGCGGGACCATTGATCGGCGGTCCAGTCGGCGCGGGCGGCGGGATCGAGATCGGCGACCATGATCCCCGACGCGACGCCCGCGGCGCTGCGCAACCAGCGGTCCGCGCGGGCGAGCGTGAGGATCGGCGCCATCGCCGCCTCCCCTGCCGTGTCTGCTTCGAGACGCTCGCCGAGGAACAGGCCGGCGCGGGCGGGACCGGCGTCCAGCGCGATGATGTCGAGAAAGGCGTCGAATTCGGCGGCGACCATGCGGGTGGCGGCGTTGGCCGTCTCGGAGGCGTCGGCATGGCGATCGAGCCGGTTGAGCAAGGACATGGCGAGGCGGTTGTCGTAGCGGTGGCGCTCGATCACTTCGCCGTCGGGACGCGTGACGCGCTCGGTCTGGCCGGCGATCGCGCGGAGAAACAGGGTTTCGGCGACGATCGGCCGCGCGACCAGCTTGGCGGCGTCCCAGCCGAGCGCGAATGCCGCCCCCGACGCGCGGCGGCGTAGGGAGTAGGCGGCGGCGGGCGAGAGGCCGACGCTGGCGCTTGCCTCGTCGACGGTGGCGCCCTCCGCGATGCGTTCGAGGAAGGCGCGCTGGCGATCCGGGGTCCAGCCGTCGCTGCGCTGCGTGTAGCGGGCGGGGGTTGCGGGGGCGTAGGGCGCGTTTTCGGTGTGGGGCTGGTTGGTGGGATCGGCGGGCTGGGGCGAGACGTGGTCGGTCGTGGCCTCCGGCGCGGATTCCAGCGTGTGCTGGGGTTGGGGGTCGATCATCGATTCCGGCGGGAGGGCGGTCACTTGCGCATGCTCCGGGCGAGCGCGGTCCAGCGGTCGCGGTTGGCGGCGATCTCGGGCGAGACGGGGATGCGGGTGCCGATCCGGCCGGCGTCGACATGCGCTTGCCAGGCCATGACGTGGCGGACCGCGTTGGGGAGATGATCGGGGATCGGGGGTTCGTAGCGCGGCCGGGGCATGGGCGCGGCACGCGTTGCGACGCATGGGTGCGGGGCGGCCGGGGTGGATGCGTTCGCCATGATCGATCCTCGTTACGGAGAGGACCGATCAGGTATGCCGGATCGGGGTGTGTAGGACAGCGGTTTCGGGGGGTGCCCTCGTCCTGACGCCCCACCCTCGTCATCCTGACGCACGTCAGGACCCAGGGTTACGGGGTATGGCGCTTTTGGCTCTGGGTCCTGACTTTCGTCAGGATGACGGAAGGGGAAGGCGTGCGTGGGTGACCCGGGTGTGCCGGGCTCTTCTTGTCCTCGCCCGCCAGGGGGAGGTGGCACCGTGGGCGACGGAGGAGGAGGACACGCAAACAGGGGTGATCGCCCCCTCCCCCTCCGTCTGGCGAGGGCCAGCCACCTCCCCCTTGCGGGGGGAGGATCAGGAAGGCGCCTCAGCGGAGCGTCGAACCGCGATCCGCGGCGAACGACGGGGCCGGGCCGGTGGCGGGGCGGAGCGACTCGCGCTCGGCCTTGGTGGGGACGGCGGTGGGATCGGGGCGGAAGGCCTCCGGCGCGCGATCGTCCGCACCTGGGCGACGCTTGTCGAGCGCGAGATCGGGCGCGGCATGCTCGGCGGGGTTGCTCTTCGAGCGCAGGAACACCGCGAGCAACGCCCCGCCCAGCCCTATCGCCGCGGCGCCGATCGAGAGCGCGTTGCGGCCGAACGTCTTGGGCTTGGCGGGCTTGTGCGGTTGGGGCTTGGTCATGGGGTTTCGTCCGATTGTTGGTTCACCGGGTTCAACGAGCAGCGGCGTTTGCGTGTTCCGCCGGTGGGCTTGACGATGACACCGGTCCGCCGCACCTTCCCGCCATGACGCTAGCTGGCTTTCCCCGCATCTCGATAGACCCCGGCGTTTGTGGTGGTCGCCCGGTTGTCACGGGCACGCGTGTCCGGGTTACCGACGTTCTCGAAATGTTGGCGGGCGGCGCGAGTATTGCGGAGATCGTTGCCGACTTTCCGTATTTAAGCGAAGCCGACGTACAGGCAGCCTTGGGCTATGCGGCCGCGACGACCGATCATCCGGTGGTACTGGCGGCCGAATGAAATTCCTCGTCGATGCGCAGTTACCGCCAGCATTATGCAGGTGGTTGCGCGATCGGGGCGAGGACGCGACGCACGTTGCGGAGATCGAGATGCTCGCCGCGAGTGATCGGGCCATTGCCGCTCGCGCGGAGGCTGATGGGTCGGTGCTGATCAGCAAGGACGATGATTTTGTCTATCTTCGATATCCGGATCGGTTCGCTCTGGTGTGGCTCCGCTGCGGCAACGCGAGCAACCGGGTACTGATCGTTTGGATCGAGGCGAGATGGGATCAGGTCGCGATGCTACTTCGGAACGGCGAACGGCTCGTGGAGGTTCGCTGAAAGGAAAGCTCCACGACAAGGAATTCGCCGTGTCCCTTTATCCGTCCAGACGAGCGGCAGCGTCAACGTGGTTTGTGTTTGTCGATGATAGCCTGCATCATTGCCATCACTTGATCGTGCGGGATGCTGGGTTTGTCCGACGCCATCGCGCGCTCGACCTTGGCGCGGAACCAGGTGTCATACGGCGCGGCGTCCTCGCTAGTCGCGAACTCCGACGCGATGGGGGTCAGGTTTGCCATGCACCAAAATATAACTGATTACGGTCGATGTTCAAAGTGAGCATCACGAAAGCCAATGAAACCGAATACTTTAGAGTTTGAAGGCCTTTAATTTTCCGAACTCAATGTCATCCGTCACTATACCACACAACTTGTCGACCCATTCATCCGAATAGGTGTAGTCATTGTGCGCAACATGATACGTGCAAAATTTCGGTGTCGTAGCGCTTGGAGTTAACGATCCAGGTTTAGGACGGACACCTAATTTCCGCCACGCCTGGGTATGGTTATGTGAGCTAAATTTTTTGCCCGTCTTCTCCATTACCTTCTTGACTACCAAACTTGCCCTGAGCGGCCAATTTTCATCCGCTGCAACCTTCTGAACTAGTACGTTGTGAGGATTTCCGTCTCCCAGCTTATTGGAAAACGTGAAATGAGCATCGCCCTTCGACGCCTTCTCCAATGAGTAGCTAACCTTGAATTTGAAATCTGGGTCAGACATTTCATCATCGGTAAACATTTTACTTAATTGCGCATCAATCGATTGAATTGGTCCTGCAACCTCAGCCTTTTGAAGCATCGCCGCCTGATCTATCGACATTTTAGAAATCTGGATTGCATAGGATAAATCTTTACCCAGCGAAACACGCTCCCCGAACAGTTCGCATAATGACTTTTCGAAATTCAGGCAGTTGGCCTGAAATATTGCGTAAAATGTCTCGCCGATCGCTGAGAGGGTTTTATGCTCAACCGCGTCCCTAATTACCTTCATTGCTTGAAGGTTTTTAACCGATCCAGCGGTGATCGGAACATCCTGCCTTTTTATCATCTGGCCAAGAAGGAATGAGCTTCCATCTTTATGGGTAATGACACGGCCTTGGCGAATATAAAATTCGTGAAGCAAATACGTCCAAGCTATGTTTGATAGGACCGCAAATACCTCAACCTTGAAACGAAGAAGCGGCATATTGAATATCTGAATAGCCAGCATCATCGCTTCCCGAGCCCGAACTAAACGTTCATTCTCGAATGGTGATAAGCCCGTCTGCAGATCGATAAGCGATTTCTCCAATCTGAACCGCTCAATCTGCTCGTCAGTCGCCGGCAATATCTCCAGTTTTTTTACATCGCTAATTCGACCAAAATTTACGGTCGGATCGCGGCCAGTATTGATCAAAGCATGAATGTCTTGGTTGCGCTGCCCCTTCCCCAAAAGCGCCTTAACAATCTGCTTCTCAAGAGCGGTCATTGAAGGCGTAAGCATATCGTCTCCATGCAATTAAGCATGAAGCTGACATACCACCCTGCGACCTTACAAGGAGATTCTTTGAGCTACTCGGCCGTCACAACCCGCTTCTCCAGCAACGGCGCCAGATACTTCCCCGTAAAGCTACCCTTGGCCTTCGCGACCTTCTCCGGCGTGCCTTCGGCGACGATCTCGCCGCCCTTGACGCCGCCTTCCGGGCCTAGATCCAGCACCCAGTCGGCAGTCTTGATGACGTCGAGATTGTGTTCGATCACGACGACCGTGTTGCCTTGCTCGACGAGCGCGTGGAGGACTTCCAACAATTTCCGCACGTCCTCGAAATGGAGGCCGGTGGTGGGTTCGTCGAGGATGTAGAGCGTGTTGCCGGTGGCGCGGCGCGAGAGTTCCTTGGCGAGCTTGACGCGTTGCGCTTCGCCGCCCGAGAGCGTCGTCGCCTGCTGGCCGACCTTGACGTAGCCGAGGCCGACCTCGACCAGCATCGCCATCTTGTCGCGGATCGGGGGGACCGCCTTGAAGAATTCGGCGGCGTCTTCGACCGTCATGTCGAGCACGTCGGCGATCGAATGGCCCTTGAACTTCACCTCGAGCGTCTCGCGATTGTAGCGCGCGCCGTGGCAGACGTCGCAGGTGACGTAGACGTCGGGGAGGAAGTGCATCTCGATCTTGAGCACGCCGTCGCCCTGGCACGCCTCGCAGCGGCCGCCCTTGACGTTGAAGCTGAAGCGGCCGGGCTTGTAGCCGCGCGCCTGCGATTCCGGCAGGCCGGCGAACCAGTCGCGGATCTGCGTGAAGCTGCCTGTGTAGGTGGCGGGGTTGCTGCGCGGGGTGCGGCCGATCGGCGACTGGTCAATGTCGATGACCTTGTCGAGATACTGGAGGCCGGTGATCTTGTCGTGCTTGCCCTGGACGATGCGCGCGCCGTTCAGCTCGCGCGCGGCGGCGGCGTAGAGCGTGTCGATCGTGAAGCTCGACTTGCCCGAGCCGGAGACGCCGGTGATGCAGGTGAAGGTGCCGAGCGGGAGGCTGGCGGTGACGCCGCGCAGATTGTTGGCGACGGCGTTGTGGACGGTGAGCTTCTTGCCGTTGCCCTTGCGCCGCGTGGTCGGGACGGGGACTTCGCGGGTGCCGTTGAGATAGTCGGCGGTGATGCTGCCCTTAGACTTGAGGATCTGCTTCAGCGTGCCCTGCGCGACGACCTGGCCGCCGCGGACGCCGGCGCCGGGGCCCATGTCGATGATGTAGTCGGCGGTGCGGATCGCGTCCTCGTCATGCTCGACGACGAGCACGGTGTTGCCGAGATCGCGCAGACGGCGGAGCGTCTTGAGGAGCATGTCGTTGTCGCGCTGGTGCAGGCCGATCGAGGGCTCGTCGAGGACGTAGAGCACGCCGGACAGGCCGCTGCCGATCTGGCTCGCGAGGCGGATGCGCTGGGACTCGCCGCCGCTGAGCGTGCCGGAGGTGCGGTCGAGGTTGAGGTAATCTAGGCCGACGTTGTTGAGGAAGCCCAGGCGCTCGACGATCTCCTTGAGGATGCGTTCGGCGATCGCGTTCTGCTGGTCGCCGAGATGCTGTGGCATGTCGGTGAAGAACTGGAGCGCGTCGACAACCGAGAGATGCGTGGCATAGGAGATGTCCTTCATCGCGATCTTGACCGCGAGCGCTTCGGGTTTCAGGCGCGCGCCGCCACAGACTTCGCAGGCGGCGGCGGACTGGTACTTGCTCAGCTCCTCGCGCATCCAGGCGGAGTCGGTCTGGAGCATGCGGCGGTTGAGGTTGCCGATGACGCCTTCGAACGGCTTGGAGACGTCGTATTTCTTCTTGCCGTCGATGAAGGTGAGCGTGACGGGCTTGCCCTTGGAGCCGTGCAGGATGGTGCTCTGGACCTCCGGCGGGAGGTCGCCCCACGGGGTTTCGATGTCGAACTTGAACTCGCGCGCGAGGCTGCCGAGGACCTGCATGTAATAGGGCGACGGCGGGTTCGATTTCGCCCAGGGGACGACCGCGCCCTTCTTGATGCTGAGCATGTGGTTGGGGACGACGAGGTCTTCGTCGAACAGCAGCTTCTCGCCGAGGCCGTCGCACGCCGGGCATGCGCCCTGCGGGGCGTTGAACGAGAACAGGCGCGGCTCGATCTCGGAGATGGTGAAGCCGCTGACCGGGCAGGCGAATTTTTCGCTGAAGACGATGCGGCCGTCGGGGGCGTTGTTGCCGAGGATTTCGGATTTCGGCGTGTGCGGCTCGACCGGATCGGCGGGGTCGACATAGGCGAGGCCGTCGGCGAGTTTGAGCGCGGTTTCGAAGCTCTCGGCGAGGCGCGTGGCGATTTCGCCACCGACGACCAGGCGGTCGACGACGACTTCGATGTCGTGCTTGTACTTCTTGTCGAGCGCGGGGGCTTCGTCGATGTCGTGGATCTCGCCGTCGATGCGGACGCGCGCGAAGCCGGCCTTTTGCCACTCGGCGAGTTCCTTGCGGTACTCGCCCTTGCGGCCGCGGACGACGGGGGCGAGCAGATAGAGGCGCGTGCCTTCGGGGAGCGCCATGACGCGGTCGACCATCTGGCTGACAGTCTGCGCGGCAATGGGTTCGCCGGTGGCGGGGGAATACGGGATGCCGACGCGCGCCCATAATAGGCGCATGTAATCGTAGATCTCGGTGACGGTGGCGACGGTCGAGCGCGGGTTGCGGCTGGTGGTCTTTTGTTCGATCGAGATGGCTGGCGAGAGGCCCTCGATGTGGTCGACGTCGGGCTTCTGCATCAGTTCTAGGAACTGGCGAGCGTAGGCGGAAAGGCTCTCGACGTAGCGGCGCTGGCCCTCGGCGTAGATCGTGTCGAACGCGAGGCTCGACTTGCCGGAACCGGACAGGCCGGTGATCACCGTCAGCGTGTCGCGGGGGATGTCGATGTCGACGTCCTTGAGGTTGTGCTCGCGCGCGCCGCGTACGGAAATCTTGGTCAGCATGAGGCGGTGTGTTCCATATTTGTTCGGGTGCGGCAAGCCTTGTGCGGCGCCGTCAGGTCGGTTGCAGAGATGGGTAACGCGGGTGCCGAACGAAAGGGGGCATTGTGGCGCGGGTCGGCGATACTTACATGGTGTATTGGATAGACAATACAGTTCTGGAGCGTGACATGGGCAAGAAGAAGGACGAGCGGAAGCGCCGCGAGCGCGAGGCTGAGCGGGCCGCCAGCGGTGGGTGTGGGCATGAGCATGACGCCAAGCATGATGGCGGCAAGCATGGCCGGAAGCATGATGGCGCGACGCCTTTTGCCGGGATCGCTGCGGCGGTCACCCGGCAGTTGGGGACGCCGGCCGGGCGGCAGGTGGTCGCGGCTGGATTGATGATGGCTGCGGCTGCGATCACGAAGCAGGATGCGAAGACCGCCGGGCGTGCTGGGCACCCTGCCCCGCCTGAACCGCCGGTGACGCCGGAAACGTCGGCAGCTCCTGAGACTGGCGCGAAGCCTTCGTCGGACGAGCCTGCGGCCAATCCCTATGCGGGGGCTGCGCCGAAACCGCCGTTTGGGGAGGCGCCACCCTTGCCGCCTGAAATGGCCAAGGTGATCGGCACGGTCACCGCAGGGCTGGAGACGTTGTTCGCCGGGTTCGGCAAGCCGCGGAATGGTCCGCCTAAGGTTTGATTGTTGGTGTGTCGGGGGCGGGCAGTTTCGCTGGAGCGATGACTGTAGTGCAATGCGCCGTTCGTCGCACGACCTAGACCGATATCCTCCCGGCGATACACATCGTGAGGGCACCACCCCGGCGGAAGCCGGGGCCCAATTGGGAAACGGCGATGATGTAGGGCTACGCGTCGTTACTGCGGCCTCTCCAATTGGGCCCCGGCCTTCGCCGGGGTGGTGCTTTTGGTTCTGGTTGGATGAGTGGCCTTTGAAGATGACGCGAACGAGGGCCTGAACGGTGGTCTTTCTTGGCCTCCCCCCGAGGATCGCTTGGGCTTGGCATGCTGTAGCCGTACGCGGGGCTGGTAAGTCCGCTCTTGCGCAATGGGGTTAAACAGAACGGAAAGCACGAGGCGCGAGGTCGCCCTACACCTTTGACCGCGCGCCCTCATATCGTCCTTCCCCCCGTCATCCCGGCGGACGCCCGGGACCCATGGTTGCGGACCGGGTAATGGTGGCGCGTGATCGCCGGGTCCGCCGTAACCGTGGGTCCCGGCGTTCGCCGGGATGACGGATGGGGGGCGTGGCGGGTGGGGTTTTAGAATGGCGCGAGGCTTGAAGCTGACTGTGGTTACATCTGCTTCCTACCTTCGCCCCGCCCCCCTCACGCCGCACCTCTCACCCCGCACCCCGCACTCCGCACCCTTCACCCTTCACCCTTCACCCTTCACCCTTCACCCTTCACCCTTCACCCTTCACCCTTCACCCTTCACCCTTCACCCTTCACCCTTCACCCCTCGCTCCGCACCCGCGCCGTTCGCCGTTCGCCGTTCGCCGTTCGCCGTTCGCCGTTCGCCGTTCGCCGTGCAAACGCAGAGAGGGCGCCGGTGGATTACCACCGACGCCCTCCAGAAATTCAGCTTAGCGTGGCTTGGCCGGACAGGGGCAAAGCCCCTGTCGTCGGACGCGGCTTTTGGCCGCGCCGGCCGGTCCAACCGCTGGTTGCTCGGCCGTAGCTTGCGCTACGGCTTTTGCGCGGTCGGACCGTGGCTTGGCCGGACAGGGGCAAAGCCCCTGTCGTCGGACGCGGCTTTTGGCCGCGCCGGCCGGTCCGACCGCTGGGTGCTCGGCCGTAGCTTGCGCTACGGCCTTTGCGCGGTCGTACTAGATATGAATCGGCTTGCCCTGTACCGCCATAGCCGCTTCCTTGATCGCCTCGGCATGCGTGGGATGCGCATGACAGGTGTAGGCGATGTCCTCGCTGGTCGCGCCGAATTCCATCGCGATGGCGGCTTCGGCGATCAGCGTGCCCGCGAGGCTCGAGACGATCCAGACGCCGAGGACGCGATCGGTCTTCGCGTCGGCGATGATCTTCACGAAGCCGTCGGTGTCGCGGTTGGTCTTGGCGCGGCTGTTGGCGGCGAATGGGAACTTGCCGACCTTGATCTCGGTCTTTTCCTTGGCGGCCTCTTCGGTGAGGCCGACGCCGGCGATCTCGGGCATCGTGTAGACGACGCTCGGGATGATGTCCTCGTTGACGATGCCGGTCTGGCCGGCGATGTTTTCCGCCACCGCGACGCCCTCGTCCTCGGCCTTGTGCGCGAGCATCAGGCCGGGGATGCAGTCGCCGATCGCCCAGACGCCGTCGACCTTCGTGCGGAACGAGTGGTCGGTTTCGATCTGGCCGCGCTTGTTCAGCTCGAGGCCGATGGCTTCGAGGTTGAGGCCGTCGACGTTCGCTTTCCGCCCGATCGAGACGAGCACCGCGTCGGCGGTCAGCGTCTCGGACGCGCCACCGGCGGCGGGCTCGACGCTGACGGTCGCGACGCCGTCGGCGACGGTCACGCCGGTGACCTTGGTCGAGAGCTTCAGCTTCATGCCCTGCTTCTTGAAGAGCTTGGCAGTCTCGCGGCGGACCTCGCCGTCGAAGCCGGGGAGGATCTGGTCGACGAACTCGACGACCGTGACCTTGGCGCCGAGACGACGCCAGACCGACCCGAGTTCGAGACCGATCACGCCGCCGCCGATGACGACCATGTGCTCGGGGACCTTCGGGATCTCGAGCGCGCCGGTGCTGTCGACGACGGTCTTCTGGTCGACCTCGACGCCGGGGAGCGGCATCACGCTCGAGCCGGTGGCGATGACGATGTTCTTGGCTGTGACCTTCTGGCCGGCGATGTCCACCGTGTGCGCGTCCTGGAAGGCGGCCTTACCCTTAAGCCAGGTTACCTTGTTCTTCTTGAACAGGAATTCGACGCCGCCGGTGAGTTCCTTGACGGCCTTGGCCTTCTCGGCGTGCATCTGGTCGAGGTTGAGAGTGACGCCCTGGAAATCGATGCCGAACTTGGTGAGGTGGCCGCCCTTGGCCTCCTCGTAGATCTCGGACGCGTGGAGCAGTGCCTTGGACGGAATGCAGCCGACGTTGAGGCAGGTGCCGCCGAGCGTGTCGCGGGACTCGGCGCAGGCGGTGCGCAGGCCGAGCTGCGCGGCGCGGATCGCCGCGACGTAACCGCCGGGGCCCGCACCGATCACGAGGACGTCATAGTCGTAGTCAGCCATTGTCTTTGCTCTTCGCTGGGAGGGGAACAGCGCGGTCACGCTTCGTCCCGATGACAGTCATATGGCCATTGCACGCCTCGAATTCGAGGAGCGGCAACAACCGCGGAAGGATGTGTTCGACGTGGTCCGGCTCGAACCGGACATAGATGATGCCGGGTGGCGGGGTCGCTTGCTTCAGGAAAACCAGTTCACCGAAATCACGATCACACGAGATCAGGAAGCGATCGTCGGCGACCGCATACGCGAGAATGATTTCGTCTTTCTCGTCGGGCAAAACAACGGATGCGCGGACGACATCGTGACCAGCTGTACTCAGAACGCGAGCGATGCGGCTACCGATGTTCGCATCGCACATCAACCTCAAGCCGCGCGTGCCCGGCCGATCGCGACATAGCTTTCGTCGTGCATGAGATCTGCGGCAAACAGGGCGGCGGCGCGGAGGTGCTCGGAAAGCACCCCCGGATATTCTTCCGCGATCTGGTCATAAGACCAACCCGCGCCGACCAGCTTTAGGACGCGTTCCACGGTATAGCGCGTACCCCGAAAAACAGGCTTGCCGCCCATGATGCCGGGGTCCGAGTGAATGTGGTCGCGCCAGTCCATTGCTACCTCACAGGTCGATAAGAATCCGCGTCGGATCCTCGATAGCATTTTTCAGCGCCACCAGGAACGTCACGGCTTCGCGGCCGTCAATCAGGCGGTGGTCGTAGCTGAGCGCGAGGTACATCATCGGGCGGATGACGATCTGGCCGTTCACGACGACCGGGCGTTCCTCGATGCGGTGGAGACCGAGGACCGCCGACTGCGGCGGATTGATGATCGGGGTCGACATCAGCGAGCCGAACACGCCGCCGTTCGAGATCGTGAAGGTGCCACCCTTCATCTCGTCCATCTTGAGCGCGCCTTCCTTGGCGCGCTTGCCGAAGTCGCCGATCGTCTTCTCGATCGTCGCGACCGACATCTGGTCGGCATCGCGGATCACCGGGACGACGAGGCCGCCCGGCGACGAGACCGCGACCGAGATGTCGGCATAGTCGTGATAGACGATGTCGTCGCCGTCGATCGACGCGTTGACCGACGGGATGTCGCGCAGCGCCATCGTCGCGGCCTTCACGAAGAAGCCCATGAAGCCGAGGCGGACGCCGTGCTTCTTCTCGAACAGGTCCTTGTACTTGGCGCGTGCCTCGATCACCGCGGTCATGTCGACGTCGTTGAACGTCGTCAGCATGGCGGCGGTGTTCTGCGCTTCCTTGAGGCGCTTGGCGATCGTCTGGCGGAGGCGCGTCATGCGGACGCGCTCTTCGCCGCGGCCGGATGCGGTGGGCGCTGCTGCCGGTGCGGGGGCTGCCGCAGGAGCAGGGGCGGGCTTGCTCGATGCGGCGGCGGTCACGTCTTCCTTCGTGATACGACCGTCGCGGCCGGTGCCCTTGACGGTGCCGGGATCGACGCCGTGCTCGAGCACCGCGCGGCGGACTGACGGCGAGAGCGCGGCGGGCGAGTCGCTGGTGCCGGCACCGGGCTGGTCGCCATAGCCTGCGCCGGACTCGTCCTTGGCAGGAGCAGCGGCTGGCGTAGCTGTCGCGGCGGGTGCGGGCGCAGGGGCCGACGCGGCGGCGCCGTCGCCTGCGTCGATCGTGGCGAGCATCGCGCCGACCTGCACGGTGTCGCCGACGGCGACCGCGTGCTGGCCCATGACGCCGGCGACCGGCGACGGGACCTCGACCGAGACCTTGTCGGTCTCGAGGCTGGCGATGGGCTCGTCGACGGCGACGGGGTCGCCGGGCTGCTTCAGCCACTCGCCGAGGGTGGCTTCGGTGATCGATTCACCCAGGACGGGGACGGTGACTTCGGTTGCCATGTTTGCTTCTACCTCTTCAATCCCCGCACGGGCGGAGATGCAGGAATTGGAGTTATGCGCCAGCCTTGCCGGCAGAGCGTTCGTCTTCGGTCTTGCGCGCGCGGCGGATTTCGTCGCGGACGTTGTGGCCGAGCGCGTCGGCGACGAGCGCGCCCTGCTCGGCCTGGTGACGCTTCATCAGGCCGGTCGCGGGCGACGCCGAGGCGTTGCGCCCGGCGTAGCGCGCGCGCTTCACGGGTGAGTTCACCGTCGCCAGCGCCTCCTCGATCAGCGGCTCGACGAAGAACCAATAGCCGTTGTTCTTCGGCTCTTCCTGCGCCCAGACGATCTCTTCGAGGTTCGGCATCCGCGCGACGCGCTCGGCGATCGGCTCGCCCGGGAAGGGATAGAGCTGCTCGACGCGGACGATCTGCGTGTCCGTGTCGCCGTGGGCATCGCGTGCCTCGATCAGGTCGTAGGCGACCTTGCCGGTGCAGAGCACGAGCCGCTTCGTATCGACGTCCGCCGCACCATTGGTGTCGGACAGGAGACGGCGGAAGTGGCTGTCACCTTGGAAATCCTCGGCGTTCGAGACCGCCAGCTTGTGACGGAGCAACGACTTCGGCGTCATCACGATCAGCGGCTTGCGGAAGTTGCGATGCATCTGTCGGCGAAGCAGGTGGAAATAGTTCGCCGGGCTGGTGCAGTTCGCGACCTGGATATTGTCGTCCGCGCACGATTGCAGGAAGCGCTCGGGACGTGCCGAGCTGTGCTCCGGTCCCTGCCCTTCGTAACCGTGCGGCAGCAGCATCACGAGGCCGTTCGCGCGGAGCCACTTCGACTCGCCGGACGTGATGAACTGATCGATCATGATCTGCGCGCCGTTGACGAAATCGCCGAACTGCGCCTCCCAGAGGACGAGCGTCTTCGGGTCGGCGAGCGCGTAGCCGTATTCGAACCCGAGCACGCCGTATTCGCTGAGCGGGCTGTCGAGCACTTCGAAGCGGCCGTGTTCGATCTCCTGCAACGGCACGTACTTGTGCTCGTCGGTCTGGTCGACCCACACCGCGTGGCGCTGCGAGAAGGTGCCGCGACCCGAATCCTGGCCGGACAGGCGGACGCCATAGCCTTCCGAGAGCAGGCCACCGAATGCGAGTGCTTCGCCGGTTGCCCAGTCGAAGCCCTTGCCCGACTTGAACATCTCACGCTTGGCATCGATCACGCGGTTCAGCGTCTTGTGGATCTTCACGCTATCCGGGATCGTGGTCAGCGTGCGGCCGAGCGAGTCGAACAGCTTCTGGCTGAGGCCGGTCTCGACGTTGCGCCGCGCGGAACCGCCGTCGGTCGGCGCGCTGAGGCCGGTCCAGCGACCGCCGAACCAGTCAGCCTTGTTCGGCTTGTACGACGCACCAGCTTCGAACTCGCCCTCGAGACGGAGCGTGAACTGCTTCACATTCTCGTCGATCCAGGCCTGGTCGATCACGCCTTCCTTGATCAGGCGATCGCCGTACACCGACGAGACGCCGGGATGCTTACGGATGATGTCGTACATCAGCGGCTGCGTGAAGGACGGCTCGTCGCCCTCGTTGTGGCCGAAGCGGCGATAGCACCACATGTCGATGACGATGTCGCGGTGGAACTTCTGGCGGAATTCCATCGCCATCTTGGTCGCGAAGGTGACCGCCTCGGGATCGTCGCCGTTGACGTGGAAGACCGGCGCCTGGACGCCCTTGGCGACGTCCGACGGGTAGGGCGACGAGCGCGCGAACTGCGGCGAGGTCGTGAAGCCGACCTGGTTGTTGATGATGAAGTGGACGCAGCCGCCGGTGTTGTAACCGCGGATACCCGAGAAGCCGAGGCACTCCCAGACGATCCCCTGCCCCGCGAACGCCGCGTCGCCGTGGATCAGCACCGGCAGCGACGCCACGTGGTCCTTGAGATCGTTGTTAAGCGTCTGGATCGCGCGCGTCTTGCCAAGCACGACCGGATCGGCGGCTTCGAGATGCGACGGGTTGGCGACCAGGCTCATGTGAACCTTGTGGCCGTCGAACTCGCGATCGGTGCTGGTGCCGAGGTGATACTTCACGTCGCCCGAACCACCGATGTCGTCCGGGTTGGCCGAGCCGCCGGCGAATTCGTGGAAGATCACACGCAACGGCTTGGCCATCACGTTGGCGAGCACGTTGAGGCGACCGCGATGCGCCATGCCGATGACGAGCTCGCGCACGCCCATCTGGCCGCCGTACTTGATGACGGACTCGAGCGCGGGGATCATCGATTCACCGCCGTCGAGCCCGAAGCGCTTCGTGCCGACGTATTTCTTGCCTAGGAACTTCTCCCACTGCTCGGCTTCGATGACCTTGGTGAGGATCGCCTTCTTGCCGTCGGTGGAGAATTCGATCGCCTTGTCCTGGCCCTCCATGCGCTCCTGGAGGAAGCGGCGCTCCTCGACGTCGGAGATGTGCATGTATTCGAGGCCGACATTGCCGCAGTAGTTCTTGCGCAACGTGTCGACGAGCTCGCGGATCGAGACCCATTCGAAGCCCATCGTGCCGCCGAGATAGACCTTCCGGTCGATGTCGGCATCGGAGAAGCCGTGATATTCGGTCTTCAAATCCTCGGGCATCTCGCGCTTCGACAGGCCGAGCGGATCGAGGTTGGCGGCGAGATGGCCACGGACGCGGTAAGTGCGGACGAGCAGCTGCGCGCGGATCGCGTCGGCAGCGGCCTTGGCGATCTCTTCCTTCGAGACGGGGGCGGGTGCCGCTGCGGCGGGGGCTGGCTTGCCACCCTTCGAAGGCTTGGCCGCGGGCTCCATCTGGGTCGGATCGAGCGCTGCGGTCAGGTCATCCGTGGTGGTGAGCGGCCAGCGGGCACTCTCCCAGCTCGGGCCCTGCGCGGAGCCTTCGAGACCCTCGAAGAACGCGCGCCAACCGGATTCGACCGAGGCCGGGTCCGCGTTGAACTTGGCGTAGAGCGTCTCCACGAACGCCGGGCTGACGCCGGCTGCGATATCGCTGAAATCCTGGCCTTCGTAGCCCATCACAACCGTCCTCTTTGTGTCCCCGCGAAGGCGGGGACCCAGACTGGGCCCCCGCCTTCGCGGGGGAACAATCTTCTTTTAACTTAGCCCTTCAGCACGCTCAGCAGCGTCTCGCCGAGCAGGCTGGGGCTTTCCGAAACGCGGATCCCGGCAGCTTCCATTGCCGCGATCTTGCTCTCCGCGTCGCCCTTGCCGCCCGACACGATCGCGCCGGCGTGGCCCATGCGGCGGCCCGGAGGCGCCGTACGACCAGCGATGAAGCCTGCCATCGGCTTCGACCGACCGCGCTTGGCTTCGTCGCGGAGGAACTGTGCCGCCTGCTCCTCGGCGTCGCCGCCGATTTCACCGATCATGATGATCGACTGAGTTTCGTCGTCGGCGAGGAACAGCTCGAGTACGTCGATGAAGTTCGTGCCGTTGACCGGATCGCCACCGATGCCGACCGCGGTCGTCTGACCAAGGCCTGCGTTCGACGTCTGGAAGACCGCCTCATAGGTGAGCGTGCCTGAACGGCTGACAACGCCGACCGAGCCCTTCTTGAAGATCGAGCCGGGCATGATGCCGATCTTGCACTCGCCGGGGGTCAGCACGCCGGGGCAGTTCGGACCGATCAGGCGCGACTTGGAACCCGACAGCGCGCGCTTGACCTTGACCATGTCGAGGACGGGAATGCCCTCGGTGATCGCGACGATCAGCTCGATCTCGGCGTCGATCGCCTCGAGGATCGAATCGGCGGCGAAGGGGGGCGGCACGTAGATGACCGACGCGGTCGCGCCTGTCATCGCCTTTGCTTCGGCGACAGTGTTGTAGACCGGGAGGTCGAGATGCGTCGTGCCGCCCTTGCCGGGCGTGACGCCGCCAACCATCTGCGTGCCGTATTCCAGCGCCATCTTGGTGTGGAAGCTGCCGGTTTCGCCGGTCATGCCCTGGGTGATGACCTTGGTGTTCTTGTCGACGAGGATGCTCATCTAATTTTCTCTCTCTTGTTCCCCGGCGGAGGCCGGGGCCCAGTTGGGAAGGCGGATCAGTTTGGCGTCAGCGTATCGAACAGATCATCCCAGTTCGGGTTCATCCCTTCGATCTCTTTCACCTTCCAGTCCCGTTTCCATTCCTTCATCCGCAGCTCGCGCTGCCGGGCGGCGTCCAGATCGTCATAAACTTCGTACCAGACGAGCAGATGACAACCGTATTTCTTCGTGAACCCTGCGACAACACCGTTGCGATGCTCCCAAACACGCTTGGGAAGATTGCTCGTGACGCCGAGGTAGATCGTACCGTTCCGCATGCTGGCCATGATGTAGACGCAGAAGGCGGTATCCATCTCGGGAGTTCTCCCAACTGGACCCCGGCCTTCGCCGGGGAACAGCAGATCGGTTTAGCTCACGTCTTCAAATCAGTTTAGCGAACCATCGATACCCTTGCAGGCCACGATCAGTTCCTTGACCGCGTCGACCGAGACCTGGAGGTTGCCCTTGGCTTCGTCGTCGAGCTTGATCTCGACGATCTTCTCGACGCCGCCAGCCCCGATCACCACCGGCACGCCGACGTACAGATCGTCCAGGCCGTACTCGCCCGACACATACGCCGCCGCCGGCAGCACGCGCTTCTGGTCGTACAGATACGCCTCGGCCATCGCGATGCCGCTGGTCGCCGGCGCATAATATGCCGAACCG
This sequence comes from Sphingomonas faeni, assembly GCF_030817315.1. Taxonomy (NCBI): domain Bacteria; kingdom Pseudomonadati; phylum Pseudomonadota; class Alphaproteobacteria; order Sphingomonadales; family Sphingomonadaceae; genus Sphingomonas; species Sphingomonas faeni. The sequence continues at coordinate 75,106 of NZ_JAUSZF010000001.1, read as the reverse complement.
GTCTTCAGCAGCGCGACGATCTCGCCGCCGCCGCCGCGCGTGCGCTTGACGATCGCGTCGATCTTTTCCTGACTCGACATGCCCATCGCGATGAGATCGGGAACCGGGATGCCCGACACGGTCGAGTAACTGATGACCGGGACCATCGTGTCGCCGTGGCCGCCGAGCACGAAGCTGGTGACGTCCTTGACCGAGACCTTGAACTCGTCGGCGAGGAAGTGGCTGAAGCGCGACGAGTCGAGCACGCCGGCCATGCCGACCACCATGTGATGCGGCAGGCCCGAGAATTCGCGGAGTGCCCATACCATCGCGTCGAGCGGGTTGGTGATGCAGATGACGAACGCGTTCGGGGCGTTGGCCTTGATGCCCTCGCCGACGGCCTTCATGACCTTCAAATTGATGCCGAGCAGGTCGTCGCGGCTCATGCCGGGCTTCCGTGCGACACCGGCGGTGACGATGATGACGTCCGCGCCGGCGATGTCGGCGTAATCGTTCGAGCCGGTGATCTGCGAGTCGAAGCCTTCGACCGGGCCGCACTGCGACAGGTCGAGCGCCTTGCCCTGGGGGATACCCTCGGCCACGTCGAACAGGACGATATCGCCAAGGCCCTTGAGTGCTGCGAGGTGCGCGAGCGTACCGCCGATGTTACCGGCGCCGATCAGCGCGATCTTCTTGCGAGCCATTCCAATCCGTCTCCGTCTGATGTGCGGGGTGATTGGTGACGCCGGTTACGCGCATTATGGCGCTACGGCAACCGTTAAAGCGGAAAAGTGATGGCGTTATTGCGAGTTGTTCGCATGTGCAATAAGCTCTGCCGGCTTCGTCATCCTGACGAAAGTCAGGACCCAGGATACCAAACGCAGCATTCGTGGCTCTGGGTCCTGACTTTCGTCAGGATGACGGGAGAGGTTGGTCAGAGGTGGCCTTCCGCCAGATAGTCCTCCGACCGCATCTCTTCCAAACGGCTGATCGTGCGGTCGAACTCGAACCTGCCGTCGCCCTTCTCGTAGAGGTCCCCCGGCTGCGCATCGGCTGCCGCGAGCAGCTTCACCTTATGCTCGTACAGCGCGTCGATCAGCGCCACGAAGCGCGCGGCTTCGTTGCGGTTCTCGGGGCCGAGCTTGGGAATGCCGACGAGGATGACGGTGTGGAATTTCCGCGCAATGGCGAGGTAGTCGGCCACCCCCCTCGCCTCGCCGCACAGCTTCTTGAAGCTGAACACCGCGACGCCCTTGAGCGACTTCGGCACGCGGAGCGTGCGGCCCTGGACGATCAGGTCCTCGGCGGGGACGTGCTCGCTGTCGTCGGTCGAGAAATCGGTGAGCCGGAAGAACGCGGCGGAGAGTTGCGCGGTGGATTCGGGGCCGTTGGGGACGAGCCAGGTGTCCTGGCTGCCGAGCCGGTCGCGGCGATAATCGACTGGGCCGTTGAGCGGGAGCACGTCGAGGCGCTGCTCGATCGTCGCGATGAAGGGCAGGAAATGCTCTCGGTTGAGGCCGTTCTTGTAGAGATCGGCGGGCGGGCGGTTCGAGGTGGTGACGATCGTCACGCCGGAATCGAGCAGCGACGTGACCAGCCGCGACAGGATCATCGCGTCGGGGCTGTTGGTAACCATCATCTCGTCGAATGCGAGCAGCCGCGTCTCGTCGGCGATCGCGGTGGCGACGGGGACGATCGGGTCGCCGACTTCCTTGCGGCGCTCGGCGGCGATGCGCGCGTGGACCTCGAGCATGAACTCGCCGAAATGCACGCGGCGTTTCTTGTCGACTGGGGCGTTGGCGAAGAAGAGGTCCATCAGCATGGATTTGCCGCGACCGACACCGCCCCAGAGGTAGACGCCGCGGGGGTCTGGTTTCTTCGAGAAGCGGGCGAAGAAGCCGGTGGATTTGGGGGCGGCGAGTTCGGTGGCGAGGGTGTTTAGGCGGGCGGCGGCGGCGGCTTGTTCGGGGTCTGGGCGGAGTTCGCCTGACGCTACGAGTGCCTCATAGGCTTTGAGGACGGTCATTGTTCTACCTCCCGTTCCCCGGCGAAGGCCGGGGCCCAGGTGGAAAGGTGGAAGTGACGATGCGCGACGCTAGACAATGATCGGTTCCCAACTGGGCCCCGGCCTTCGCCGGGGAACGTATAATACGCGGAGGCTAGCCCTTGGACGGCTTGCGGATCGTGGCCGAGAAGGCGGCGATCTTGGTTTCGTCGTCCCCTTGCACCACGAGGCCCCGGAGGAACAAGAGGCGGCCGGTTTCCTTGAGGACTTCGACCTGCGCCTCGATCGGTGCGCCAACGCGACCGCCGCCGATGAATTGGGTGTTGAGGTCGAGCGTGACCGCGGTGCCGGCGGTGATCAGGCCGAAGCCTCTTGCGGCTGCGAACAGGGCTACGTCGATGAAGGCGAGGAGCGCGCCGCCGTGGACGTTGTTCTGGATGTTGGAGTGGCGATGCTCGGGGGTGATGCGGACGCGGACGATGGCGCCGTCGACGCGGTAGAGCATGGGGCCGAGGAGGGTGTTGAAGCGGGTCGGGTCGGAGAGCGACCAGCTCCGCCAGCCGGGGTTGGCGGGGTCGTCGGCTTCGGCGAAATGGGGCTGGGAAGCAGCGGTGGTCAAGAACCTGTCCTTCGATCCCCACACCGTTCGCCCTGAGCGAAGTCGAAGGGCATTGGGGAATTCCATCCCCCGCCCCGAGCGTGTGCTTCGACTTCGCTCAGCACGAACGGGAGGGGGGAGCGGGACGGGATAGCGGGACCGGATGGGAAATCGGATTGGGACTGGGAACAGGGGGTGAAACACGCCCCCTCCCCGATCAATCGGATCAGACGACCCGTTCGGCTTCCATCTTCTTGATCTCGGCGATCGCCTTGGCGGGGTTGAGGCCCTTGGGGCAGGCGTTCGCGCAGTTCATGATGGTGTGGCAGCGGTACAGGCGGAACGGATCCTCGAGTTCGTCGAGGCGCTCGCCGGTCATCTCGTCGCGGCTGTCGGCGAGCCAGCGATAGGCCTGCAACAGGATCGCGGGGCCGAGGAATTTGTCGGCGTTCCACCAATAGCTCGGGCACGAGGTCGAGCAGCAGGCGCACAGGATGCACTCGTACAGGCCGTCGAGCTTCGAGCGGTCTTCCGGCGACTGGAGGCGTTCCTTGCCCGAGGGCGGCGGGGTGACGGTCTGCAGCCACGGCTTGATCGACGAATATTGCGCGTAAAAGTGCGTGAAATCGGGGACCAGGTCCTTGATCACGTCCATGTGCGGCAGCGGCGTGATCTGGACCTCGCCCTTGCAATCCTCGATCGCGGTCGTGCAGGCGAGGCCGTTCTTGCCGTTGATGTTCATCGAGCAAGAGCCGCAAATGCCCTCGCGGCACGAGCGGCGGAAGGTAAGCGAGGAGTCATGCTCGCTCTTCATCTTGATCAGCGCGTCGAGCACCATCGGGCCCGTATCGTCGAGATCGAGCGCGAACGTGTCGTAGCGCGGGTTTTCGCCCGAATCCGGATCGTAGCGATAGACCTTGAACGATTTCAGACGCTTGCTGTCCCCCGAACCCTGGCTCGTAGAGGCGTGCTTGACGCCCTTCTTGACGACGCTGTTTTTCGGGAGCGAGAATTCGGCCATTGCGAGCGGTCCGTCCGTGGTGTGATTATAGGTTATGGGAGCCGATACATGACACGGGGCCCGCCCGCAAACGCTTAGCTTCGCGGGTGCAACATGGGTCACCCGCCGCGCCGTGCCGCCATTCGTGGTTCGCTCAGATGATATCGAGGATGAGACCGAGGTCGCGCGCCTCTTCGGCCTCGATGTACCAGTTGGAGGGGGCCTTCTTCTTCAGCTCCTCCAGCGATACCTTCGAGCCCTCGACGATCGCGCGGAAGCCTTCCTCCTGGATGTTGATCGAGTCCTCGATCTCGTGGAGCTTGGCCTTGAGCGCGTAGGACAGCGTGTTGAGCGGGCCGTTGAGCTCGATCGTGCTCTGCATCTGGCGCTCGTGGATCATGATACGGCTGCCGCGCGTCAGGAAACGGCTGTCGACCGGGAAGGCGGACATGAACGTCGCGCCAGCGGAATAGACCGCGACCTTGCCGAGGAAGAGCGTCTCGCGGTCGGTGTATTCGCGGAGCAGGCGGATGTTGTCGCCCATCGCGCGCGCGACTTCGGGGTCGCCGCCGAGGGTGGTGATCGAGACGACGAGCGGACCTTCGGTGGGGGCGGCGACGAGTTGCGACTTGAAAGTGTCGTACATTGCGTCGTCGACGGGGCCGTGGAGGTGGACGTGGGGGGCGGCCAGCAGCGGGTAGTTGCGGGCGTTCGAGGCGGGGGATGTGTCGGTCATGCCGCGGCTAACTTTTGCGGGGGGAGTGGGTTCCGGTTGGGTTGCGGCATATCAGCATATTCGGGATATCGTTATAACTTTGTAAGCACGCGCTGCTGATGGTATCGGTGCGAGCGAAGGGAATTTACGATGCGAACGTCATTGCGGAAGATGGGTAATTCAACCGGGATGATCGTGCCGCGGTCGATCCTGGGGGCGATCGGCGTCACTACCGGCGCGGCGATGGATTTGCGCGTCGAGGACGGCAAGCTGATCGCGACACCGGCCGAGCGGGTCGCGCGGGACGGTTGGGCCGACGCTGCCGCCGGACTTGCTGCAACCGGCGAAGAGCAGGAATGGCTCGGCGTCGGCGTTGCCGACGACGCGACACTGACGTGGTGAGCGGCACGTGAAGCGGGGTGATATCTGGCTGGCGGCGCTCGATCCGACGGTCGGGAGCGAGATTCAGAAGACGCGGCCGTGCCTTGTCGTTTCGCCCGACGAGATGAACGATCATCTGCGGACGGCGATCGTCGCGCCGTTGACGACGGGGAGCCACCCGGCGCCGTTTCGGGTGGCGGTGACGTTCAAGGGGACGAGCGGGTTGGTGCTACCGGATCAGATGCGGACGATCGATCGCGGGCGGTTGATCAAGCGGTTGGGGCGGATCGACGCGCAGACTCTCCGCGCGGTGCTGGATGTGCTTGGGGAGATGTTCGCGGTTTAGGCGCTGCGGTCGGGGATCGCGGAACCCTCTTCGCCCCTCCCTGGAAGGGAGGGGTTGGGGGTGGGTCGGGTTCCTCTTGACGCTGTCGGGGTGACTCGAGCTGGCCGACCCACCCCCGGCCCCTCCCTTTCAGGGAGGGGGGACCCGTGGGTTGGGGGGGGGCTTTACGCTTCCCGGTTCGTACGTTTGTGCTGGAGGATCCAGCCTATGAGGCCGCCGGGGACTCCGCCTACGAGCGAGAAGAGCGCGTAAAAGGTTATTGCTATCTTTTGGGGTTCTTCGCCCATGCCTCGGGTTTCTATGCCGTAGACGTAGATCGCGGTCAGGATGGCGACGACTGCCGGCCATAGGAAGCCGGCGATCATCGGTTGGAAGCGTGTCAGGAGCCCCACCGCGACGGGCACGAGGAACCCGATCGCGATGATGGCCCAGATCATCAGTTTACCCGCTTCATCAATATACCCGCTTCTTGGGCTTGATGTAGTCGATGTCGTCGGTGAGCGTGTAGTCGTGGACCGGGCGGAAATCGATCTTGGTCTCGCCGCCCTTGCCGCCCCAGCCGTCGAAGGTGGTGATGGTGTGCTTCATCCAGTTGGCGTCGTCGCGCTCGGGGAAATCCTCGTGCATGTGCGCGCCGCGCGACTCGGTGCGGTTGGCGGCCGAGTTCATCGTCACGACCGCCTGGCCGATCAGATTGTCGAGCTCCATCGTCTCGACCAGATCGGTGTTCCAGATCATGCTGCGATCCTTCACGCCGACGTCGGTCATCCGGGTGTAGATCCCGGCCATCTTCTCGACGCCCTGGTTCAGCAACTCGGTGTCGCGGAACACGGCGCAATGCTTCTGCATGGTCTGCTGCATGTCGAGACGGATCTGCGCGGTGGGCGAACCGCCCGACGCATTGCGGAACGTATCGAGACGCGTCAGCGCCAGTTCCTCGGAACCCTTGGGCAGCGGGGCATGGCTCGTGCCTGGCTTGAGCGTGTCCTTGATGCGCAGGCCGGTCGCGCGACCGAACACCACGAGATCGATCAGGCTGTTCGAGCCGAGGCGGTTGGCGCCGTGGACGGAGACGCAGGCCGCTTCACCGACCGCGAACAGGCCGGGGACGACCGCGTCGGGGTTGCCGTCGACAAGGTTGACGACCTCGCCGTGGAAGTTGGTCGGGATGCCGCCCATGTTGTAATGCACCGTCGGCGTGACCGGCAGCGGCTGGCGCGTGAGGTCGACGCCGGCGAAGACCTTGCCGGTCTCCGTGATGCCGGGCAGGCGCTCGGCGAGCACCTTGGGATCGATGTGATCGAGGTGCAGGAAGATGTGGTCGCCGTTCTTGCCGACGCCGCGGCCTTCACGCATTTCTAGCGCCATCGAGCGGCTGACGACGTCGCGCGAAGCGAGGTCCTTGGCCGACGGGGCATAGCGCTCCATGAAGCGCTCACCCTCGGAGTTGGTCAGGTAACCGCCCTCACCGCGTGCGCCCTCGGTGATGAGCACGCCCGCGCCGTAGATACCGGTCGGGTGGAACTGGACGAACTCCATGTCCTGGAGCGGCAAGCCGGCGCGGAGCACCATCGCGTTGCCGTCACCGGTGCAGGTGTGCGCCGAGGTCGCCGAGAAATAAACGCGGCCGTAACCGCCGGTCGCGAGCACGGTCTGGTGGCTGCGGAAGCGGTGGATCGAGCCGTCTTCCATGCACAGCGCGATAACTCCGCGGCAGACGCCGTTCTCCATGATCAGGTCGAGCGCGAAATACTCGACGAAGAAGTCCGTATTGTACTTCAGGCTCTGCTGATACAGCGCGTGGAGCATCGCGTGGCCGGTGCGGTCGGCGGCGGCGGCGGTGCGCTGGACCGGCGGCCCCTCGCCCATGTTCTGCATGTGACCGCCGAACGGACGCTGATAGATCGTGCCGTTCTCGTTACGGCTGAACGGCATGCCGGCGTGTTCGAGCTCGTAGACCGCCTGAGGCGCCTCGCGGCAGAGATACTCGATCGCGTCCTGGTCGCCGAGCCAGTCCGAACCCTTGACGGTGTCGAACATGTGCCAGGTCCAGTGATCCGGCGAGTTGTTGCCGAGCGAGGCGGCGATACCACCCTGCGCTGCAACGGTGTGCGAACGGGTCGGGAAGACCTTGGTGATGCATGCGGTCTTCAGGCCGCTCTCGGCGATACCCATCGTGGCGCGCAGGCCGGAACCGCCGGCACCGACGACGACCGCATCATAGGTATGATCGATGATCTTGTAGGCAGCAGACATCAGGCGGGGGCTCCGGAGAAGGCGACCTTCAGGATCGCGAACAGGGCGATGCCGCCCAGCGTGAAGGTGAACAGGTTGAGGAGGATCATCGCCACGACGCGGCTTTCACCATGCTGGTAATCCTCGATCACGACCTGGAGACCGAGACGGAAATGATAGAACACGGACGCGATCAACAGCGCCATCGGCACAGCGGCCCAGGCGGATTGCAGCCACATATGGACCGCTGCGTAGTCGTAACCCGGCATCCGCGCGACCGAGATCATCAGCCAGAGCATCAGGAACAGGTTCGAGCCCGCGGTCAGCCGCTGCCGCCACCAGTGAAGCGTGCCGTGTTTAGCGCTGCCGAGGCCGCGGACGCGACCGATTGCCGTACCCGAACCCATTACTTGATCCCCATGTAGAGCCAGAACACGATCGTCAGCGCTACCGATGCGACCATCGTCGCGAGCGCGCCCATCTTGTTCCGCTTCAGTTCGTAGCCGGCACCGATATCGAGCACCATGTGACGGATGCCGCTCATCATGTGCTGGAACAGCGACAGCGTCAGGCCGACTCCGATGACGTAGCCGAGGATGTTGAGGCCACCGGTGTCGGTGGTGAACACGTCGACGAAGGTCGCATAGGCCTGATCACCCGCGGCGATCGCGGCGAGCCACCAGACGAGCAGCAGGCTGCCGACGGTCGCCATCCCGCTGCCGGTCGCGCGGTGCAGGATCGAGACCAGCATGTGCGGGCCCCATTTATAGACCTGCAGATGGGGAGAGAGCGGGCGTGCCGGGTTGCGCGATGCCAAGGGCGGAGTCCTCGAACCAGAAGATGACGAACCAAAATTATCTTGGTCCACAATATATAGATCGGGCGACCTATTAGCCACCGCGTGCTGCGATGCAACCCATTGGGCGCGGTCCGATAACCCATGACAATCTCGGAGAAGGGCGATGAGACGGTCGCGACCGGGATCGACGGGGTGGGTCGCGGGTTCGACGTGCTCGATGGGCGGCTCAGCAACTTGAAGAACAACGCGGGCGATGTCGTCGCAAAGGTTGCGGCCTAGTTGCGGGTTGTCTTCCGCGGGTTCGGGGTGACGGGACTGTTCGGCGCGCGCTAAAGGCTTCGGCATGACCATTCTTCTTACAGGCTCGAGCCGGGGCATCGGCGCGGCCATTCATGTGGCGCTGACCGACGCCGGCGCCTCCGTCATCGGGCATGGGACCGCTAGCGGTATCCCGGCCGACTTCGCCGATCCTGCGGCGCCGACTGCGTTGTGGAACGCGGCGTTGGAGCAGGCTGGCGGCGCGATCGACGTGCTGATCAACAATGCGGGGGTGTTCGAGGCATCACCCCTCGCGGACGACGACTGGACCGCGCAGTGGGAGCGGACGATGCGGATCAACCTGACCGCGTCCGCCGAGCTTTGCCGGTTGGCGGTGCTGCATTGGCAGGCGCGCGGTGTCGGTGGGCGGATCGTCAACATCGCGAGTCGGGCGGCGTATCGCGGGGATTCGCCGGCGCATTGGCATTATGCCGCGTCGAAGGCGGGCATGGTAGCGATGACCAAGACGATCGCTCGGGGCTATGCTCGGGAGGGTATCCTCGCATTCGCGGTGTGTCCCGGGTTCACGATGACCGGGATGGCGGAGGATTATCTTTCGAGCCGTGGGGGCGATGCTTTGCTGGCGGATATTCCGCTCGGCAAGGTTGCCGATCCGGCGGAGGTCGCGTCGGTCGCACGCTATTGCGCGCTGGAGGCACCGGCTTCGATGACGGGCTCGGTGATCGACGTGAATGGGGCGAGCTATGTCCGATAGCTGGAAGCTTACCCTCCCCTGCACGCGGGCGGAAGCCGAGGCGATCGATGCGAGCGACGACCTGGGTGACGCGATTCCGGGCGACGCCGTGCTGATGACGACCGAGGAGATCGAGGACGACGTCGAGTCGTGGCGGCTCGATGCGTATTTCGAGCATGAGCCGGCGGCGGAGACGATCGCGGCGGTGCGCGCGCTGGTGCCGAGCGCGGCGGGGGCGGCGATCGCGGTCGAGCGGTTGGGCGATGCGGACTGGGTGACGATGAGCCAGGCTGGGCTCGAGCCTTTGTCGGTCGGGCGGTTCTTCGTGCATACCGGGGCGCATGCGGGCGCGGTGCCCGCGGACAAGCGGGCGTTCCTGATCGAGGCTAGCCGGGCGTTCGGGACGGGGCATCACGAGACGACCAGCGGGTGTCTGGCTATGCTCGACGGGTTGGCGGATGCGGACTTTGCCAACGTGATCGATATCGGGACCGGGACGGGGTTGCTCGCGTTTGCGGCGGCGCATCTTTGGCCTGGGGCCAAGGTGATGGGGACGGATATCGATCCGGTCTCGATCGACGTTACGCACGAGAATGCTGGGTTGAACGGGGTCGAGGGGATCGACCTGGTGGTTGCCGACGGTACGCTGGACGATGCGATCGTTGCTCGGGCGCCGTATGATCTGGTGATTGCGAATATTCTGGCGGGGCCGCTGGTTTCGATGGCGCCGGAGATTGCTTCGATTTCGGATGTGGGGGCGACTGTCGTTCTTGCCGGGTTGCTGGAGACTCAGCGGGCTGGGGTTGTCGCGGCGTATGAGGCTTGCGGGTGTTCGCTCGAGGCGGTCGACCGGCGGGGGGATTGGAGTGTGCTTCGGTTGCGCGCGGGGGCGGTGCGGTTCGTGGCGGAGGGGCCGTTCGATCCTAAGGGGCGTGATGGGTGGGCTTTGGATATTTGACGAGCCCCCTCCACTATTAGGATGTTGCCGCCCTCACCTCACTTCTGGCTCCACCCCGGCGGAGGCCGGGGCCCAATTGGGATAGCGGTGCGGTTCTATCTCGGAAGTTCACCCAATTGGGCCCCGGCCTTCGCCGGGGTGGTGCTTCTTTATTATTTGTTACGCGCCGAGTTTCGCCTTCGCGTACGCCTGCGTACCTTCGGTCAGCACCACGTCACCCGGCTCGATGCGCGCGACCGGGATATCCGGGAGCGCCTTCAGCTCCTCGTACAGCGGCGCGAAGTCCGTCTCTACCGTTAGCCGCAGCAATTCGTCGAAGCTCGGGATGACGAAGTAGTTCTGCTGGAAATCGTCGATCCGGTATTCGGTCCGCATCACGCGGGCGAGGTCTAGCGCGATTCGGTTGGGGCTTGGATCGTCGAGCGCGAAGCGGGTTTCGGCGAAGCTGGAGACGATGCCGGAGCCGTAGATGCGCAGGCCTTCGGGTTCGGCGATCAGGCCGAACTCGACCGTGTACCAGTAGAGCCTTCCCAGGTATTTCAGCGCGTCCAAACCCAAAGCGCGCTGGCCGCCGCGGCCATAGGCGGCGAGGTAGTCGGCGAACACCGGGTCGGCGAGCATCGGGACGTGGCCGAACACGTCGTGGAAGACGTCGGGCTCCTGCAGATAATCGAGCTGATCGGGGCGGCGGATGAAGTTGCCGGCGACGAAGCGGCGGTTTGCCATGTGGTCGAAGAACACGTCGTCGGGGACGAGGCCGGGCACCGCGACGACCGACCAGCCGGTGAGCTTCGTCAGGCGTTCCGACAGTTCCTCGAAATCGGGGATGCCGGGTTTGGACAGCTTCAGCACGTCGAGGCCGCGCAGCCACGCGTTCGAGGCGCGGCCGGGGAGCAGCTTCGACTGGCGGGCGAACAGCGTGTCCCAGGTCGCGTGGTCCTCCGCGGTATAGGCGGACCAGTTCTGCGGAATCGTCCAGTCGGGGGCGCCTTCGGGCGGGGTGCTCAGTACGTGCGTGTCATTGGCCATGCGGCTGGTCTAGCATGACGGAATGAAGACGGAAACGCGCTGGGTTAAGACGATTTTATGGGTGGTCGGAACGGTTCTCGGGCTGGTTGCGAGCTATGCGGTGGCGGGGCTGATCGGTGGGTCAATCCCGAGCAATCGTGATTGGCGGGCGCCTGCCGAGGGCGTGCATATCTTCGTCGAGAGCAACGGCGTGCATACCGGGATCATCGTGCCGAAGGTGGCGGCCGGGGTGGACTGGCGCGGGGTGGCCCGGGCGGAGGATTTGCGTGACCCTCGCTATGGGGCGTTCGATCATGTGTCGTTCGGGTGGGGGGAAAAGGCGTTCTACCTGGAGACGCCGACCTGGGCCGACGTGAAGCTGCGGACGGTGGTTGCTTCGGCGGTCGGGAGTGATCGGACGTTGATGCACGTCGATCATTTGCCGAGGCCGCGTCCAGGGGATGGGGCTCGGGAGATCGTTTTGACGCCGGCGCAGTATCGACGGTTGGCGGCGTATATCCGGGCGAGTTTTCGCGACGGGGGTGCGCGGTATCGGGGGTATGCCGGGTATGATGCGTTTTACGAGGCTAACGGGCGGTATGACGCGGTTCGGACGTGTAATGCGTGGACGGGGGATGCGCTGCGGTTTGCGGGGGTGAAGGTTGGGTGGTGGACGCCGTTTCCGGTTACTGTGATGGGGTGGTTTTAGGGGGTTTCGAGCGCGACAGATTGTTCTCCCGCGAAGGCGGGAGTCCAGGCTGGGCTCCCGCCTTCGCGGGAGAACAAGGAGGGGGGCGATATCCTAAGTCCCGAGGCCACCTCCCCGGCGGAGGCCGGGGTCTAGTTGGGGAACGTTGCTGACCGAGGGCAGCGCGACGTTACCTCCGTTCGCCCAACTGGGCCCCGGCCTTCGCCGGGGTGGTGTTTGGGGGATAGGGTCCGGGTCAGTTTCCTGCGCGGTAGCCTTGGTATTGGCCGCATTCGGGGCGCTGGGGGTCCTTCTTGCAGCGTTTCGCCAGTTCCTTGCGCTGCTTGCCCTCTTCGGCTTCCTGCTTGCGCATCTTCTTGCCGTAGTTGCGGTCCGATTCTTCCTGGCTTGTCGTGGTCCAGTCGACCGCCTTGCCGGCGACCTGGAACGGGGCCTTCACGATCGAGGTTGCGGTGCTGATGCAACCACTTACGAGGAACGGCAGTACCGCAAGTACGGGAAGGATCTTACGCATTTACTTCACTCCTGCGCGTGCGGTTCCCTGATCTCGGTCGCGCGCTTGGGAACCGTATAGCGGAAAATCGGTGAAGAAACCGTCGATACCTTGGGCAAGTCCTGCGTCGATCTCGGCGGCGATGTCGCCGTGCGCTGCGGGGTCGCTGCCGCGGCGGAAGCGGGTCGGTTCGAAGTAGTTTTCCGTGCGGTAGGTCCAGGGGTGGACGCGCAGGCCTGCCGCGTGCGCGTCGGCGACCAGCGTCGTTGGGGTCGCGTCGGTCCAGAGCATCGCCTTGTCGGGGCCGATCCCGTACGCATAGGCCGCGACCGCCTTGAGCCCGGCCGGCGTGATCATCGCCGCGTAGCTCGGCTGCGCGCCATCGGCAGGGGCGCCCTCCCCGGCCATCAGCTGGATCAGGCGGACCTTCGTCATCTTATGGAGGCGCTGGAGGTTGGCGACCTCGAACGACTGGATGAAGACCGGCGCCTTCGCCGAATCCCAGCCGGCCTCGCGCAATTCGGCGACCAGTTTCGCGTCGGTCGGGTGGCCGATCTTGGCGAAGTAGGTCGGATGCTTGGTCTCGGGATAGATGCCGATCGTCCGGCCCGTCTCGACCGTGCGGCGCTTGGCGAGCGCGATGATCTCGGCGAGCGTCGGGATCTGGAACTGGCCGTCATAAGCGGTGTTCGTGGGGCGGAGCTTCGGCAAGCGTTCCTTCGCGCGCAGCGTCTTCAGTTCGGCGAGCGTGAAGTCCTCGACGAACCAGCCGGTCATCGTCTGGCCGTCGATCGTCTTCGTGGTTTTTCGCGACGCGAACTCGGGGTGGTCGGCGACGTTGGTCGTGTCGGCGATATTGTTCTCGTGCCGCGCGACGAGCACGTCGTCCCTGGTCGGCACTAGATCGGGCTCGATAAAGTCCGCGCCCTGGTCGATCGCGAGCGAATAGGCCGCGAGGGTATGTTCGGGCCGGAGACCGCTCGCGCCGCGGTGCGCGATCACGATGAGGGGCGATAATCGGGGAGATGCCGGCGTCATCGCGGCAGCTTGCCCGCTCGCCGCGACAAGCGCCAGCGCACCAATGTGTGAGAGCCAATCGCAATAGGAAACCATCGGGCGCATCGGCGTTCAGTCCTCGTATCCGTAAAATCCCAGCGCATTCAACGAGGGGCGACCTCATGCATTTCACGATCAATGGTCAATCATATGACGCCGAGCCCGATATTCGTACGTCGGTGCTCGACCTGTGCCGCGAGCATCTTGGGCTGACGGGGTCGAAGAAGGGCTGCGACCATGGTCAGTGCGGGGCGTGCACGGTGCTGATCAACGGCCGACGGGTCAATTCCTGCCTCACGCTCGCCGTGATGCATCAGGACGACGAGATCCTGACGATCGAGGGCCTCGGCCAGCCAGGCAACCTGCACCCGTTGCAGGACGCGTTCGTGCGGCATGACGGGTATCAGTGCGGCTATTGCACGCCGGGGCAGATCTGTTCAGCGGTCGGTATGCTCGACGAGGTCAAGAAGGGCTGGGCCAGCCATGCATCGGGCGACCTGACCGATCCGAAGTTCGACGATGCCGAAATCTCCGAGCGGATGAGCGGCAATATCTGCCGGTGTGCGGCGTATCCGAACATCGTCGATGCGATCCGCGAAGTCGCAGGCGCCGAGCCCGAGGGCCGGACCGCGGACGAGAAGGACGCGGCGATGGAAGCCAATCGTCGCGGGGAGCTGGTGGCATGAAGACCTTCACCTATGAGAAGGCCGCGACCCCCGAGGCCGCGGTAAAAGATATCGACACGATCGGTGCGAAGTTCATTGCTGGCGGCACCAACCTGCTCGACCTGATGAAGTTGCAGGTCGAGACACCGGACAAGCTCGTCGACATCTCGCGGCTCGATCTGGCGAAAATCGAGGAGCGCGAGGATGGTGGGCTGACGATCGGTGCTCTGGTGCCGAACAGCGATCTCGCCGCGGACGCGAGAGTCGTCGAGAAGTACGAGGTGCTGAGCCGCGCTTTGCTCGCCGGTGCGTCGGGGCAGTTACGGAACAAGGCGTCGACGGGGGGCAATCTGCTCCAGCGGACGCGCTGCTATTATTTCTACGACACCGCTGCTGCGTGCAACAAGCGCGAGCCGGGTAGCGGGTGCTCGGCGATCGGCGGCTTTAACCGCATTCTGGCCGTGCTGGGGACGAGCGAGCACTGCATCGCGACGCATCCGAGCGACATGGCGGTGGCGATGCGTGCGCTGGACGCGACGATCGTGACGCTGAAGGCGGACGGCGATCGTCGGCGCATTTCGATCCACGATTTCTATCGGCTGCCGGGCGATACCCCGCAGATCGAGACGGTGCTCGAAGCGGGTGAGTTGATCACCCATATCGAACTGCCGGCACCGCCCAAGGGCAAGCAGGCCTATCGGAAGGTGCGCGATCGTGCGTCCTACGCCTTCGCGCTCGTGTCGGTCGCGGCGATCGTCGACGTGCAAGACGGCGTGATCGCGTCCGCCTCGCTTGCGTTCGGCGGGCTCGGGCCGATGCCGTGGCGCAATCCCGCGGTCGAGGCCGCTTTGGTCGGCAAGGCCCCTACCGACGAGGCGTTCGAGGCCGCGGCAACCGCGTTGCTGGCCGATGCCAAGGGTTATGGCTCGAACGACTTCAAGATCCCCCTCGCCCGTCGCACGCTGATCGCGACGCTGCGCACCGTAACGGGAGCATGAGCATGTTCGGTTTAGGCACCACCAACAGCATGACGATGGACAAGCCGCATCCGGACAGTCTTCTGGATACGGGCGTCCAGGGCGTCATCGGCAAGCCGCTCGACCGGGTCGATGGGCCGCTCAAGGTCACCGGCACCGCGACCTACGCGGCGGAATACGAGTTCGCGAACATGGCGTTCGGCGTGCTGGTCGGCACGAAGATTTCGTCGGGCAAGGTCGTGTCGATCGACGTCGATGCGGTGAAGAGCATTCCCGGCGTGATCGACGTCGTGACCGACTTCGACCGGTTCATCCGCGTTGCGGCGCAGGGTGGCGCTACCGACGCGCCGACGCAGGGCGTGAAGGACATCGCATTCTTCGGTCAGATCGTCGCGATCGTGCTCGCCGAGAGCTTCGAGGTCGCGCGCGATGCGGCGGCTCGGCTGCCGATCGAGTATCAGGCGAGTGAGGGCCAGTACGACTTCGCCGCGCACCGCGACGAGACCCGCAAGCCCGCCGATGACGCGACGCAGGCGCACTTCGCGCAGGGCGACGTGGACAAGGCGATGGACGACGCACCGGTGACGATCGACGCCACCTATGTCACGCCGAGCCAGAATTCGGCGGCGATGGAGCCGCATGCCTCGATCGCGGTGTGGGACGAGGACGGCTCGCTGGCGCTGTACGGTGCGTACCAGATGCCGACCTCGGACGCGCAGCAGTTGGCGAAGTCGCTTGGCGTTTCAGAAAAGAAGGTGCGGATCATCGCGCGCTATATCGGCGGCGGGTTCGGTTCCAAGCTTGGGATTGCGCCCGAGAGCGTCGCGGCGGCGATCGCGGCGAAGCAGCTTGGCCGACCGGTCAAGGCGGTGATGTCGCGGCCGCAGGTGTTCGAGGCGACCGTGCGGCGGTCGAACACCGAGCAGCATATCCGGCTGGCGGCAGGCGCGGACGGCAAGCTGACCGCGATCGGGCACGAGACCTTGGTGTCGAACCAGTCGACCGAGGATTATTTCGAGCCGGCCGGGATCGGCACGCACATGCTGTACGGCGGTGAGAACCGGATGATCACGCATGACATCGTCGACGTGAACCTGGTCGTGTCGGGCTCTATGCGCGCGCCGGGCGAGGCAGTCGGCATGATGGCGCTCGAAAGCGCGATGGACGAGCTGGCGGAAAAGCTCGGCATCGATCCGATCGAGTTGCGCCGGATCAACGACGTGACGATCGATCCGGAAAAGGACGTGCCGTTCACGTCGCGCAACCTGACGCGTGCGCTGGACGAGGGTGCGGCGAAGTTTGGCTGGGACAAGCGCCAGAAGGCCGGCACGCGGCGCGAGGGCGAGTGGCTGATCGGGACTGGCGTCGCGGCGGCCGTGCGCGGCAACATGATGCAGGAATCGTCCGCAAAGGTGGAGATCCATCCGGACGGCTCGGCGACGGTGTCGTCGGCGATGACCGACATCGGTACGGGCAGCTACACGATCCTGGCGCAGATCGCGTCGGAGATCCTGGGCATTCCGGTTGCCAATATCACGATGGCGCTTGGCGATACCAACGATCCTCCCGCCGCTGGTTCGGGTGGCTCGTGGGGCGCGACCTCGTCCGGGACCGCGGTGTATCTCGCGTGCGAGATGCTGCGGGGGAAGCTGGCCAAGGCGATGGGTGTCGACGAGGACAATCTGACGCTGAAGGACGGTACCGCGATCGGCGACAACCGGTCGACGCCGATCGGCGAACTGGTCGGCAAGGGTCTGGAGGCTACCGGGCACATCAAGCCGGGCAAGCAGGAGAAGGACCATACGCAGGCTTCGTTCGGCGCGCATTTCGCCGAAGTCGCGGTGAACGCGGTGACGGGGGAAGTGCGGGTGCGGCGGATGTTGGGGTCGTTCGCAGCCGGGCGTGTGCTGAACGCCAAGACGGCGCGGTCGCAGTGCCTTGGCGGGATGACGTTCGGGATCGGCGCGGCGTTGACGGAGGATCTGATCCACGACCTGCGTACCGGCAAGCTGGTGAACCACGATCTCGCGGAATATCACGTGCCGTCGAACGCCGACATTCCGCAGATGGAGGTGCATTTCGTCGACGAGCGCGACATCCATGCGAACCCGATCCACGCGAAGGGGATCGGCGAGCTGGGGATTTCGGGCGCGGGTGCGGCCGTGGCGAACGCGGTGTATAATGCGACGGGGATCCGGGTGCGGGAGTTCCCGATTACGCTGGATAAGCTGCTGGATCAGTTGCCGGCTGTTTGAGGGCGGAGGCACCCGGCCGCCTGCTAGTTCCCCCGCGAAAGCGGGGGCCCAGGAGCCACGGAAGATAACGCCCGTAACCCTGGATCCCCGCCTTCGCGGGGAAACTGAAAAGGTTGCGGGCGTTTTCTTTGACGTGTGGAAGCGCGGTCCGTCTCGTCAAAAGCCCCCGCCATCCCTATCTCAAACCCTCCACCCGAGGACCGCAGAATGAACGAACACGTGATGGATGCGGCGTTTCGGCCGGGTGGTCTCGACCGCGCGAAACAGGGCGTTCTGGGGCTTGGGCTCGACCGGATCGAGGGGCCGGCGAAGGTCACCGGCGTGGCGGACTATGCGTATGAGGGCACGCCAGAGGGCATCGCCTATGCCGCGATCGTTGGCACCCCGGTCGGCAGCGGGCGCATTCTTGGTATCGACGTGAGCGCCGCGGAAGCTTTGCCTGGCGTCATTGCGGTCATCCACGACGACCCGCGCATGCCGGCTGGCGAGTCCAATTCGCGGGCGATGCCGAAGTTCGATACCGACGTCATTCTCCATCTCGGCCAGCCGGTCGCGATCGTCGTTGCGGAGGATCAGGCGATCGCGCGCGATGCGGCTGCGCTGGTCGTGGTTCGCACCGAGGCGGGCGAGGATCGGTTCGACGTCGAGGCCCAGCCGGTCGATACCAAGCCCGAGATCGGCTTCCTGCCGCCGGTCGACAACGGCAATCTCGACGCGGTGATGGCGGATGCGGCGGTGACGTTGGACCGGACTTACACGACGCCCGTGCATTTCCCTGCCGCACTGGAGCCGCATGCGACCACCGCGTGGTGGGACGGCGACAGGCTTACCGTTCGCACCAGCAACCAGGTTATCGGCGGCGCGCGTAAGACGATCGCCAAGGCGCTCAAGATCGATGCGGACAAGGTGCGTGCGCTCGCTCCGTATGTCGGCGGCGGGTTCGGGGGGAAGACCGGCGTCGGCGCGGAGGCGATCTTGGCGGCGATCGCGGCGGAGGTCGTCGGGCGGCCGGTGAAGGTCGCGCTGCCCCGCCGCCAGACCGCATATATGGTGCATCACCGCTCGCACACGACGCAGCGGATCCGGATCGCCGCGGACGAACACGGCGTGATCCTCGGCATGGGGCATGAGAGTGTCGTCGCGCAGAACGACGATGGCGAGTTTCTCGAGCCGGTGCCGTTCGGGACGCTGCCGCTGTACCGGGGCGATGCGCGGCGGTTCAAGACCGACTTGGTGCGCGTCGACCTGCCCGCGAGCGGTGCGGTGCGTGCGCCGGGCGAGGCTGTGGGCACGTTCGGGGTCGAGTGTGCGATGGACGAACTGGCCGAGCAACTCGGGATGGATCCGATCGAATTGCGGCGGCGTAACGAGCCCGAGACCGATCCGGTGAGCGGCAAGCCGTTCTCCACGCGACGGATGCTTGATTGCTATACCCAAGGCGCCAAGCGGTTTGGTTGGCCTGCGAGCGTGCCGGCGCCGGGGTCGGCGCGTGACGGCGAGTGGCTGGTCGGGATCGGCATGGCGGCGAGCCTGCGTGGCAACTTCACCGTAGAGGCCCAGGCGCGCGTGCGGCTGGAGGCGGATGGCCGCGCGACGGTCGAGTGCGACATGACGGACATCGGTACCGGGACGTACACCATCCTTGCGCAGACCGCCGGCGAAATGCTCGGGCTGCCGGTGGCGGACGTGACCGTGCGGCTCGGCGACAGCGACTTGCCGGCGAGCGCTGGGTCGGGCGGATCGTTCGGTGCTGGCAGCGCATGTTCGGCGGTGGTGCTGGCGTGCGAGGATATCCTTGGCGAACTGGCGTTGCGGATGAACGCCGCGCCGGAGGATCTGAGCCTGCAGGATGGGTGCGTGAGCGCGGGCGGACGGTCGGTGACGCTGGCCGATCTCGTGCGCGGCGAGGCGATCGTGGCGATGGGCAAGACCGGGCCGGGTGCGGAGAGCAAGCGGACCAGCCAGGCGAGCCACGGCGCGCATTTCGTCGAGGTCGCGGTGAACGCCGTGACGGGCGAGACGCGGGTGCGGCGGATGCTGGGCGTGTTCGATGTCGGGCGCGTGCTCAATCGCAAGACCGCGACGAGCCAGATTACCGGCGGGATGGCATGGGGAATCGCCTATGCGCTGAGCGAGGAGGGGATCGTCGACACGCGGACCGGGGCGTTCGTGAACCCCGATTTCGGCGAGTATCATGTTGCGGTAAATGCCGACATTCCTCAGCTCGAGGTGCATTTCATCGAGGAGGTCGACACGTCCGCGAACCCGGTTGGGGCGAAGGGCGTTGGCGAGCTTGGGATATCCGGCGCGGGCGCCGCGGTGGCGAATGCGATCTACAATGCGACGGGCATAAGGGTTCGGGACTTTCCGGTGACGCTCGACAAGCTGCTCGAAGGATTGCCCTCGATTTAAGAGCTGTTCCCCCGCGCAAGCGGGGGTCCAGGATACCAAACGGAGCGTTCGTTGCTCCTGGGCTCCCGCTTTCGCGGGAGAACGACAAGAGAGACAACATGGCCGAAAACGATAGCGTGATTGCCGCGGCGAAGAGCTGGAAGGGCGAACCGATGGCGATCGCCACGGTCGTCTCGACCTGGGGATCCGCGCCACGGCCCAAGGGGAGCCATATGCTCGTCCATGCCGATGGGCGGTTCGAGGGATCGGTGTCGGGCGGGTGCGTCGAGAGCGACATCCTCGCCACCGCCGCCGAGGTGATTGCGGGCGCGCCGTTTCAGGTGCGCAACTACGGCGTGGCGGATGCGGCGGCATGGGAAGTCGGGCTGCCGTGCGGCGGCGAGATCGCGGTGATGGTGCAGCCGGTGTCGGCCGAGGGGTTCGATCCCGAACTGTTCGACCGGATCGCGGATGCTCGTGACCAGGGCGATGCGCTGACGGTGACGACCGATCTCAAGACCGGGCACAGCGATGCGCGGCCGTTGGAAACGGGAGAGATGTTCGTCAACCGCTACGATCCGCCGCGCCGGCTGTTGATCGTCGGGGCGGTGCAGATCGCGCAGGCGTTGGCGGGGCTCGCGCGCGAACTCGGGATCGAGACGGTGGTGATCGACCCGCGCGCGCGATTCCTGACCGAGGAGCGGTTTCCGGGCGTGACGCTCGACGATCGCTGGCCCGATGAGGCGATCGCCGCCTATCGCCCGGGTCCGTCGACCGCGGTCGTGACGCTGAGCCACGACATCAAGATCGACGACCCCGCGCTGATCGCCGCACTCGCGTCCGATGCCGCCTATGTCGGTGCGCTCGGCAGCCGCAAGAGCCACGCGGCGCGGCGCGAGCGGCTTGCCGCGGAAGGCGTTTCGGCCGAGAATATCGACCGGATCGATGCGCCGGTCGGGCTCGACATCGGCGCGATCGGCCCTTCGGAGATTGCGCTGTCGGTCGCGGCGGCGATGATAGGAGCGTTCAATGATCGCCGCTGAAGACGTCTTCCTCATCCTGCTCGCCGCCGGTCGTTCCGAGCGTTTCGGGATTCCGAACAAGCTGGAAGTACCGTTCCTCAACAAGCCGCTTGGGATGCACGTCGTCACCGCGTTCGAGAATATTCCGTTCAAGCGGCGGCTGGTCGTCACAGACGGATGCAAGCTCGACTTCCTCAGCCATCATTTCGAGGTCGTGCATAACGAAGACCCGTCGTCGGGGATGTCGCAGTCGGTGAAGCTGGGCGTGCAGCGCGCGAAGGACGAGGGGGCACAGGCGGTGCTGATCGCGCTCGCCGACATGCCACGCGTGACCGCGGCGCACATCTACCGGATGCTCGATGCCGCCGACAGTGCCGATGCCGTCGTCGCGTCGAGCGATGGCGAGAAGCCCTCGCCCCCTGCCCTGTTTGGGCGCGACCGGTTCGATTTCCTGCTGACGCTGGACGGCGATGCGGGCGCGCGCGACCTGGTGAAAGCGGGGCGGCACGTCGTGACTGCGCCCGCCGAGTTGATCGATATCGACACGCCCGAGGATCTGGACCGGCTGCAGGCGCTGGTCCACGATCCCAAGGCGGCGATCACTCGTGCCTTAACGCGTCGATAGGGTTCATCGCGGCAGCTCTCCGTGCGGGGAAATAACCGAACACCACGCCTATCACCGCCGAGATGACGAAGGCGAAGATGTTGATTTCGGGCACGAAGATCCACTGAACCTTGATCAGCGGCGCGATGATCGCGATCGCGAGCTGCGCGATGACGAGGCCGATGACGCCGCCTAGGCACGACAATGCTATCGCCTCGACGAGGAACTGCATCAGCACCTCGCGCGCGACCGCGCCGATCGCGAGGCGGATACCGATCTCGCGCGTACGCTCGGTCACCGACACCAGCATGATGTTCATGATGCCGATCCCGCCGACGACCAGGCTGATCCCCGCGACCGCGGCGACGATGCCGGTGAGCAAGGTCGTGGTGCCGGTCAGCGTGTCCGAAATCTGCTTCGTATCGAAGATGTTGAAGTCGTCTTCCTTGCCCGCGGTGATCGTGCGGCGTTCGCGGAGCAGGTCGGTGATCGAGGCCTGGACGGTCGCGGTCGAGAATTTCTGGTCGACGCCGACGAGCATCAGGCGGATGTCGCGGCTGCCGGTGAAGCGGCGCTGGACCGCCTTGATCGGCATGATGACGACGTCGTCCTGATCGCCGCCGAACCCGGCCTGGCCGCGGGCGGAGAGTATTCCGACCACATCGCAGCTGATCGCGCCGATCCGCATGCGCAGGCCGACCGCGTCTCCACCGCGGAAGAGGTTGGTGCGGACCGTGTTGCCGATGATGCAGACGGCCTTGCCCGCGGCTTCCTCGACTGGCGAGAAGATGCGGCCCGCGGCTAGTGGCCAAGGCTGGACCTGGAAATAGGCGGAGGTGGTGCCGTTGATCGTGGTCGACCAGTTCGCGCCTTCGTAGATTGCGGTCGCGGTGGCCTGTGCCTGCGGGGCGACTGCGGTGACGCCGGCAGTCTGCTTGGCGATGGCCTCGACGTCCTCGGGCTTGAAGTCGGGCGGACGCGGCCCGCCGCCGCCGCGGCCGAAGCCTTGTCCGGGGCGGATCTGAAGGATGTTGGTGCCGAGTGCGGAGATCGACTGCTGGACCGCCGCCGTCGTCGCCTTGCCGAGGGTCACCATCGTCACGACCGCGCCGACGCCGATGACGATGCCGAGGATGGTGAGGAACGACCGCAGGAGGTGGCGGCGGATCGAGCGGAGCGCGAGGGATAGGGTGGTGCCGAACATCAGACTGGTTCCCCGCGCGAGACTTCTGCCCCCCCGCCCGCTTGCGGGAGGGGGTTGGGGGGTGGGCTCGCGGGTGCGGCGGATACTGCCGTCGATGTTCGCGCGACTATCGCCGGCGGTGCGCTTGACGTGAGCGCGTGCCCACCCCCGGCCCCTCCCGCTTGCGGGAGGGGAGAAGATGGCGCCCCTCCCGCTTGCGGGAGGGGGGAAGAAGTGGCGGCGCTC
Source organism: Sphingomonas faeni (assembly GCF_030817315.1). Taxonomy (NCBI): domain Bacteria; kingdom Pseudomonadati; phylum Pseudomonadota; class Alphaproteobacteria; order Sphingomonadales; family Sphingomonadaceae; genus Sphingomonas; species Sphingomonas faeni. Next base: position 52,469 of record NZ_JAUSZF010000001.1, on the reverse strand, counting down.
ACGATTCTACGCTTTCGCCTTGGCGGTGTTGGCTTTCGATGCGTTCCACCAGGCCGTCCTTGAAGTGGACCACCGTCCTCGCGAACGCCGCCATGTCGGGTTCGTGGGTGACCATCAGTACCGTGATGTTCTTCTCCGCGTTCAACCGCGTCAGCAATTGCATGATCTCGACCGAGCGTTCGCTGTCGAGGTTGCCGGTCGGTTCGTCGGCAAGCAGCACGTCGGGGCTGGTCACCAGCGCGCGGGCGATTGCGACGCGTTGTTGCTGGCCGCCGGACAGTTCGGCCGGGGTGTGGTCCCACCAGTCCGCCAGGCCGACCGTGTCGAGGCTCGCCATCGCCGCGTCCCTGCGCGCGCGCTTTTCGTCGCCCCGGTAGAGCAAGGGGAGTTCGACATTCTCCAGCGCGGACGTGCGCGAGAGGAGGTTGAAGCCCTGGAACACGAAGCCGAGATATTTGCGACGGAGCAGCGCGCGCTGGTCACGGTCGAGCGTCTCGACATGGTAGCCGCGGAACAGGAAGGTGCCGTCGGTCGGCACGTCGAGGCAGCCGAGGATGTTCATCGTCGTCGACTTGCCCGAGCCCGACGGCCCCATCACCGCGACGAAATCGCCCGCCGCGATGTCGAGATCGACGCCCTTGAGCGCCTGGAACATCGTCGCGCCCTGCCCGTACGTCTTGGTGACGCCGCGCAGGGAGATGAGGGGGGGCGAGATCAGAGGGGGCGGATTACTGGCCACCGCCCCCACCCTTGCTCGCGCCGCCCGAACGGCGTGCGCCGCCGCCGCTGCGCTTGGTGTCGTCCGACCCGCTCGCCAACTGCCCGGTGATGACCTGCGCGCCGGGCTGGAGATTGCCCGACAACACTTCGGTCATCGTGCCGTTGGTGTCGCCGGTGGTGATCTGCACGGCTTGCGGCGTGCCGTCCGCACCCTTGACGTAGATCGTCTGCTGCGCGCCGCGGCCGAGCGTTGCGGTCCGCTCAGCCCCGCCGCCGCCACGACGCGGGCGGAAGGTCAGTGAGCCGGCGATGCCGCCACCTGCATCGCCGGTCGCAGCGGTCGGCTTGAAGCGCAGCGCGGCGTTGGGGACGAGCATCACGTTGCGCTTGTCCGAGGTGACGATGTCGGCGGTCGCGGTCATGCCGGGGCGCAGCGTCAGCGACGGGTTCGCGACGGTGAGGTCGGCCGCGTAGGACACGACCTGACCGGTGGTCGACGTCGTGGTCGTGGTGCTCGACGAGGTCGCCGAGCTGACCGTCAGGTTCGAGCCGAGATCGACGCGGCTGATCGTCGCGGGGAAGGTCTGGCCAGGGAACGCGTCGACCGTGAAGCTGGCCTTCTGGCCGATCTTGACCTCGCCCACGTCGGCTTCGTCGATCGCGACCTCGAGCTTCATCTTGGTGAGGTCTTCGGCGATCACGAACAAGGTCGGCGTGTTGAACGACGAAGCGACGGTCTGGCCGGGGTCGATCTGGCGCGCGAGCACGACGCCGGTGACGGGCGAGCGGATGATCGCACGGGCGCGCTGGGTCTGGTTCTGCGCAAGGAGCGCGCGGCTGGCGGCGACGTTCGCTTCGGCGACCTTCTGCGCCGCGACGGCGCGCGCGTAATCTGCGCGGCCGGTCTGAAGCTCGGTCTTCGACGGCACGCGACCGCCCGACAGGCGCGAGACCTCTTCGAGGCGATTCAACTGCGCGCGGGCTTCGGCGACGGTGGCCTGCGCCTGGGCGACCTGCGCCTGGTTCGCCGCGAGCTGGGCGCTGGTCTGGCGGATCTGATCGTCGAGCTGTTCCGGATCGATCAGCGCGAGCGGCTGGCCGGCGACGACGCGGTCGTTGACGTCGGCGACGACCTGCGTGACCAAGCCCGACAGCTGCGAGCCGACCGTGACCTGGGTCGTCGGCGCGAGCTTGCCGGTCGCCGAGACCGTGACCGTCAGGTTGCCGCGCTGGGCGGCTTGCGTCGAATATTGGGTCTGTTCCTTCGCGCCGAAGCACTTGGCGAGCAGCAGGCAGAGCAGGACCACGCCGACCGCGATCACCACCCATTTTATGTAGCGTTTCCAGGGGGCCTGCGGCTTTACGCCGAGGAAGTCGTCGATCGATGCGTCGGCCATCATCGTGCCTCTGGATTGGATTGGGGCGCTTCAGGGATCACGGTGGAGTCCCAGCCGCCGCCGAGTGCGGCATAGAGTGCGATCAACGCGGTCGCGGCATCGGCGCGCGCTTGCGTCGCGCCGTTGCGCGCGGACAGGAGCGCGGTTTCCTGCTGGTTGAGCGTGGTGAAATCGGTGAGGCCGGTGCGGTACTGGCTGCGGCTGAGAATTGCGGAATTGTTCGAGGCGTCGAGCGCGATGGCGAACTGGCGCTCGCGTTCCTGCGCGGTCTGGAGCGCGACGACGGCGTTCTCTACGTCCTCCAGCGCGGTGAGGATGGTCGACTTGTAGAACGCGAACGCGCCGTCGGCGGCGGCTTCGCTGGTGCGGACCTGGCTTCGCAGACGCCCGCCGTTGAAGATCGCCTGCGTCAGGCCGGCGAACAGGCTGCCGGTGATCGCGTCGCCGATATTGCCGATCGAGGTCGCGTTGGTGTTGAGGTTGCCGGTGATCGCGAGCGCCGGATAGAGCTGCGCCTTGGCGACGCCGATCCGCGCGGTGGCTGCAGCGAGCGCGCGCTCGGCGGAGCGGATGTCGGGGCGCTGGCGCAGCGTGTCGCCGGGGATGCCGACGCCGACCGCGGCGGGGCCGGTCGGGATCGCCTTTGCCGGTGCCATCATCGCGCGGAGCGTGCCGGGGGCCTGGCCGGTCAGCACGCCGATCCGCGCGACCGCGGCGGCATATTGCTGGTCTAGGCTGGGGATCGTCGCGGCGGTCTGCGCGCGCTGGGCGCGGGCTTGTTCGGCGTCGACGCTGGAGACTAGGCCAGCTTGGACTCGGAAGCCGGCGATTTCGAGGTTGTCGTCCTGGATCGCGAGCGAGGCGCGGGCGTTGGCGAGTTGCTGTTGGTAGAGGCGAGCGAGGACATAGTTGCGCGCGACCTCGCTTTCGACCGAGATCAGGACGGTGGCGTAGTCGTAGCCCGACGCGGCGTACTCTGCGCGGCTCGCTTCGATGGTGCGACGGATCTCGCCGAAGACGCCGACCTGGTAGCTGGCGCTGGCGCCGAGCGTGAAGCTGTTGGCGCCGCCGCCGCCGGTATCGACGACGGTGCCGTCGGGCAGCGTGAACGACCGCCCGCCGCCGCGGACGTTCTCGTTGCGCTGGTAGCCGACCGAGCCATTGGCCGTGGGGAGAAGCGACGCACGGTTCTGGAGGAGGCTTTCGCGGGCCTGGCGGAGGCGCGCGACGGACTGTGCGATGTCGAGGTTGGCGGCGGCGGCCTGCTCGACGAGCTGCCCGAGGACGGGGTCGTCGAACTTCTGCCACCAGCGAGTGAGGTCTTCGGGCTTGGTTTCCGGGGTGACCGAATAGGCGTCGGGAACGCCGAGCTCCGCCGCAGCCTTGGGGTGGTAGTCCGGGCCGACGGTGCAGCCGGCCAAAAGCACTGGAACGATGAGGAGGGCGCTGACGCGGGACATGGGCGGCAGGCATGACCAACGGGCGTTTGCTAGTCCAGCGGTTTTGTGTCGCGAGGTGTCGCAGGTGGGGTGGATTGGAGGGGGTGCAGGGCGCCAAGCGATGCGTCGGCGTCGTTGATTACTATCCTATCGCTGGGGCCGGAAGACGGGATCGGGGAAGACGAGGCCCGTCTTTCTCGAAGGTGGGCCGGCGCCGGGTGTCGCTCCGCCCCAGTCACCCCGGCCTTCGCCGGGGTGGTGGTCTGGGGAGCGGCGGAACTTTGTCCCCGTGTTCGGCGCGAAGGCCGGGTGCCTTGAACCATGAGCGGTGCGCTGCTGGGTCATGTTCTCCTGCGTTCGCAGGAGAACATGACGGGAGTGCTGGCTGCACCTCAACTTCCATAATCGAACCGCACCCGTTCCAATTTTGCAGTGCAGCGGAACGTAGCGGCGGCGCTATGGGTTCAGGGATGATGCTAGCCGAACGCCAGCCCGCGACTGATGTCCTCGCGCCGCCCCTTGCCGTGCCCGACGCAGTGAGCCTTTTCTTCGATTTCGACGGGACGCTCGTCGACCTTGCCGCGACGCCGGATGCCGTCGTGGTGGACCGGATTCTGCTCGATACCCTCGATACGCTTGCCGAGCGCTTCCCCGGTCGGGTTGCGATCATCAGCGGGCGATCGATCGCGCAGCTCGATGCGATGCTCGGGCGTCACGCGCACCTGTTCGCGGTCGCGGGCAGCCACGGGGCCGAAACGCGCACGCCGGACGACGGGCATGTCGCCGCCGAACGCCCTGCCTCGCTCGAAGCCGCGGCCGACGCATTGCGTGCATTTGCCGATGCCAACGGCCTCGTCTACGAAGCCAAGAGCCTCGGCGCGGGGCTGCACTACCGGATGGCGCCGGGCTTCGAACCTGCCGCCGTCCGCCTCGCCGAAGACCTTGCCCTCACCCACGGGCTCACACTCCAGCGCGGCAAGATGATGGTCGAACTGCGCACCCCCGGCGACAAGGGCGCGGCACTCCGCGCACTGATCGCAGCGCCGACGATGGCGGGCAGCGTGCCGTATTTCTTCGGCGACGACGTCACCGATGAGGACGGGTTCGAGGTCGCGCGCGACCTTGGTGGGGCGGGCATACTGATCGGCGAGGAACGGCCTACCGCCGCTACCTACCGCCTCAACGACGTTGCTGCACTTCGCGACTGGATTGCTGCCATATTGGAAACACGATGACCGCACCTACTCAAAAAGCCGACATGAACCTCTGGCCGATCGGCAATTGCCAGGTCTCCGCGCTGATCGACAAGACCGGCACGTTCGTCTGGGGCTGCGTCCCCCGCGTCGATGGCGACCCCGCGTTCTGCGCGCTACTCGGGGGCGATGCGCCCAAGACCGGGTTCTGGGCGATCGAACTGGAAGGCGGCGCAAAGACGACGCAGAGCTATATCCGCAACACGCCGATCCTGGTGACCCGTCATGAGGACGAGGCCGGCAACGCTGTCGAGGTGATCGATTTCTGCCCGCGCTTCGTCCGCGAAGGCCGGACCTATCGCCCGACCAGCTTCGTGCGGATCGTCAAGCCGGTCGCCGGATCGCCGCGGATCCGTATCCGGATGCGCGTCGCGACGAACTGGGGCAAGCCGACCGAGCACACGCAGGGGTCGAACCACATTCGCTTCCTGATGGACGACCAGACGCTGCGGCTGACAACCGATGCGCCGGTTGGGCATATCGTCGGCGAGAACTGGTTCCGGCTCGAACGCCAGATGCACCTGTTCCTCGGGCCGGACGAGAGTTTCGCGGGCGTGTTGCACGAGGCGGCAGAGGCGATGCTGTCACGGACCAAGGACGAGTGGCGGCACTGGGTGCGCGGGCTGGCGACGCCGGTCGAGTGGCAGGACGTCGTCATCCGCGCGGCGATCACGCTGAAGCTGTGCCAGCACGAGGAGACCGGCGCGATCGTCGCCGCGCTCACCACCTCGATCCCCGAGCATGAGGGATCGGAGCGCAACTGGGACTATCGCTACTGCTGGATCCGCGACGCCTATTACACGGTGCAGGCGCTGAACCGCTTGGGTGCGCTCGACGTGCTGGAGGGGTATCTCGAATATCTGCGCAATATCGTCGACGCGTCGAAGGGGGGCCATGTTCAGCCGCTCTACGGCGTCGGCGGCGAGTCGACGCTGATCGAGCGGATCGAGGCGGATCTGCCCGGCTATCGCGGGATGGGTCCGGTCCGCGCGGGCAACCAGGCGTACGAGCAGATCCAGCACGACGCGTACGGCCAGATCATCCTTTCGGACGTACAGGCGTTCTTCGATCGCCGACTGTTCCGGATGTCGAGCGTCGAAGATTTCAAGAGCCTCGAACTGGTCGGCGACCGCGCGTGGGAGACGTACGACAAGCCCGATGCCGGGCTTTGGGAGCTGCGGACCAAGGCGCATGTCCACACCTATTCGGCGGCGATGTGCTGGGCGGCGTGCGATCGGTTGGCCAATGCCGCCGGAGTTCTCGGGCTCGAGGATCGCCGGACGTTCTGGAACGCACGCGCGGACACGATCCGCACCACGATCGAGCAGTCGGCTTGGCGCGAGGACACGCAGCGCATCTCGGCGACGTTCGGTGGCGACGATCTCGACGCGAGCCTGATCCAGCTGCTCGACCTGCGCTTCTTCGCGCCCGACGATCCGCGCTTCCAGTCGACGCTGACGGCGGTCGAGGAGGGTCTGCGGCGTGGCAGCCATATGCTGCGCTATGCGACCGAGGATGATTTCGGCCTGCCGCATACTGCGTTCAACGTCTGCACCTTCTGGCTGATCGAGGCGCTACATGCGACCGGTCGGACCGCGGACGCGCGTGAGTTGTTCGACGAGATGGTCGCGCGGCGTACCCCTGCGGGCCTGCTGTCGGAGGATATCGATCCGAACACCGGCGAGCTGTGGGGGAATTACCCGCAGACCTATTCGCTGGTCGGGCTGATCAATTGCGCGGTCCTGCTCAGCAAGCCGTGGAGTGCCGTCCGATGAGCCGCCTCGTCGTCATCTCGAACCGCGTCCAGTCGGTCGATGCGCCTTCGGGCAACCAGGGGGGCCTCGCCGTCGCGCTGCTCGCCGCATTGCGCGAAAAGGGCGGGGTGTGGTTCGGCTGGTCGGGCGAGACCACCGAGACCTTCACCGGGCACATCAATTTCCAGCAGGGCAAGGGCGTCACGACCGCGACGATCGACCTCGAAGAGCAGGATTTCGACGAATATTATAATGGCTATGCGAACCGGACCTTGTGGCCGCTGTTCCATTACCGGATCGACCTGACCGAGTTCGAGCGCGATTTCTCCAGCGGTTACGCGCGCGTCAACAAGCGGTTCGCGGAGACGGTGCTGCCGCTGATCGAGCCCGACGATCTGGTGTGGGTGCACGATTACCACCACGTCCCGCTCGGTCGTGAGTTGCGCAAGCTGGGCGTCGAGAACAAGATCGGCTTCTTCCTGCACATTCCGTGGCCGCCGATGGCGATGCTGCTGTCGCTGCCGAGCCACCGTGCGCTGGTCGAATCGATGTTCGCGTACGACGTGGTCGGCTTCCAGACGCAGGACTGGCTCGACAGCTTCCTGCATTACGTCACCAGTCAGCTCGACGGCGTGGTTGGCGAGGATGGCTGGGTGACGGTCGGCGATCGGACGATCAAGGCGATCACGACGCCGATCGGGATCGAGACGGCGGACTTCGAGAAGTCGGCGAACAGCGACGCGGCGCGGCATTCGAAGGAGCGGATGTATATGTCCGCGACCGGCCGCAGCCTGATCGTGGGCGTGGACCGGCTGGATTATTCGAAGGGTCTGGCCGAGCGGTTCGCGGGTTATGAGCGGTTCCTGGGCTCGCATCCGGACCATCGCGGTTTGGTCTACATGCTCCAGATCGCGCCGCCTTCGCGCGAGAAAGTGGACACCTACCAGGAGATCCGCGCGAACCTCGATTCGATGTCGGGGCGGATCAACGGCGAGTATTCGGACATCGACTGGACGCCGATCCGCTACGTCAACCAGGGGTTCCCGCGCGACGTGTTGGCAGGGATCTATCGCGCGGCTCGCGTCGGGTTGGTGACGCCGTTGCGCGACGGGATGAACCTGGTCGCGAAGGAATATGTCGCGGCGCAGGATCCGGAGGATCCAGGCGTGCTGATCCTGTCGCAGTTCGCGGGCGCGGCGGCGCAGTTGCCGGATGCTGTGCTGGTCAATCCGTACAGCCCGGAGGAGATGTCCGACGCGATCGCGCGGGCGCTGAAGATGCCGCTGGCGGAGCGCAAGGCGCGCTGGGAGAAGCTGATCGACAACGTTCGGAAAGAGGACGTTATGTGGTGGTGCGAGTTGTTCATCACTGCGCTTGAGGCTGTGCCGGAGCACGTCGAGGCCTGACTTCTTGGCCCCCTCCCTGGAAGGGAGGGGTTGGGGGTGGGTTGGTTTGGAATTGCCGCCCCGCCCGACAAGCGGCCTACCCACCCCCGGCCCCTCCCTTTCAGGGAGGGGGGAAGTTAGGGGCGCGTTGCCGGGTCCGCGGCCATCAGCAGGCGGTTCCGCGGGATCGCTTCGGGCATATCCTCGCGGATATACCTCAGCAGCGCCTCGCGCACGTCGCAGCGCAGGTCGAATGCGATCGCGGCATCCTTTGCGGTCATCAACCCGCGCAGTTCGATGCAGTCGGTCTTCACGTCGGTCACCTGGAGGTTGAAGAACCTTTTGTCCCAGCGAGGGTTCGTGGTGACGATCTCGCCCAGTTTCTCGCGAAGGCGCGGCACGTCTGTCGCCGGGTCCACGTACCAGAACACCGACCCCATCAGTTGGCTTGTCTCGCGCGTCCAGTTCTGGAAACTCTGCTCGAGGAACTTCGACACCGGCACGACGAGGCGGCGCTCGTCCCAGATCTTGATGACGACGAAGGTCAGGTTGATCTGTTCGACGCGGCCCCATTCGCCGTCGACGATCAGCACATCGTCGATCCGGATCGGCTCGGTGAAGGCCATCTGTACGCCGGCGATCAGGTTCTTCAGCGCGGGCTGAGCGGCGGCACCGACGACGAGGCCGGCGATACCCGCCGACGCCATCAGCGTGACGCCGATCGAGCGGATACCGGGGACGCTGAGCAGCATCAGGCAGACGCTGATGAAGATGATGAAGAACGTGCCGATGCGTCCGAGAATGGCGGCGCGCGTGCGCTTACGACGGGCGCGGAGATTGTCCTCGACCGAGATGTCGGCGCGGATCTCGATGACGTCCTGGAACGCGCGGAGAGCCGCGACCGCCAGCCAGCCGAGCAACCCCGGGACGAGGAAGCCGAGCAATTGTTTCCACAAATCCTCGATGTCGTTGTCCATTGGCAGGATCCGCGAGACGAACGCGACGGAAACCGAGACGAACACCGCACGCAATGGGCGGCGAACGCGGGCGAGGACCAGGCCGTCGGTCTTGGCGGTCGAGCGGCGCTGGGCATGGCCAGCGATCCGCATCGTCAGCCAATGCGCGACCAGCGCGACGAGGACGGCGGCCGAGACGACCGCGACACTCTCCAGCCAAACCCACTCGGGGGGTATGTGGAGCGATCTGAACATGCGCATTGGAGCGCAACGGTGGAACGCCCGAAGATGTTCCGCTGCAGTGCAGCATAGCCGTGCGGTACGTAACAGCTTTTTTCCTGCCACACTTCGTGCGTAAGTCCGCGCCCATGAAGGCCATCATCCTTGCCGCCGGCCACGGGTCGCGCCTGCTGCCGTTGACGCTGACGACGCCGAAATGCCTCGTGCAGGTCGGCGGCCGGGCAATCCTCGATCATCAGCTCGATGCCGTCGCGGACGCAGGGTTCGAGGGGGCGGTGATCGTCGGCGGATACCGGGTCGACCAGATCGCCGCGCATCTGGCGGCGCGCGAGTGCGGGTTGCCGACGGAACTCGTCTTCAACCCGTTCTGGTCCGCCGCCAACAGCATCGGCAGCGTATGGGCCGCGCGCACGCATCTCGGATCGCCGTTCGCGTTGATGAACGGCGACACGCTGTTCGATGCCGCGATCCTGCGCGCGGCGCTCTCCGATCAGGGCGTGCAGACCGGATCGGGCGTGACGCTGGTTATCGAGCCGCTGGTGACGCCGGGGCTCGACGACATGCTGGTCGAGGCGCACGGCGACCACGTGATCGCGGTCGGCAAACATCTGGTCGGGCACGAGGCCACCGATCGATCGCTCGGGTTGATCGTCTCGACCGGGGGCAGTGCGTATCTCGAGGCGTTGCGCGCGGTGATCGGCGAGGACGAAGGCATCCACGCCTATCACCACGCCGTTATCCGCCGTGTCGCGGAGACCGTGGGCGTCCGAGCGGTGCGGATCGCGGCGGATGCCCGCTGGCAGGAGATCGACCGGCCGGAGGATATCGCGCTGTGGCAGGACGACCATGACGTGCCGGCGGGAGGCCCTCCGCGATCATGACGCAGAAGGTCGCGTTCCTGTTTCTCGGCGAGACGCTGCTGATCCCGCATCTCTATCCGATCGTCGAGGCGCTGGTCGCGATCGCGCCGGACCTGCCGGTCGACCTGTGGGTGAGCACCTCGATGCACGAGACGTTGCTGAGCGCGTGGGTTCGCGACGCGGGCATGACGACGGTCCGCATACGACGGGCGCCCGGCTTTCGCAGCCTGGTGGGCTATGCCGACGGGCGCAATCCGCCCCTGCCCGCCAAGCTGCCGATGCTGTTCCGCCTGGCGCCGTATCTCGCGCGGACCGCGGTGGTCGTTTGCGCGGAACAGACGAGCCTGTGGCTGCCGGCGACGCTGCCGTTGCGGACGCGGTTCATCGACACCTTCCACGGGGCGGGATCGATGATGGCGCGCGGGCATTGGCGGCGGCGCGCGGGATGGCGGACGCTGGTTGCCGCCGAACGCGATCGCGGTGCGCTGATCGCAGGCGGTGACGATCCCGCGCGGATCGTGACGACGGGGTATGTGAAAGCCGCCTTTCGCCAACGCACCCCGCCTGCCCGATTGTTCGAGGATGCCAAGCCGGTGATCTTCTACAACCCGCACTGGCAGGCGCACCGGTCGTCCTGGTGGCGCTGGGGTCCCGAGACGGTCGAGCGGATCCTGGCGGATGGCCGCTTCAACCTGATCTTCGCGCCGCACCAGCGACTCGTGGAGCGTGCGCCGGCGTTGCGCGCGTTCGTTGCCGGGCTGGCCGGGCGTGACGGTATCCACTGCGACCTCGACAGCTTCGCGATGGTCGACGGCAGCTATACCGCCGCCGCCGACCTGTATCTCGGCGATACGTCGAGCCAGGTCGTCGAATATCTGACGCGACCGCGACCCTGCGTATTCCTGAACGCGCGCGACGCCGACTGGAGGAACGACGGCTCCTACGCGATGTGGGAAGCGGGCGAGGTCGTCGACACGCTATCCGCCCTGATGCCCACGATCGAGCAGGCATCGACCGTGCATCCCGAATACACCGCGTTTCAGCAGCGGTTCGCCCAAGAGGCGCTGGGCGACGTGTCCGGGCTGGCCCCCGATCGTGCGGCGCGAGAGGTGATCGCAGCGCTGCGGCGCTGATCCGGGCACGCCGGCGTTCGCAATTCGCCCATGATCGGCTATCGGCACCCGATGCACGACACGCCAGCTATCGTTCCGGTGGGCAACAATGCCACCTTGTTATGGGGCATGACCAATGCCGAACGCGTCCGCCGGATCGGCTTGGCGCAGGGCCTGCCCCCGGCACCGGACACGAGCGGATCGCCCGCTATCGCAGTGGGGCCGGTCATCCTGGCCAACATGGCGTTCGCGTTCGATCCGGTCTGGATCGCCCATCTGAAGACCCGCCCCGGCACGATCGTCACGCGCGCAGGGGTTCCGGTGCTGGCGCATGTCCGAGACGCCGCCGAGCGCAGCGCGGTCTCCCACGCGATGATCGACGACGTACCGCTGGTACCCGGTGCCGGGCTGACCGTGATCGCGGCCGAAGCGGAGGACGGCATTCTCAACGAAGCGCTCCGCAAGCGGGAAAAGCCGTTCGCCGAGTTGCTCACCCCCGCCGCCGTCCCGGCGATCGAGCGCGCGAGCTATGTCGGTGCGTATAAGGGCGTCACCGACCTGCTGACCAAATATCTGTGGCCGGAATGGGCGCTGGCGATCACGCGGATCTGCGCGCGTGCCGGGATCACGCCTAACCAGGTGACCGCGCTGGGATCGGTGCTGTGCATCGTCGCGACGATCGCGTTCTGGCATGGCTGGTTCTGGACCGGGCTCGCGACCGGGCTGTTCTTCATGGTGCTGGACACCGTCGACGGGAAGCTCGCGCGGTGCACGATTACGGCGTCGAAGCTCGGCAACGCATGGGATCACGGCGTCGACCTGATCCATCCACCGTTCTGGTGGTGGGCGTGGGCGGCGGGATGTGCGCCGTACGGGCGACCGCTGGAAGACGGCATGTTCTGGGCGGTGATCGGAACGATGCTGTTCGGCTATGTCGCGCAACGCCTGATCGAGGGGGCGTTCATCGTTCGGTTCGGGATGCATATCCATGTGTGGGAGAGGTTCGACAGCTGGTTCCGCCTCATCACCGCGCGGCGCAATCCGAACATGGTGATCCTGTTCGCCGGATTGCTGGTCACGCGCCCGGATTGGGGAATCATCGGCGTTGCGGCCTGGACCGCGATTTCGCTCGTCGTCCACATGGTGCGGCTGGTGCAGGCGATGGCGCGGAAGGCTCGCGGAGAGACGTTGACGAGCTGGCTGGCGTAACCGGCGGCGGGGTTCCGCGCTGCATCTCGCGAAGTCGTGCGCGCCCTCGGCGTGCAATTGGCGGTTCCTTGTACGGACGTAGCGGTCGATCGGCAGAGCGCGGTGCGCGTGCGACGGACGCCTCGTTCGCGTCGCAAATGTCATCTGCGCGCCGCTCTCCGGCCATCTTCTTCGCGCTAACGTCCGATCATGAAGACTGTAGTTTCCTCGATCCTGGGCGCGGCAATGCTGCTCATCCCGATGCAGGCACATGCGGCCGAGGCGTGCGAAGGCATGCCCGGTAACGGCAACGCCAAGCTGACCGTCGAGGCGACGACGATGCACAACGCCGTCGGTGAGGTCGCCTTCACGGTCTATCCCGATGACAAAAGACGGTTTCTGGCGAAGGGTGGAAAGCTGGCGCGAGCCCGTGTGCCGGCCGACAACCCCCGCGCATGCTTTTGGCTGAAGCCCGGGCATTACGCGATCGCGCAGTATCACGATGAAAACAGCGATCATGATTTCAATCGGACATTGTTCGCTCCGAAGGAAGGCTTTGGCTTTTCCAACGATGCGCCGACCTCGATCGGGCTCCCGTCGTTCGATGCCGCTCGGACGGCATTGGCACCATCGGGAACGACCGTGCGTATGAAGATGCGGTATCGACGTTGAGCCGGACCGCCGGTCGCAGCGGAACGGAAATCTTCCTGACACAAATTTGTAGCGGTTATGCGCCGCGACGGGTATCTTATATCGTGGCCGATGTTGTTTCGAATTTTCACGCCTTTGGCGGGCACCCCCTTTCGCCGCCGGCTCCTCCGGCATGGCTGCCCGAGGGCATGATCGATTCGGCTGGCCCCGAAAAGACCGGGGTAAGTGCGCGTGATGCCGCGGCGAAGATCCGTACCGGCATCATCTGCAACCCGAAAAGCCATCGGAACCGCAGCAGCGTCGAGGCGACCAAGCCGTTCCTGTCGGGCACCGTGCTGGCCGTGACCCCGCGTACGCAGGCCGAGCTGGCCGAAGTGCTGACGGACTTTGCGCGTCACGGCATCGAGCTGCTGGTGATCGACGGCGGTGACGGTACGATTCGCGACGTGATGACCGCGGCCGCGCGCGTCTGGACCGGCGCCGCGCCCCGCGTCGCGATCGTGCCTTCGGGCAAGACCAATGCGCTCGCACTCGATCTCGGCATCCCCGACGACTGGACGCTCGATCAGGCGCTTACCGCGGCGCGGGGCGGCAACGTGAAGATCCGTCACCCGATCGAAGTCGTCCGGAAGGATAGCGGTACGCGCCTGCACGGCTTCCTGTTGGGAGCGGGCGCGTTCGTCGATGCGACGGCCTTGGCGCAGCGCACCCACCGCGCAGGCGCTTTCAACGGCGTGGCGGTCGGCCTCGCGCTGTGCTGGGCGATCCTCCAGACCTTGTTCGGCGGCGCGAACAGCTCATGGCGAGCAGGAAACCGGATGCGTATCCGGTTCGACTCGCGTGGCGACGAAGGCGTTCACGCGGCGGGGGCGAACACCGATACCGATCGTGCACGCTATATCCTGCTCGCCTCGACTCTGAAGCGGATGCCGATCGGCATTCGACCCTTCGGCGTGCCCCGCGCCGGATTGAAGACCCTGCTGGTCGACGCGCCGCCCCGCTGGCTGGCCGCGCCGCGACGCCGTTGATCGTCGCCGGCTCGCCTGCCGCGTGGCTCGATCGCGCGGGGTATCACCGGATCGATTCGCCGAGCTTCGACCTGTCGATGGACTCCGGCTTCATCCTCGACGGCGAAGTCTATCCGGGCGGCGACCTGACCATCCGCGAAGCGCGCGCGCTGCGGTTCGTGGTCCCGTGATCACACTCGGCGACGTCGTCCGCCGCCAGCTGCACGTTCCGACCGTCCCAGCAGCCCGCGACGTCGCAGGACTGCTCGCGGAGGGTGCCGGCGAGACGCTGGCCGTGCTGTTCTATGGCTCGAACCTGCGCACCGGGGCGACCGAAGGGGTGCTCGATTTCTACGTGCTCACCGCCGGGCCGCCCGAGCGTGGCCTGTGGCCGACGGTCAGCTACCGCGAGTTCGACCTGCACGGGGAGACGTTGCGCGCGAAGATCGCGACGATGCGACTGGCGACCTTCGCCAAGGCGGCCGCAGCGCAGACGCTCGACACGACGATCTGGACGCGTTTCGTCCAGCCCTCCGCGCTCGTCTGGGTGCGTGATCCGGCGACGGCGACGCGCGTGGTCACGGCGATCGGCGATGCTGCAAAGTCCGCCGCGCGCTTTGCCGCCGCGCTTGGCCCGGAGATGGGTACCGCCGACGATTATTGGCGGGCGCTTTTCCGCCAGACCTATGCCGCCGAACTCCGTGTCGAGCGCAAGGGCCGCGAGGGCCAGATCCTGGGCTTCGATCCGGGCCGCTATGCCGAACTCCTGCCGCTTGCCTGGACTGCGGACGGGATCGCCTATCGTGACGAGGCGGGCATGCTGAAGCCCGATCTGTCGGCGGCGCAACGCCGCGCCGTGCTGCGGGCGTGGGGCCGTCGTCGTCGGGCCGGCAAGCCGCTTAACGTGGCGCGACTGGTCCGGGCCGCGTTCACCTTCGAAGGGGCCGCGCGCTACGGCGTGTGGAAGGTCGAGCGGCACACCGGGGTCGCGGTGCCGTTGACCCCGTGGCGCGAAAAGCATCCGATCCTCGCTGCGCCGGGCGTATTCTGGCGCGTCTGGCGCGCGCGGACGCAAACCGGGGCGAAGACCGTATGAGTGCGGATGTGCAGGGTTTCAACGCTCTGATCCTCGCCGGCTCGCGTGGCGGTGCCGATCCGGTCGCGGCCTATGCGGGCGTGTCGCACAAGGCGCTGATCGTGCTCGACGGCGAGACGTTGCTGGCCCGCGTCGCGCGGGCGTTGCGGGAGGCAGGCGCGCGCACGATCGCCGTATCGGTGTCCGACGACGCAGTGCGAGCCGCGGCGACCGCGCTCGGCCTCGTTGTGCTCGACGCAGCATCAGGTCCAAGTCGCAGCGTTCGAGACGGGATCGAAGCGCTCGGCGCGCCCTTGCTGGTAACGACCGCCGATCACGCGCTGCTGCAGCCCGAATGGGTGACGCGCTTTCTCGCCGACGTCCCCGCACGGGCCGATGTCGGCGCCCTGCTCGCGCGCCAGGACGTGGTCGAAGCCGCCGCACCCGGCACGCGGCGGACCTATCTGCGTTTCGCCGACGGCGCGTGGTCGGGCTGCAACCTGTTCTACTTCGCCACCCCGCGCTCGGTCGCCGCGCTCGATCTCTGGGCACAGGTCGAGGCGGACCGCAAGCGTCCGTGGCGGATCGTTCGCCGCCTCGGGATCGGCACGCTGTTGCGGTATCTGTCGGGTCGGCTGACATTGGTCGAAGCGATCGCGCATCTCGGTCGCCTCGCCGGCCTGGACGCAGCCGCGGTCGCGACTCCGTTCGGTCTGGCCGCGGTCGACGTCGACAAGCCTGCGGATCTCGATCTGGTTCGGACGTTCGTCGAGAAGGCGTGAGCGGGCGGTAGCCTGCGCCAAAGTCGCGAAGAATTAAGTTGGATTACCGTTCGCCCCTGTCCCCAAAGGCCGGCTTGGTGCAAAGCGCGCAGCATGCAAACGCTCGCGCCCCAACCCGCCCCATCCGCCATCTCGACGACCTCGATCGGCATCTATGGTAGCGCAGGACGCATGGGCCGCGCGATCATCGAGGCGATCGAGGCGGCCGGCGCATCGCTCGCCGGCGGCGTCGATGCGCGCGAGGACCCCAACCCGATCGCCCGGACCGCCGACGTATTGGTCGATTTCTCGACGCCCTCCGCAATCGAGGCACATCTCGCCGCCGCGCGTGCCGCTGGTACCGCTATCGTGATTGGCACGACCGGCCTGTCCCCGCAGCACCAGTCGATGATCGACGACGTCGCGAAGGACATCGCTGTCCTCCAGACCGGCAACACGTCGCTTGGCGTCACTCTCCTCGGCATTCTCGTGCGGGAAGCCGCTGCGCGGTTGGGCGCCGACTGGGACGTCGAGATCGTCGAGATGCATCACAAGCACAAGGTCGACGCTCCATCGGGCACTGCATTGTTGCTCGGCGATGCCGCCGCGAAGGGCCGCGGATCGTCGCTCGCCGAACTACGCGTCGATAGCCGCGCCGGTCTCGTCGGCGCCCGCACCGAAGGCACGATCGGCTTCGCATCGTTGCGCGGCGGGTCGGTGATCGGCGACCACAGCGTGATCTTCGCGGGCGAAGGCGAGCGGATCGAGCTGAACCATCGCGGCGACGATCGCTCGATCTTCGCGCGCGGTGCGGTGCGTGCGGCGATCTGGCTCGCAGGACAGCCTGCCGGCCGCTACCGGATGGGCGACGTGCTCGGGCTGTGAAGAAGGCCGACGTCATCGAATTCTACGCGCGTCTGGCCGAGGCCGACCCGCACCCCGAGACCGAACTGGAATTCGTCAACCCGTACACGCTGGTCGTGGCGGTCGCCTTGTCGGCACAGGCCACCGACGTCGGCGTCAACAAGGCAACGCGCGCGCTGTTCCATGAGGTCGATACGCCCGAAAAGATGGTCGCGCTGGGGCTCGACGAACTGAAGCGCCACATCAAGACGATCGGGCTCTACAACACCAAGGCGAAGAACGTCATCGCGCTCTCGCAGATGCTGATCGACGACTATGGCGGCGACGTGCCCAACGACCGCGCGGCGCTGGAGCGCTTGCCCGGCGTGGGGCGCAAGACCGCCAACGTCGTGCTGAACGTTGCGTTCGGCGCGGAGACGTTCGCGGTCGATACGCACATCTTCCGCGTCGGCAACCGCACCGGTCTCGCCTGCGGCAAGACCCCGCTCGCGGTCGAACTGAAGCTCGACAAGGCGACGCCGCAACCCTTCCGCCTGCACGCGCATCACTGGCTGATCCTGCACGGCCGCTATGTCTGCAAGGCGCGAACGCCCGAGTGCTGGCGCTGCATCGTCAGCGACCTGTGCGCGTACAAACCGAAGACTCCATCGCCCAAGGGGAAATCGGTTGCTGGTCCGGCGCTGCAGGCGGACACCGATCCGGCAACGAACGAGCCATGAAGGCGAAAACGTCTGGCGCGTACCGTTTTGCTTTGCTAGGCGAGCCATCCGGCACCCGTAGCTCAGCTGGATAGAGCGCTGCCCTCCGAAGGCAGAGGCCACTGGTTCGAATCCAGTCGGGTGCACCAAAATTCATTTATTTTCCCCTAATTCCAATGCCTTAGCGGCATCTTTGGCTAACCTTTCGGCGAGGTTAGCCAAAAGCTTTGTTGCGGCCGTGTCGGAAAGTGTGCGCTGGTCGGCTGCCGCTGTGTACCGCGCGACCTCGCTATCGGTCGTGTGACCGGTCCACGCCTTGATCTCTTGGTTCGAGCAGCCCGCCTTCGCGAAGCGACGCGCGGCGGCCTTGCGCAGGCCGTGTGCCGCGCAATCCGGCCTCGTCGCACCACTGCCGGAACTTGTTACCGAAACCCTTTACCGAGAACTGCTTGCCGAGCTCGGTGATCACGAGATCGCGCCAACCGCGGGCGCGGCGGGAATGGATTCGGCAAGGCCGGGCATAATGGGCAGTGAGACGAAGACCTTTGTCTTCTCTCGGGTGAGTTCGAGCCGGGTGTCTTGGACGCTGGCCGGACCCATCTTGCGGGCATCGCCGCCGCGCTGCCCGGTCCAGATCATCAGATCGAACGCGAGGCGCGCGACCGTACCGATCGCGTGGTGCTGTTCGTAGGCAGCAATCTCTTCCTCGGTCCAGCTATGGAGCCCGCCCCCGCTGACCTCGAAGGGTCGTGTGACAATGACCGCGTTCGTTCCGGCCATGCCGATGCGCATAGCGAACTTCATCGCGCCGAGAGCCGTTTGCGCAGCATGTTCGCCGACGTCCCGATGCGGGAACAGTTCCGCAAGCATTGCCTCGACATGACGGGGCGACAACTCGCGCACCATGATCTCGCCGTATCGCCGCCCCTTGCGGCTGCGTGCACGCCAGCGCTCCGCAGTGCAGCGATAGACGACCCGCGTACGCTCGCCCGGATCGAGGAAGTCCGGGTAGCGGTAGTAGCGGGACCGCAGGTCGTCGAACGTGCCGACGGCGGCATGGTTGGCGCCGGCTTCGATCTCCGGGGCGCTGACGCCGTCGTTGCACGCGCGAAACTCAGGCAGAAACGCCTCGGTCCCCGGTTCGTTTGAAATAATAGGTGACGAAGCCTGTGCGGCGATACCGGTAGTGGGCCTTCCCATGCCGGTCGCGGAACGTACCGACGTTCTTGGGTAGCCAACGACGCTTCACGCGAACATCTCGTCCACGCTGTTCGCACCGGCAGGCATG
The DNA here is from genome assembly GCF_030817315.1 of Sphingomonas faeni. Taxonomy (NCBI): domain Bacteria; kingdom Pseudomonadati; phylum Pseudomonadota; class Alphaproteobacteria; order Sphingomonadales; family Sphingomonadaceae; genus Sphingomonas; species Sphingomonas faeni. The sequence goes on along the minus strand of NZ_JAUSZF010000001.1, from coordinate 33,821 downwards.
CCCCCTGCCCCAGTCGCAACGATGATCCGGCCAGGCTTGATCTCTACACGTACGGGAACGCCGACTTTGGCCGCCACGCGAAGAATGCGCGTGAGGGACGCGTCCAAACCCACGCCCGGGCGCTCATAGGCGAAGCGCTCGACGTGATCGATATGAGCGAGAACGATGCTCGCCCGCCCTAAAGGTGCGGCGGTTATCGCGTTGGACACTGCAGGCGATACCCCGGCTCGCAGCTTTTGCGCGTGCGCCAAGAGTCCCTCTGCACGGTCTTCTAGACCGCGAGCCGCGGCAACGATGTCTGCGTCACACGCGCCGCGCTCTCCGCCGATCTTGTAATTCAAGTTGCGGACCGTGGTGCATAGTTAATCAGCCACCTGACCCTCGCCAGGAAACCCGATCGGCGTCATCGGTAGGCCCGACCTCTACGTCGTACTCGTTTCAGGGCACTCGATGGAACCGCGTTGCGATTCGGGGCGTCGCGTATTGGTTGATCGGAAACGATCGCCGGGCGTTGGCGACGACGTCGTCGTTCAGTTGCGCGGTCCAACATTCGACGGTAAAGAAATCCGGCATGCGCGGATTAAGCAGCTAGTCCGCCGCCGGCCTGGCGTCGTGGTCCTACGCCAGTTTAGTCCAATCGTAGAATTCGAAGTGCCGAACGAATAGGTTTCGGCCGTACACCGCGTCATGCCCTGGGATGAAGCGCTTGAATTTTGACCGCGTGTAAGCGGCATCCGTCGGGGAATGATAGTTAATGCAAACTTTACGCGCTGTCCTCCGTCTTTGCGGACTAGGCTAAGGCAGGGCAACGATTTTAAGCAGTACCTCGCGGTATTGGGCGGGCGAAATCCGCTCGATCGCTAGAAGCCGGGTTGGCTTGATCCAAATTCATTCCGGGTTCAAAAGCGATTGTAAGCTTCTGATATATTTTAGTAATCGCCTAGCAGGCGCGGCAAGCGCTGACGTAGTAGGAATTCGCGTATGGTTGCCGTGTTGCTGATCGCTTGGACTGCAGTATCAACGGCAATGGCGCTTATACTCGGTCTGACAGCTCGTAAGCTAAAGCGATATTACCGTAATCAAAGCGGGGCCGTACCGACTGTTCGTGCCTGGGATCGATCCGTCCAAAGCCCTCGGCAAATACGGAAAGGCGTCTAAGACTGGGTCGCCAAGCCGCTCGCGACCGTCGCCGGCACCACGCTCGGGCTGATCGGGTTCGGGGCAATCGGCGAGGCAGTGGGGACGCGGGTGGTCGCCACGCGCCGCTCTGGGGGCGCGATCTTCTTACCCTTGCTTGCATCGAGCGCGACGCCGCTATACTCCTCGAACAGCGCGTGGTCGTCGTAGAAAGCGCAGAATCCTGCGTCAGCGGATCGAGCAGCCGGCCGAGCGAGACCATGCCTTGCCGTACAAGGAATGCGAATGCGCCGCTGCGGTCACGTCGGGCCGGGCCTTGTGCAGCGCCGAATCGATCGCAACGCCGCGCGGTTGAGGCGCAGGGGCACGCCCTTGGCCGGCTCGACAATCTCGCCGGTGTGGCTGACGAGCATCAGGTGCGACACCTACAATCTCGACCAACTATACCGAGCCCTATCACGTCGCCCGGATTTTTGCGTCGATTGATCATCTCAGCGGCGGTCGCGTAGCATGGAACGCGGTGACATCGGTCAGCGACGCCGAGGCGCATAATTTCGGCCGCGCCGAGCATTACGACCACGCCACCCGCTATGACCGCGCCGCCGAATATCTCGATGTCGTCCGCTGGCTCACCGGCTTCGATGGGTCGCGCACGATCAAGGTCGGCGATCCGATGCCAAACTTTCGCGCTGGAAGCTGTGAATGGTACGACGATACGACTGGATAGCCTGATCGCCACTGGTCCTGCCGTGCTGATCTTCTTCAGGTTCGCCGGCTGCCCCGCGTGCAACATCCCACTACCGCTCTATCAGCGCGTGCTCTGGCCGACCTTGCGCGAACTGGGTGTCCCGCTCGTCGCGATCAGCCCGCAGATTTCTTCGAAACTCTCAAAGATGCAGCAGCGCCACGCGCTCGACTTCACCATAGCAACCGACCGCGACAACCACCTCGCAAGCCAACTCGGCACCACCTTCGAAGCCAATCCGGCAATCCGGCAGGCCGCGTCAACACACTTGCGTGAGGTGACCGGCACCGGCACGTGGGAACTACCTTTCCCAACGACCCTTGTGGTCGACGAAACAGGCGTCGTTGCGTGGTCGGATGTAACGCCGGACTGGATGAAGAGAACCGAGGCGGACGCCATCACCGACGCCGTCCGATCGATCATCATCCAAGTCTAGAATTCCTCAAAAGATGGCAGCGATGCCATAGCCACCTCGCGCCATCGCAAACTGCGATGGTTTGCACATCTTGAGTTGATCGAAACGCTAGCGGTCGGCGCGAGCAATTTGCCGCGTTCAACCTAGGACCGAAAGCCCGGCGGCAGCAATACCTGCGAGCGCACACGCCTCGTCATTGTCCGAGGTGTCGCCGGTCACACCCACTGCGCCAACCAACTGGCCGTCTGCGTCGACGACGAGCACTCCGCCCGCCGCAGGCACTACGCCGTGCGGAGAGATTGGCCCGAGCGAGGCGACGAACGTCGGGCGCTCCGACGCCATCTCGGCAATCTTGCGGCTCGATATGCCCAAGGCTAGCGCCCCGCCCGCCTTGGCCATCGCGATCTGGGGCCGCAGCGTCGAGGCCCCGTCTTCACGCTGCAGCGCGACGAGGTGCCCACCGGCATCGAGCACTGCCACGCAGAGTGGCTTGAAACCGAGCTCCTCCCTCCTCTGCAGCGTCGCCGTGATAATCTTGCTGGCAAGTTCAAGCGTGATGCGCACCATTCATGGTTCCTTTGTATCGACCGCTATCCGCGACGACGGGTAATCGGCGTGAGGTTGGCCGGGATCATGGCCCATGGGGGATGCCTCTACTGCCTTTGACGATCCACGCGGGGCGGATTTAGGCGATTGCCGCACAGAAATATGCCCCGGTTGACCGGCCCAAACAAATGCTTTGCGGTCCGCGTCAGCGGTCACTCGTTAAAACGGTCATGCGGCAGTCGGCCCTCGTCGACTGCGAACGTGCGATTATGGAGTACGGATGATGGGCGATCTTCTGGCGAGTCGAGTTGGCCTCGAAATGGTCGAAACGAGAAGGGGCGTCGGCGCGGAGGTTCGGGGTATCGATCTTCGGACGCTCGACGATCGGCAGTTCGCCGACCTGCATCAGGCATGGCTCGACAATCTTGTCCTGCTCGTCTGCGACCAATCGCTGTCGGACGCGGACCTGATCGCCTTCAGCCGCCGGTTCGGCGACCTCGATCTTGCGCCCATCCAGGAGACCGGGCGCCGCTTCGTCGAGGGGCTGCCCGAACTCTATGTCGTCTCGAACGTGGTCGAGGGCGGCGTCCCGATCGGCAGCCTCGGCAATGGCGAGGCGGTCTGGCACACCGACATGTCCTATGTCGAAGTCCCGCCCCAGGCGAGCGCGCTCTATGCGCTGGAGGTGCCACCGACGGGCGGCAATACGAGCTTTATCGATATGTACGCCGTGTACGCGGCGCTGCCCGATGATTTGAAAACGCGCATCGCCGGACGCCGCGTAAAGCACGACGGCACCTACAATAGCGGTGGTTTCCTGCGCCAGGGCGTCACGCCGAGCGACGATCCGCGCGAGGCGCCGGGCAGTCTGCACCCGTTGGTCTACACGCATCCCGAAACCGGGCGCCCCGCGCTGTATCTCGGCCGCCGACGGAATGCCTATATCGATGGTCTGGATCTGGCCGAATCCGAGGCGTTGCTCGACGAGCTTTGGGAGCATGTCGACGGCGACCGGTTTGGCTGGAGCCATCACTGGCGCAAGGGTGACCTGGTGCTGTGGGACAATCGCTGCACGATGCACCGGCGTGATGCGTTCGATCCTGCCGCACGGCGCGTAATGCACAGGACGCAGATCAAGGGGACGGGCCGACCTGCATGACCGCCGGTGGCCTCAGCCGGTCCGAGGCGGTCGCTCGTCACGTCCCACGGTGGATGAGCATCCCGAACCGCATCCTCGCGGTGCTCTGCCTGATGTATCTGGTCCTCTACATCGACCGGGTAAACCTGGCGACCGTGGGCCCTCGCATGACCGCCGAACTGGGCATGAGCAACACCCAGTTTGGCCTGGCAATCTCCGCCTTTTCCTATCCCTATGCCCTGATCCAGCTGTTCGGCGGTCGGGTCATCGACCGCTTTGGGCCGCGACGCATGCTGCTGATCTGCGGCGCGATCGTCTGCGTGACGACGGTGTTGACCGGGCTGGTCGGCGGGATGGCGTCGCTGTTCGCACTGCGTCTCGCGCTCGGCATCGGCGAAGGGTTCGCCTTCCCCGCCGCGACGCGCGCCATGGCGACCTGGCTGCCACCGGCGCGCTGGGCCTTCGCGCAAGGGATCACGCACGCTGCCGCGCGGCTCGGCAATGCGCTGACCCCGCCGCTGCTGGTGGGGTTGATGGCGCTCGTATCCTGGCGGGGCGCGTTCGTCGTGCTCGGCCTAGCGAGCGCGGTCTGGGTGATCCTTTGGCTGGTCGTCGCGCGGGAGAACCCGGAACGGCACCCCGGCATGTCCGACGAGGAACGTGCCGAACTGGCCCCGGCCGCGCAACAAACCGCCACCACGCCGCCCGTCCCGTGGTGGCGGCTCGCGCGGCGGATCGCGCCCGTAACCGCCGTGGATTTCTGCTACGGCTGGACATTGTGGGTGTTCCTGACGTGGCTCCCCTCGTTCTTCTTCAAGAATTTCGGGCTCGACCTGAAGCACTCGGCGCTGTTCTCGGGCGGCGTGCTGTTGGGTGGCGTGATCGGCGACTGGGTCGGTGGGGCAGCCAGTGATTATATCTACCGCAAGACCGGCAGCCTGCAGGCGGCGCGGCGCAATCTGATCATCGTCGGGATGATCGGCGCGTTCGTGTTTCTCGTGCCCGTGGTCCTCACCCACGACCTGACGACGGTCGCCCTGTGCCTGTCGCTCGCGTTCTTCTTCTCCGAACTTGTGGTGGCGCCGATCTGGGCCGTCCCCATGGACATCGCGCCGCAATATGCCGGCACTGCCAGCGGCATGATGAACTTCGGCTTCGGGATCGCGGGCATCCTCTCTCCGCTGGTGTTCGGCGCGGCGGTGGACCTGACGGGAAGCTGGTCGATCCCGTTCTGCGCCTCGCTGGCGCTACTGCTGGTCGGCGCAGGCCTGTCGTTCTTCATGCACCCGGAAAGGCCTTTTCCGGTGGATGGACCTCGCTGAGTCGGAATGGGGAAAGCACCGCTTTGCAGGACGTGGTGACATATCGCATGAAATCTAATTGCCCTGATCTCGGCCGAAACCCGGGATAGAACGGTCTGGCGCGTATCTGTGCTGCTGCGTTGCGCCGCTGGCCGTAACAAGGCAGCTTGCGCTTTCACGGAAAGGGAGACCGGATTGTGTCTGTTGCTGTCCTGGATAGCCATCGGCTGACGCTCATCGCGCTCGTCCCCGACAAGGCAGTCTCCATACTCGAGCGGTTCCGGGAGTTTCCGCGGTTTGGCGATGCGCAGCATATCGCGGTTCGCAGCCGTACCGCGGCCGAGCGAACGGCGCTGGCGGCGCGGATCGATGCCGCCGTATCGGCGTCCGATCGTGCCGTCATGCTCCTGGCACAGGGCAGTGCCTGCGCGGCCGCCGCATGGTGGGCGCGACTGTCGCCGAAAGCCTATACCGCGAACGTTGCCGGCGCCCTGTTGGTCGCCCCCGAAGGCACGAGCTTGCACCAGCGTCATTTCGCGGCGCCAAAAATCGGCCTGCCCTTCCCGTCGATCGTCGTCGGCGCCGATGACGAAGCGCAGCGCCTGGGCGTGGAATGGGGCAGTCGCCTCATCGATGGCCCGCTCCTGAACGCGGCGACGGCGCCGACCAATCGCCTTCGCGCCATCATTGAACGCTTCACCTCCGCTGTCGTCGAGCGTGACGTTGTTGCCGCGTATCGCATTATCCAGGCAATCGGAGACGCCTAGCTGGACGCCGGCCGGTAAGTGAGACCGGCCGAACGTCGGGCAATGTGAGCGCTTCGTCGGAAATCACCATACTTCGTGTTTGGGGTCGGCGCGCTCGCGTATCTCGGTGACGAAGCAAACCTATCCCAGCCGCGCACCTTTGCTTGCTTTCAATTCCCATTGGAGTGGGGGATGTTAGCATTAGCCAAGGAGTGGGATATGCGTAATCTCTTCGCGAGGATGCCCGTCATCGAGTGGCCCACGCTCACGGTCGCGGTGCTGATCTACGCCGGCTGGATCACGCTTACCGCGGTTCATGCGCAAGTTCCGCTGCCCGTACTGATCGTCCTTGGCGGATGGCTGGTCGCCTGGCAGGGATCGCTGCAGCACGAGACGATCCACGGCCATCCGACCGGGATTGGCCGGATCGACAGCGCGATCGGATTTGCCCCCTTGTCGCTCTGGCTGCCGTATCGGCTGTATCGCCGAAGCCATATTGCGCATCATGGTGCCGAGGTGATCACCGATCCGCGACACGATCCTGAATCGCGCTACCACCTATCCCGACACGACGCCCTGATCGCCTCGCTACAATCGACCTTGGTTGGCCAGATGATCTTCGGCCCGGCATTGTCGATCGGACGATTCATATTCAGCGAGACGCGCCGCGCCGTTCGCAACCCCGGTTCCGTCGCGCGAGACTGGGTGCCGCATCTTCTCGGCGTAGCTGTGATCCTGTGGTGGCTGGATCATGTCGGACTGACGCTCGCCAAGTATGTGCTGGCATTCGTCTATCCGGGCACCGCGCTGACGATGCTACGCTCGTATGCCGAGCATCGCGCCGACCTCACGAGTCCCGGACGCGCCGCTATCGTCGAGCGCGGCGGCCTGTTCGCGCTGCTGTACCTCAATAACAATCTCCACGCCGCGCATCACGAACGTCCGGGGCTCCCCTGGTATCACCTCCCGTCCTATCACAGCAGCCACCGTGACCGGTTCGTGGCGCAAGGCGCGCCGGTCTATCGCGGCTATGGTGAGATCGTCCGGCGTTTCGCGTTTCGCTCGCTTGACGACATGCTCCATCCCGGTGCCCGGCAACATACCGTATGACCCGCCTGGTCGCATCGCTCGGAATGTACGATCATCCAACGCAGCAGCCCGCCAACGACCGGATCTGGTCCGCAATCGTCCGCATCCTGCGCATACGGGGGATCGAAGGCGTGCCCGATGTCCTCGACCGGGGGCGCCACGTCCATGATCTCTGGCGGGACCCTAATCTGGTGTTCGGGCAGGCGTGCGGCTATCCGCTGATTGCCGACGATAGCCTTGCCCTCCAAGTGATCGCCTTACCGATCTACAATATGCCGGGGTTCACGAGTAGCGACGCGACACATGCCAGCGTACTGGTAGCGCGCGCGAACGATGGACGGAGGTCGCTGGTCGACTACCGCGACACCCGCGCTGCGATCAACGATCCGCAGTCGAACACAGGCATGAACCTGTTCCGCGCGACGTTAGCGCCGATCGCCGAGACGAATGTCTTCTTCGCCAGCGTGGTGCAGACCGGATCGCACCGCGCCAGTGTCGCGGCGACCGCTGCCGGGGACGTAGATATCGCCGCGATCGACGCTGTCACCTACGCCACGCTGGTGCGTCACGAGCCCGATCTAACCGCCCCGCTCAGAATTGTCGCGCGCAGCCCCGCCTCGCCGACGCTGCCGTTCGTGACGTCGGCGGAAACAAGCATCGAGACGATCGTGGCGCTGCAGCACGCCTTGCAGCAGGTCATGACGGATCCTCGTCTCACGGACGATCGCGCCATGCTCGGGCTAGCGGGTATCGTCACGGCAAACGCTGACACGTTGGCTCCGATCCGCGCGCTGGAACGCACCGCAATCCGCTTCGGCTATCCGGACCTGCGATGACCACCCCGCCCCATCATCATGCGGTTAATCTCGGTTGCGTCATCGTGAGCCTGTGCGGCGCTCGCCCTGCTTTGCAGCACATCGATGCGGGAAGCGAAGAAGCGTTTAGACCGGAATGTCACCCCGTATCGTTACGCGTTCCATCCTGCGCCGCGCAGGCCAATAGTCTGCGACAGGATAATGCTGGGTCGCTCGATTGTCCCAGATGACGACCGCGTTCGGCGACCATCTGAAGCGAACCTGATATTCGGGCACCTTGAACCGATCGAGCAGATACCCGAGCAATTCTGTACTCTCACCCTCATCCATCCCGTCGATCTGACTGGTGAAGCTCGCGTTGACGAACAAGACCTTCTCACCCGTTTCGGGGTGCACGCGGACGATTGGATGGTGCTGTGGCGGAAACTCTTGAGCGAACGCCGCCCGTCGCTCGGGCGCGATCCGGTCTCCGAAATCGAACAGCAGGTCATGCGTCGCGGTCAGCCCTGCGATCCGTGATTTCACGTCGTCGGGAAGCCCAGCGTAGACAGCGGCGGCATCGGCCCACAACGTATCCCCACCAATCTCCGGGATTTCACGGGCGCGCAACACCGCCCCCATCGAAGGTGCGGCGCGGAAGGTTACGTCCGCATGCCACTTGTCGAGCGTCTGGAAGCGCTGGTTGCCGGCGTTGTCCTCGACGCGTCCCTCCGAACCGCGAATGTCGAGGATCTCGGGATATCCCGGCACATGCTTGATGACCGGATGACCTTCGAGGTCACCCCACACCCTGGCCAGCGTCAAATGCTGTTCATGGGTAAGATCGAGATCCCGAAAGAACAGGACTTTGTAGTGCAGCAGCAGATTACGAAGAGTCGCCGCCACTTGGGCATCGATCGATCCGTCGATGCGCAAGCCGGAGATCTCCGCACCCAGGACCGGACCGGATGGCGCAACCGATAGACCCGTAGTGTCGGTCACACCCGCTGGAACCAGCGTTTCCCGTTCGATATCAGCCAAAGCAATCCTCCAACGACGATCAGAACACCCAGCCGCGCAAGCTCGGCCGATGCCACAACGAGCAGCGCCCCACACACCAGGATCACGCAGGTGGCAACTGCCGCTCCAAGCGGCAAGTGAAAGCGCGCTTCCGGAATGCCGCGCTGGCGACGAAGACGGAGCAGCGCCGCGGCGCACCCCATGAAGATCAGCAACCGCGATGCGCTTGACGCTGCGATGCCCGTGACGAAATCGCCTCCGAGCGCCAGAAAAACGGCGACGATGCCCGTCGTCACGATGGCCACGTCCGGCGTCCCCCTGCCTGACGCGATGCGGCCGAATATCGCCGGCAATTGGCGGCTTTCCGACAGCGCGAGCATGAGGCGCGGCGCCGTGATCCATTGGCTGACGAGCGTACCGAGCACGATCACCGCCGCGGCAAGCTCGGCGCCGCGCGCGACCTCGCTCCCAAACAGACGACCGAGCAGATCTCCGACAGGACGCTCGCTCAGCGCGAGGTTCGGCACGCCGCGCCAGCATGCGGCGATCACGCCTGCATACAGCGCGGTGACCACCGCCATACCGGCAAGCAGGGCGAACGGAACTGCGCGGCGCGCGTCTACCACCTCACCTGCGACCGCGGTTGGTCGTTCGAACCCGACGAATGCGAAGAACATCAGGATCAGCGCCGTTACGGGCTGTGCAGCTGTAGAGGGTAAGGTAGCGGGAGCCGCTGATGCGGTAAGGCCAGCGATGGCCACCCCCGCCAGCAAACCGAGCTTGAGGACGGTCAACGCACCGCTCGCGATTGCCGAGCGCCCCATGCCTGCACAGGTCAGGACGGTCAGTCCCAGTCCGGTACTGACCACTATCAAGGTGTGTGCGTCAGGTGCCACCATCGTTGCGAAGAGGTTGAGCAAAGACGCTGCAGCCAAGACGGTCGCCGCCCACAATAGCCAGCCTGCCGCGAACCCCGCGACCGGACCGAAGGCCGCCGTGCAATATTCGACAGGGCCCCCGCTTCCGTCCATGCGGCTGCCAAGCTCCGCAAGGCATAGCGCGGCCGCTAACGCGAGGATGGCTGCACCGGCTACGACCAAACCGGTGGAGGCGCCTGCAAGCGCGTAGACCTTGCCCGGCAAGCCGAGGATCCCTGCGCCGACGACGCAATTGATTGTGAGCGCCGTCAGCCCCCACCGCCCGAGCGAGCGAACGAGACTGACCCGGTCTGGACTGACAAACTCATTCGCGTCTTTCGAACCCGGTCTCGTCACCGATCTGTCTCGAGCGCGGCCAGGCCGCTGTCGGGGAACAAAGCGTCGGTGAACCCGAATTTCGTCATGTCGGCGATCCGCTGCGGATACAGCACGCCGTTCAAGTGATCGAGCTCGTGCTGGACGACCCGTGCGTGAAAACCCCGGGCCTCTCGTACGAGCTCGCGACCGTCCTCGCCGATGCCACGGTAACGAATGTGCGTCGAGCGGGGCACCGATCCTCGCAGACCCAGGATCGACAGGCATCCTTCCCACCCGTCTTCGGTCTCGTCGGTCAGGATATCGACCTGCGGATTGATCAGCGTGGTCATGGGCACCGGCGGTTCGTTCGGATAGCGTGGGTTGTCGTCGAAGCCGAAGACCATGACGCGCAGCTCAACCCCGATCTGCGGCGCTGCCAGGCCGACGCCGTTTGCCGCGGCCATCGTCTCGTACATGTCAGCAACAAGCTTTCTCAACTTCGGGTCGGCGAGGTCGACCACCGGCCGCGCAATGCGGAGCAGGAGCGGATTTCCCATCTTCAGGATCGGCCTGATCATAGCAACCACGCCAGCTTGGTGACCATCTCTCAGCCCTCACCCACTCGATTGTCTGCAACCTGATCTGCAGGATGAAAATCATGCCATGCCATGCCAGGCACCGAAAGCCGAGCGATGCAGTGCAAAACAAAAGCTCTGTCCACAATCCCCACTGTCCGCATAGGGATATCGTCGTACAGGGCAAGCAGCGGCAAACGCTGACAAAAGGGGTATCATGGCAGCGCATCCGTCATCGAGGACGCGCGCGCTCTCGGCGCTTGCATTGATTGCAGGCATGGCCGCTTCCCCAGTTACTGCGCAGTCGACCGTGCCATCGCCTAATGCGCCTGAAGCCAGCCTTACAGACGACGTTGGCGAGATCACGGTTACCGCTCGCCGTCGGGTATTTCGGCGGCTTTGGCATCGACCGCTACACACCCGGTCGGCCGCAGGAGTTCGGTGTCGAAAGTTCGTTGCGGTTTTAAGGGGTACTACATCTGCGAACCCGGACCGGGCTATCCTAGAAAGCGCAATGTTCCATGACCCACATTCAGTCGTTCAGCGGCCGCAAAGCGTTTCCCAACTTCAGTCATTCATTCATGCTGGTAACCGGAGGCCTAACTTCGGTGATGGGCTGCGAACCCGACCGGTGTCGCAAGGCGGCGGCTATGGGTATCGGCGTCTCGGCATTTGGACTGGTCGCGCTGGAAGCCGTTCTGCCGCAGCGCAAACAAGCAAGCCGCCGACCGTGCCTAGCGCCACTAAAGCGTTGTGGACGGACGTTGCGGCACGCGCGCACCGGCAGCGGCGAGGCTTAGGCAGGGCGCCGGTCCGCCCTTAAACGACCGGGTTCGTGTGCGTTCGTCGTGCCCGATCGCGTTCTAAGACCTGACATGCATTCGAACCGGCCGTGAACCTTGCGCGTTTGCAGAGGTTGGACGGACGAATCTGAATTTTTTTGGGAGTGGCTATGAGCCTGTCAGCGTCATCGGCGAATGCCCCGGCATGCCTTCTTGGCCTAGCACTTTCGCTTGGCGCATGTGGCAAGATCAAGGAGAACAAGCCGTCCGAGACGGTACAGACGCGGGCCGAGGCCAAAAGACACAAGGCCGCCTGCGCGTCGAGTACAGCCTATGATCGCATGAAGCGCGTCATCTTCGATCAAGCACGGGAGCAGAGCAACCACCGCACCAACCTCGACACGCTCGAGGCATTCTCCTTCATCAGGATGGAAAAGCCGGTCGTGGAAGGCTGGGATCCGGCGCTCGACGTGACGCGCTGCAAAAGTCGCATTATCCTCGATGTTCCGCCGGGCTCCGAACAGGCGCTTGGGGGCGACCGCCGGCTGGCGGCGGACATCGCCTACACGGCTCAGGGCGCGGCCGATGCCAGCGGTTTAGTTTATGCCCTCACGGGCGCAGCGCCGATTGTGAACAAACTCGCCGCATTCAGCCTGTCCGACGCGACATACCGTCCGCTGCCCGCGGTCGATACTGAGGTCTCGAAGGCGCAGCCTCCAGGCCCGGATACGCTACCGACCGAGATCGCTGATCGAACTTCGGCTTCCCAGATCGAGGGTTCAGGCGCAGACGACGACCTTGGGGAGAAGGATGCGGCACGAGCCCCCCATTCCTCGGTTGCGAAGACATCAGAAGGACCCGCGAGCGCCTCTCGACCCGACACGATCGCCGGATCATCGGGTGAAGCGACGGTGCGGACCTTCTACAACGCCCTCGGTACCGGGAGCGGCGACGTGGCTTCGGCGCAGGTGATACCGCAGAAGAGGTCGAGCCGCGCCTACTCCGCCGATGCGATCTCGCGCTTCTACGGCCGGTTGCGGGACCCCTTGCGGCTGACCAGCATCAGCCCCCTACAGAGTGGCGCCTACCGGGTAACGTATCGCTACGCCGCGCCGGGATTGCGCTGCAACGGCAGCGCCATCGTCCGCCTCTCGGGAGGAACCCGACCTCTGATCAGGTCAATTGATGCTACGAACGGCTGCTAGGATGATCGATCGATCGATCGCCACGACCCCGTCTTCGGCCGGAAGGTGCTATCAGCAAAGTCGACACCCAACGGTGCAAGGCTCGGGTATTGGCATGTACAAGGCGACAAACACGGGAACTTGCAAAACCATTCCCCTGTTAAATCACAATGGCTGCCTCCTCCCTCTATAAGCTTCTGCGCTCAGCAATCGCTGGGCTCGAACGAGATGTCGACACGATCCAGACTGTCTTCGACATAGGCGAAGAACACGGCCGCAAGGTGCGGCTCCTCGCATATGCCGGGTATCGCAATGCCACGACCGTGCGCATGAAGGGCAGGATCGTCCGTTACGGAAAGCCGCTCGACGCAGGTGACGACATGCTCGTGCGGCTTCGTGCGATGCTGGCGATTTACAACAGCCAAGAGCTTCCCGGCGTGACCGTCCACGTGGAGGGCTATGGGCAATCGCAGGACATAGTCACTGACGAGGAGGGATATTTCGACATCGAATTAATAATCGATCAGCCGTTACCCGAGACAACGCGGTGGGAGACGGTAACGCTGTCAGTCCCCGACGGCGACGTTCCGGACACACAGGTACCCGTGATCGCGCCGGGGAAGGATCAGAATTGGGGGATCATATCGGATATCGACGACACCGTAATTGAAACGGGCGCCACCAATTTCCTAAAGAACTGGCGACGCGTGCTCATCGAACGACCGCAGGACAGGTTGGCGGTTCCGGGCGCTGCCTCTCTCTACCAGATGATTGCGCGAGACCATATCGCGCCCGCGAGACCGTTCTTCTACGTCTCGTCCTCGCCGTGGAATCTCTACGGATTCATTGCCGAGTTCCTGGAAAACAATTCCATTCCACATGGTCCGATGTTCCTGAAGGATTACGGTATCGATGCCGATAAACTGATCGATAGCGGACACGATGTGCACAAGCTTCAAGCCATCCGATCGATACTGGCCTTCTACCCCCAGCTTCGTTTCCTACTGATCGGCGATAATGGCCAGCGCGACGTGGCTATCTATACACAGGCGGTCAGGGAATTCGGACGTCGCGTAGCAGCAGTGTTTATTCGAGATGTTGACGGTTCCTGTCGCGAGGGGACGGGCGGCGCCTCGCTTGCCGAAATTGAAGCATGTGGCGTACCAACGTTCTGCGGAGCGGGATTCGAAAGCGCGCTGGCGGTGGTGACCTCGCTCGATCTTGACCGGCCACATGAGGCCGCTGGAGCCGTCGTTCAGCCGGCTAGGCCGTAAGCTATCGTGTCTAGCTACCCTAGGTCGTTGTTACTACGTCACGGCTTAACTGGAATTGCACTGTTAGACTGCTTTGCGCATGCTGCCAAAGCGACTTGCGAACGAACCGTCTACCTTACAACGGACGATTGAAAGTGATGCGCCAGAACGCCGTTTCCGCACCCTCCACGCAGAAATCGTTGTCGTTCACCAGGAGGAGTTGGTTCGCCGCCAGCAGAACCATGCCCTCCAAGTCCGCTGAAATTTCCGGATGATCGTCCGTATCCAGTACCAGAGACTTCGTCAGCGTCGGCAGCGGTAACGGCGCGGAAGACGCGCTCAGCTCTTCGAGCGTCGGACGGTGTGCGATGTCGAGGTGTTCCGCTCCGAGCACCAGTGTTGCATCGACCGCGCAACGGTAGACTTTCGTCGTCTCGGATCCGCGCTCCAACACCAATAGGTCGCCGCCTGGTAGCCACAGAAGCTCGCTGACCTTGATGTCGCTGCGCTCGAATTTCCCTTTGGCGATGTCGCGGTGGAAGGCGCTTTCTGGCTCAAGCGGATAGGCGTATTGAGCAACCACACGACCTGTCGGTAACGACACCCGCCACAGCCGCACGTGGCGCCCATGCCTGTGCGCCGCCTCGTCGGGATGCGCCAGTGGACTTTGGAACGCGAGGATCAGGCAGCTTTCGTCCGGCGACACCGCCAGGGCCTCGAAACCGCGATTGAGCTGACGCCGTGCTGCTAGTATCGGCAGGCCTCGTGCATCTGCCCCGGTCGGATCGGAAGAGCCCGGCAGCAGGCGCGACACCATGTGCCCGTTGATATCGAAGCGCACCAGTGCCGGACCGAATTCGTCCCCGACCCAGAAGCTGCCGTCGGACATCGCAACAAGCCCTTCGGTGTCCATACCCTGCGGATCGGGGGCAAGCGGCGCTCCGGACAAATCGAAGACTGGTTCGGACAGCAGCGCATCGCTGCCGGGGTGCGCAAGGCCGCTGATTGGCATTCCATCTTCGGTCGTCAGCCGCAGCTCGCGCACCAATTTAACCTCGTCTCCCACAATCCGAAACTGTGCGATTGCCGGGCCAATGTCCGGCCGTGGCATGACCTTTGCCCCGGCAACGCTGCGCAATGGCTCCAGATGGACCAGTCCGTAACGCTTGATGGCGGCAGCAACCTTCAAGTTGGGTCCTCGATCGCCGATCGCCCAGAAGGTGTCGGCGGGATCCGACGGTCGTCGGCCAAGTCCCGAGCCGAACCCGCTTCGCAAGGTGAGTTTGCCGGTGGGCACCGGCACATCGGCGATCACCGGATCGGTCCAGACCATCCGCTCCACTGTCGTGACCTTCATCGCCCTACTCCCTTTTTTGTCATCTATTCGCCGCAGCAGACGCACCAAGCCGTAGGCGGGTTTCTGCCGGAACAGCGATTACCCGTTTACAGGTATCGCCAATTTCAGGCCTTTGCTCGGATCCGAAGCTCGACTTTATAAGGCGTCAGCAGGACTAATTTTGGCGAAACGCAAGCTCGTATGCGAATAGGCCTGGCAAGCCGCCTGTCATGACGAACAACACGGGCTCCTCATTGGGCCATGCGCCTTCTCGGATAGCAGCGATGAGGCCAGCAAAAGCCTTCCCACCATAGACCGGATCGAGCAGCAGCCCTTCAGACCGGGCAACCACTTTCACTGCTTCGAACATCGTGATGCGCAGTTAATATACGGCCAGACAATTGGAACCCAAGCCGTTCAAGAGGCGTCTCAGCGCTATTACGAAGAGAAAATCTCTCCGTTTTTTGCGACTGGCAAGTATCGTATGGCGCTTGAAGAGCGGTCATCGATATACTCATTGAAGGAGCTCCTTGAATCGATCGTGAACCGCGCCCGAGCCGTTCGCCAAGAAGGGTCACGCGATAGTGGATCCGGGCGAAGCCGCCCATTCGCGAGCCATTTTTTCGTTTCTCACGAGTTCGACGAGCTCCTCCAATCTCTCGAGATTTCGTTCTTTGTTACTAAGTATTTTGAGCAGTCTGACCGGGAGGGTGTTCGGGTATCGATATACGCGCTTAATTTCGGGCTGTGCGTCAAATACCAGATCAGCTTCGGAAGGCCTTCCGATAAACGTGAGGACAGACTTTATTTTGTCGATCGGCGATTTGACCATAATGCCCTTGCAAGAAGCTACCTGCAGCAAAACCAGGAAATAAAATGTAACAAATGCAACGCCGAATTCGACCTGACGATGTTGGCCGCAATAAAAATGTTCAATATGCGATGTCCGACATGTCAAGATGGGCAATGCAAGGTTGTCAACTTGTCAAAGAAGTACGAGGACGTATAGAGGCCGTCAGCCCAGAGTTGCTGCTTCCCGAAACTGAGTTGGGTATAATGCAATCGCTCTTTAACGAGAAGAAGTCCATGGTCGCAACGGAGATTGCCGGAGATTTAGATTGTTCCGGACAGCTCGTTGGCCGACGTGGTAAGAATCTTGCGGAGAGAAATCTAGTGACTCGTATACAGACCGGTCAGGTCTATCAATATAGCCTTACTGATCAAGCGAAGGCAGCTTACTTTATTAATAATACAACAGAGGATCTTAAGGTAACACCCGAAACTCGGTAGTGATTCGGTTGCATGTCCAACCGCGCGGTGCCCGTAATGCCTGCATGGCGAACAGCATCGCCGCGAGCCTAAAGTGCCGAGTAGATGCTCGCAGCCAGGTCGTAGTCTATCGCGTGCTTTCCATGGGGTGTCGCCACCACGAACCCGCCGATTTCAGATGGCGAGAAGGAGAAGTTTTCAGGCAATTTGAGGCGTCGCTTGGCCGCGCCGTCCGCAGCGTTGCACTGGTCGCAAAGGATCGTCGGTACGAACCGCGCCTTGCCAACACCGGTCCAACTGCGGGCGTGATCGTGATGCTCATGGAGGCCGGCCATCCAATCCTCAAACCTGTTGGCAGTGCGAGGGAAGCGCATGGTCCAGCGCAGAATTTCGAACTTCGATCGGCGACAACTCGGACATGTCCAATCCGGACCAACGCGAGCCCATAGCTGATGACAGTGCGCGCCCTTGTATGCCGCGAAGTCCTCAAGACTTGGCACCTTGACGGTTTTAACTGTCCTCATCGATAATGGCTCCGATCACACTTCGATTGGTATTTCCGGCGCGATTTTGGCGCTGATCTCGGTATATAAGTCGACCCCTTCCGCAGACCGGATGCTCGCGATCAGACTGTACCGGGCGCGGTCGCCGACCCTTCCCTGCGCAAGGTTCTCCCGCCACCAGCCCCCCGTAGGGTAAATGATGATACTGTTGCGCTCGGCGAGATCGGTTGCCGTACCTTCCCAGATATCAGCGTGGAGTGACCCGCGGTGCCGCAGCTGCGGGCCAATTGTCCAGCCGGCGTCGCTCCCTTGACGTTTCGGCGGTCGCGGGCCCGCTTCCGAGGTGATCCGCCGGAGGAACACGTCGAGCTTCTCATCTGCCGGCTTTAGAGCGAACCGCAACCCGTGGCTCGCGTAACTGTGCCGGCGGGATTGCCCGCGTTCGCCCGGATTGGGCTCGACAAAATAGCTGAGCGTGATCCGAAGCTCGACGACTGTGCCGCCCAGTTCGAGCAGGCGCTCTCTCGGCCAGATCAGTTCGTGAACCACTAGCTCGTCCGAGACGGCCTTGCTGCCCAACATCTTGAACGGCGACAGGCTGTCTTCGACGACCATCGTCACGTCGTTGTCGAGACTCCCGATCGCACGCGCCAGCGACGGCACGCCGAAACCATAGCGCCGCACCAGATTGGCCCGATTGATAGTCCCCAGATAGCCGGTCATGGCCGGCGTCCATTGGGCCGAGTGGACGATCAGCCCACGCACTGTCACGGGCCACAAGGCCGGGCGTTCAGCGAGAATGCGCGCGGCCATTCTCGCCCCTAGAGCGGTTGCAGCGCTGGTATCGCCGGTCGTCGTGAAAGGGCGATCGCCAATGTTCCGATAGGTTGTCAGCAGCGCGAGATCGTCGACATGGTCTCCGTGGCCGGACGCAGGATCAACTCCGATATTGCCGCCTTCAAACATGACATCCGGTTTGAGCGGCCAGTCCCGATCCCACGAAACCGAGGTTCGGCTGCGAGCCGCGATATCGCCGACCGCCGCCAAGGCGCTCCAGCCGGCAAAGCTCGTGTCCGCTATCACCGTCTTCTCGGTGAATGCCCCCACCGTGAGCACATTCCAAGCCTGGGCCGGACTCTCGATCGGCATGATGTCATTGCGATCGGGATAGTCGGACGCAACAATGGCGTCGCGAATGTTGCCCGCCGAAACGGTGATTAGTCGCGCGGTTTCGTCCCGTCCGAAGGCAAGTGCGTCGAGCTTAGCGGACCAAGACGAAGGGCGTCCACGCCAATGGTTGCCGAGGCTGGTAATTGCCAGGCACACCGCCCGGGGCCGCAGCGGAGCCACGATCTCTGCGCGCGCGATCGCCTGGGCGGTGATCGCGCCGAAGAGGTCTGGATCATTCGCTCCATGGTCGGGCAGGATCTTCACCGATTCCAGACGATGCCTGACGCTGATTGGTCCGACCGACGTCAACACGTCCGTTAGATCGCCATACAGGGCGATCCCGGAAAGCTGCGTCCCATGTCCTCCATGGACCAGCGTGCTGATGTCTTCGACAGCCCAACCAGCGTCATAGGCGTGCTGATCTACAGCATTGAGCAAGGGGGCAATGAGCGGGTGGGCGATCGTCGATCCGGAGTCGAGCAGGCAGACCGCCGGTGCCTCCGCGTTGCAGGGTTCTAGCCGATCCGCCAGTTCATCAGACCAGAGCCGCTGCTCGGCCCCCTCCAGTCCCATGAAGAAGCCCGGCGCATCGCGCGCCATGCGCAATTCCGCGACCGTATCCGTGTTCGCGATGATGCGGCCGAGATCCTCGGCTGTCGCATGGACGACGACGACATCGCGCTCTGCGAATTCCAGGACGTTCTCCCGAACCGTCACCGCAAGCAGCTGCGCAACCGCCTCGAAGCGGGAACGCGTTCCCTTTCGGAGCCAGACCTCCCACCAGGCCTGCGTGGTCGGCGGCGGAAACAGCTCGGTAGCATCGGTATAAAAGGACCGCGCAACTGCCAGGCGGGCTGTCTCGATCGACGCGACGAGGCGTTCGTTTCTCGGCGTCCGGCTTTCGACGACCGTTCCGTCCTCCAACGTCTTCTCTTTGACGTTGTCCTTGGTCGCGTAGGCCTCGACCTTGCCGAGATAGTAGCCCCGCTGTGACTCCGGCACGAACACCGTGGCCGCGACATGATGCTCGTCCGCTGGCTGTACGCTGACCAACTCGATCGGAAACTTCCCCTTCCGCTCAAGCTTGTCGACCATCCCCGCCTGATCTGCCGGCAGGATGAAATCGACGTAGAAGCCTGGCGTACCGGAGGCGAGTTGCGGGTCGCGATTGGCGAGCACGGTCTCACCGGCCGCAACGACCTGCGTGAGTACCTGGGTCAGCTGTTGCGCGTGTGTCGCGCGATCGCGCTGCGGCGGCGCCGATCCACCCCCGCCTCCCGCATGCGCAGTATAGCCAACGGGTTTGCCCGAGGCAGGGAAATAAAAGTGCGGGTGTGGCCTCGCCGGTCCGTCGGCCATCTTTATCGGCGCGCCGCGGCCTTGCGTTCGCTAACCGCTCTCAGCAGATCGTCTGCCGAGACCTGCTCGCGATCAGCAAGCAGAGCGTATTTAGCAGCGTCATCCGCTATCCGCGCGAGATCGGCCTGACTGAGGCCGGCTGCTTCGGTGACGATCATGAGCCAGTCGACACCGGCGGTGTCAAAGGTCGACAGCCGGCTTTCTAAGATGGCTTTGGCGACGCGTTCATTGGGCAACGAATATTCTATGACGTCGTCGAAACGCCGAAATAGAGCGGGGTCCAACAGCTCGGGGTGGTTGGTCGCAGCGATAATCAGGCCTTCGCTCTCGTCCTCTTCGAGGAATTGAAGAAAGGAGTTCAGGACACGGCGGATTTCGCCAACGTCATTCCGCTCGCTGCGGCGCGCGCCGATCGCATCAAACTCGTCGAAAAAATACACGCCGCGCGTTTCGGTCATGGCCGAAAACACAGTGCGCAACTTCGATGCTGTCTCACCAAGGAATTTGGTCAAAAGGCCGTCCAGCAGAACCGTGAACAGCGGCATCTTCAGCTCGCCCGCCATGGCTGCGGCGGTCATGGTCTTGCCGGCGCCAGGCGGCCCGATCAGGAGCAGCTTGCGCCGAGGCTGTAGACCATGCTGACGTAGCCTATGCTGCTGGCGCTGCTCGACAAGCACGCGGTGCAGCCGATCGCGCAAATCGTCAGGCAGAACCATGCTCGACATGCGCGTATCGACATATTTGACCGCGATCAGGTTTGCGAGATCACCTCTCGGCTGGACCAGCGGCACGGCCTTGCCACGCGCCGGCGCCTTCTTTCGCGCACGGGCCTCGTCGACGAGGTCGCGCAGCTGCTGCGCAAGCTTGCCGTGGCCGCGTCGCGCCTCACTCGCGGCCGCCTGTAGCGCGATCGTGTAGAACTGATCGTCGTCGCCCTCGAAATGGCTTTGGAGCAGCGCGATAAGATGGGTTGCCGTCGTCACGGGCGTGTCACGTTTGCAGCGGTGCTGACTAACTTCATGATCAACATCCGCGCTGTCGTGTTACGGCAAGTCCCTGATTTCCGAGAAAACCGATCGCCCCAATCTTGCCCTTTTTTTCTACTGGCGTTGGCTCACAAAAGCAATGTCGGTTTCGCGGGAGACGCAGATTTGCACGGGTGATCGTGCCTGGTTGGCGTCAATAAATGGCGGCTTTCGTGCTTCACTAGCGACTCAACGAATGACCAATCCTCAGGCGCGCACCCCCGGTTGCGCTTTTACCCCATGCCCGCCCCGCATGAACGAAGGGCCGTTTACGGCGACTGCCACCCGAAAGCGGCCAGGCGGGCTTCCTGAAGAGTTTCGGATGCCGGCAGGCGTACGAAAGTCTTGGAAGCCCGAACCCGCGGGCCGCAAGAGATGCGCTATGGGGTTTTCGGTTTCCGGCCGGTTTCGGTGGCCCGCGCCATGGCGGATGTGGGCGCGGGCCTCGAAGCAGACTGTCCGGATTTAGGCGGGCATAATGGGTTCGCGAGCGCGGACAGCGCGGCTTTGCTCGATGTGGCGGCCCCTCTGATGGCTATTGGCGCAGGTGACATCGCCCCCGCAAGCATGGGCACTGCGAGATAGATTGCTCCCTGGCCGTGCCGGGTCACGACGCCTGTATCCCGGATAGTGGCGCAGGAGCCGGTGGTGCACGGGCCTGGCGCTGGCGCTGGAAGGTCTCAACGACGACCATGCGCCCGCCGCAACACGGGCATGATGGCCGGGTCTCATCCGCTTCGACCGGTGCACCGGCCGCGGCGGGCGGCGCTACCTCGAGCAGTTCGCGGGCACGTTCGAGATGCCCCTTGCGGGTGGCGCCTGCGAGCAGGCCGTAATGGCGGATGCGGTGGAAACCCTTGGGCAGGACATGGAGCAGGAAGCGGCGGATGAACTCGTCGGTGGCCAGTGTCATGACCTGCTGCCGGTCGGCGCCACCCCGGCGATAGTCCTTATAGCGGAAGGTGACGCCGCTCTGGTCGAAGCGCAGGAGCCGGCTGTTCGAGATCGCGACGCGGTGCGTGTAGCGAGACAGATAGGCGAGCACCGTCTCGGGGCCGGCAAACGGTGGCTTGGCATAGACGACCCAGCGCTTCTTCCGGACCGACGATAGGTGGCGCAGGAACCCGCGGCGGTCGGCGAGGTGCGCGAGGCTGCCATAGAAGGCGAGGCGCCCAGTTTCGTGCAACGACATCAGCCGGGTCAGGAACAGCCGACGGAACAGCTTGCCAAGGACGCGCACCGGCAGCAGGAACGCCGGCCGTGCCGACACCCAGCGACTACCGTCGGGCGAAAGTCCGCCGCCTGGGACAATCATGTGGATGTGCGGATGGTGGGTCATCGCCGAACCCCAGGTGTGGAGCACCGCGGTGATGCCGATACGCGCGCCCAGATGCTTCGGGTCGGCGGCGATGGTCGTCATCGTCTCTGACGCCGCCTGGAACAGCAGGCCGTAGACCGCCGCCTTGTTCTGCCACGCGACATCGGCAACCTCGGCGGGTAGCGTGAAGACGACATGAAAGTAGCCGACCGGCAGAAGGTCGGCCTCGCGCTCGGCGAGCCACGTGCGTGCCGTTGCGCCCTGGCACCGCGGGCAGTGCCGGTTCCGGCAGGAGTTGTAGGCAACCCGCCAGTGCCCGCAGTCGGTGCAGGCTTCGACGTGACCGCCCATGACGGCGGTGCGGCAGGTCTCTATCGCCGACATCACCTTGAGCTGGTCGAGGCTCAGGTGCCTTGCGCGGGCGGCCCGGTACGCAGGACCCGCAGCGCGGAAGATGTCAGCGACCTCGATGGAGGCGGGCATCCCAGCTTAGCCGCTGGGCGCTCTCGCCTCCATGGCAGTCATCGCCAGCCTGTCGAACGGACTGGTCACGTTGCGCAGCACCCGGGTGGCGACCTGCGTGTAATAGGCGGTGGTTTCCAGCTTGGCGTGCCCCAGCAACGTCTGAATGATGCGAACGTCGATCCCGTCCTCAAGCAGGTGGGTAGCGAAACAGTGCCGCAACGTGTGCGGCCCGACCCGCTTGTCGATGCCCGCAGCTTGTCCCGCCTCGACCACTACCCGGTAGATCTGCCGCGTGCTGAGCGGCTTGAGATAGTGCTGACCGGGGAACAGCCAGCCATCGACATGCAACACGCCCTCCCGTCGACCAACCCTCCACCACTCCCGCAATAAAGCCAGTAGCCCGACCGGGAGCATGGCGTTGCGATACCGTCCGCCCTTGCCGCGCTCGACCCGCAGCAGCATGCGCTCGCTGTCGATGTCACGTACCTTAAGAGCGGCGACTTCGGCCGCGCGCAAACCCGCGCCATAGGCCACAGACAACGCCGCCTGGTGCTTGAGGCACGTGGTCGCAGCCAACAGCCGCGCGACCTCGTCATGGCTCAACACTACCGGCAGCTTGCGCACATGCCGCATGCGGACCAGCTTACGCGCCAGATCGGGCCGGTCGAGCGTCTGGGTAAAAAAGAACCGCAGCGCCGACACGATGGCGTTCATGGTCGGTGCCGGCACGCCCAGGTCAACTTGCTCGATCTGGAAGCGCCGTACATCTTCCGCCGTCGCGGTGTCCGGCGGGCGCCCGAGAAACGTTGCGAACCGAGCGACGTCGCGAATGTAGTTGCGCTGCGTCTCGTAGCCGAAGCGGCGTATCTCCATCTCGTCGATGAGACGCTGGCGTAGCGGGCTGACGGCAACAACCGGGGTGAGAATGGTCATGGCGGGACTCCTCCTTGTGGAGTCCCGATGCTCTGCCTGCCTCCCGCAGCGTTCAACCGCCGCGCTACGCTCGTTGCCTCACCTCAACCGCGCCACACGCGCCCCTCCCGCGCAGCGGGTTCGTGCTTCCACCAGAAAAACGTCCCTCATTAATAGCTCTTGACAAAAATGGCGTTCTCGCACCACTCTTAACGTCAATCAGTCGAGCCTATGACGCAAGTCGGACGGCGGATTGAGCGATCCGGTATGCTTCGATACCGCGGAGAGTCGACGAGGCGCAGCGAGCCTCCTCTTTCTCACGGGCCTCCCTCGGCAAGTGGAGGCATGTTCCCCGCCTGGGACGACCGAGATCGCGCTAAGCCGCGATCTCCTCATCTGTCTCAGGAGGTCGTCATGGTTAACGCAGCTATTCGCTCGTTGGTTATCAACGTTTCATCGTCAAACATGCCATCAGGCCCGCCACCCCCTTTCACGGGGGCGGACCGTCTCACTGGCATAACAAGACAAGAAGCAGCGGAAGCCGCAACGCGCAACGTTATCGACAGCCAACACGACGTAAACATACGTCAACTGGTCGATGATTTAATACGGTCAAAGGGCCGCACTTCGGCAAAGTCTTTAAAGATTCTAAAAAGGTTTTCTAAAGATAATTCATCGCAATTTAAGATAAAACCTTATCAGCCGTCGATATTGATCGACCCTAAAAATCTAAATCACGCAGTCCATATAAATGAAGCACTCTCGACTTCATCCCGCTCGCTCACCTTGGAGCCTATCATTGAGGAGGTCATGAAAGGTTATCTCTGTCAACATAGTGAAGACCTAGACTGGTTACGTGAGCGATATCCCGACGCACACTCTCTCCTCGTTCATGGAAGAACAAAGGCAATAGTTGCCTATCTCCTTGCCCATCCCACCACTCCCCGGGATATGGCGAAATTTACGCAAATCATCGCAGACCATCTCAAGTTATTTGCTGTTAGAACAGCTCAGGATTTGGCGGCCATGATAGGTAGCATGTACACACACCCTTATCGTCATTGCTTCTCGGGTTACAATCTATGGAAGTCGACATCGCATGTCGTTCTGAGCACTCTGGCCGCACCCGCATCTGCGCTTCAGCGTCTAATATATGACGTTTCTAAAGGAACCTATGCACCACTCGATGATACCAAGTTGGTTGCGATGGCGGTCGAAAACAAGATACTTCCAGAAGCGCACGCGTCGGAGATAGTTGCCATGGCAAAAATGACATGGTGTTGGGAAAAGCAACAATCGATGGGAAATCAGAATATCATTATCAGGAACACGCTGCATAAAATATCGGAACGTGCCCAACCCGCAGCGTCTTTAAAGATTGGTGATATGCGTGCTGAGAATTTCATAGAGCAGCAGTATGTCGAACACCATCTACTCCTGACCGCAGCGGAATCAGTGACGTACGTGGCAGTCCAATTGCTCAAAGCATGCTCTGAAATCGATCGAGCTATTCCCGCGATGGTAAGTGGCGGTCCCGTGCCCGCAAAGGTTCCTGAGCCATCCATAAAGGCCTCGGGGAACGTTAGTTTTCTTCTGAGAGCTGGCGGCAGATCTGACCCAAGTGCCGCGGTCCTTATGGATCGTCGACAGCTCAAGGCTAAGGACTTCGACCGATGCAGTTTTCCAGGCCGTGGGCATTTTGCATCGATGAAAAGAAAACTGTCTGATCCGTCGATTGCGGATTCAGCAGCCCGCCATCTCAGCATCGACGCAAAAGCATGGCTGCTACGCTGATGGAGCGTTGAAAGTGCAGTTTGGCGTACCCCCCTAAGGTCTAACGCCTCACGCTATTCGGGACGGGATGCAACCCGCTCCGCCCTCCCCTGCAAGCAAAGACGTCCCACCGGACGACCTGGCCGTGTGGGACCTGACGGACTTGGTGCGCCTGCTGGCGCGGCAGGCCGCGGCGGAGCAGCATCGCTCAAACCGAGAGGATATGAAGCCATGAACGACACCGCAGTATCGGACGCGACCACAACCCTAGCTGCCATCGCCGCCCTTCCCAGCCACTTCACGCTGCAGCCGTCTCGCAACGGCTTCTCCGGGAAGCTCGCTGACGGCGGCAGACTCGACATGATCCTCTCGCCTCGCGGTCCGGTCATGACCCTTCGTGGACAATATGGGGAAGTGCAGCAGAATCTCGTTCTGAATGTCATGGGAGATGCGCACAGCCCTGCCTATTGGTCACCTACCGGGCAGATCGATCCCTGGCACCGCGGCGAAGACTGGGGAGACATCACGACCCTCAACCTGTCCTCGCTCATCGAGCGCCTACGTGCTCTGCTTCAGAAGGTGACCTTCGTGAACGGAGACGGCGCGATTTCTCTCCGCGGAAAGGCCAACACCGCCATGCGCTACATCAGGTCCATGAGCGGCTTCCCTCATCCGTGGCTGGTCTCATGCGCCTCGCCGTTCGAAGTGTTTGCAGAAGACGACCCAAGCGGCGAATGCACGTTCGAGATGGACACACTGCCACCAGGCTTGTGTGAGATAGGAGAGTGTGCGGTCGTAAGCGTTGATCAGGACGGTAATCAGACGATCGTCACGGTGCGGCCAGCCATGCTCGAATTCAAGACTATGGTTTCCGGTACGAGGACGGATCAGGCTCGCGCCCGAAAAGCGCTCAGCAATATCGGCTTTACCGGTGACGAAATCGCCGCGCTCGATGCCGCCTCCGCCACGGCCAGGGGATACCTTCCAGCTCGTTACTGAGGCGGGATCCTGTAAGCGGGCTGGCTTGGCGACAAGCCTGCTCAGCCCTGTTACTTCAGACTATTGTGGAGATCTGCATGAAGGCGAACCCGCAGCCGAGGATCATATTGTATGGACGCCACTCGACGAGCATGCAAACCGCCACGTCCAGCGTCGATCAGGTGGCATCCTGCGTCTCACTGGTCGACCGCCTCGGCGGTGTCGTCATCGACACCTTTGTAGATCCTGAGCTCTCAGGTTACCGGCGGAACCGCCCTGGACTGACGAAGATCATTCAGGCCGCAAAGGCCGGTATCGTCGACATCATCGTCTGCGAAAGCCTTGATCGCCTCGCACGCGATGCCGAGGATGTCGCGTGGATTGGCAAGATACTCGCGTACCACCGCGTCCAGCTGCATACGGTATCCGAGGGTCATGTCGACGAGATCAAGTTCGCAGTCGCAGGCCTGCTCGGTACGATCTTTCTCAAACATCTGGTCGACAAGACTATCCGCGGCATGGAGGCAGCCGTGCTTGCTGGTCGGTTTGCCGGAGGGCGTGCCTACGGGTACAAACGTGCCGCCAAACTCGATGCCAAGGGCGAGGTGATCCCGGGCATCCTGGAAATTGATGAGGAAACGGCGGAGGTCGTACGCCGGATCTTCGCCTGGTTTGCCGCCGGCTTGTCCTCGATCCAGATCGCGACGCGCCTCAATGAAGAAGGCGTACCTGGACCTCGAGGTGGCCAGTGGAATGCATCCACCATCCGCGGCGACCCGAAAAAGCTCGTCGGCATTCTCAACAACCCGCTCTATGAGGGCCGACTGGTATGGGGGCGTCGGCAATGGCGCAAGAACCCGGACAGCGATCAGCGCGAACGACGCTATCGGCTACGTGATCCGTCGGAATGGGTCGAAGTCGACGTTCCCGATCTGCGCATCGTGGGCGAGGCCGATTGGCAGGCCGCGCGTTTGGAGATGACCCGACGCCGCCGGCAGCCGAGTTCAGCGGCTCAGGCGGGCAAGCCGCGCGCAAAGCATCTGCTCTCCAGCCTCATCCGATGTTCGATCTGCGGGTCGAGTTACACGATAAGTGGCAAGGACTATTATCGGTGCGCCGGCCAAAAGGAACGTGGCACCTGCACGAACACGATTTCCGTTCGCAAGGAACCCATCGAGACGGCGACCCTCGCCATCCTGCAAAGTCATCTCCTTTCGGAGGAACACGCGCGGATCTTCGTCGAGGAGTTCCAGCGAGAGGCAGCGCGGCTGGTTAGGCTCGACAGCCAAGCGAACGAAGCCGGGCAGGTCCGGCGCCAGCAGCTCGAAATGGAGCTTTCCCACCTTACACAGAATTTGCTCGGCGGTCTCGTCAGCCCCATCTTGATGGACATGATCTCGGACCGCGAAGCGGAACTCGCGCGGCTGTCGGCTCAGACTGTCGGCGCGACGGCGCGCAAACCCGCGGACATCCTGCCGCATCCGGTTCTGCTGCAGCGCTTCAGCGAAAAGGTTACCGCACTACGGACGTCCCTGGACGATGTGACCATCCGATCCGAGGCAGCGGGTGCGCTTGCAACGCTCATCGAGAGTGTAACGATCTACCCGCACGGCGAGCATGGTCCGGAGGCGGAGGTTGTAGCGAGAGTATCGGATTTGCTGGCCTGGGCCACAAACGACAACGCCGCCCCGAAGGGCGGCGGTTGTAGTTCTATGGCGGTGGTTGCGGGGACAGGATTTGAACCTGTGACCTTCAGGTTATGAGCCTGACGAGCTACCGGGCTGCTCCACCCCGCGACGGTTCTCGTTGGAGAACGTGGGTAGAAGACATGGTGAATGGGTTTTCAGCGTTTCCTGTTACGTATCGCCGCACGGGCTTCAATGCCTGGCGACGACCTACTCTTCCATCGCTTGAGCGATAGTACCATTGGCGCAGGCGGGTTTCACGGCCGAGTTCGGAATGGGATCGGGTGGGACACCGACGCTATAGCCACCAGGCAATGGAGCCGGTGCGACGATACGTTGGGAATGCTTTGGGTACCCCACCATGCTTGACGCCTGGTGGGGTTTTAAAATCGATACCGTGCAAGGTTGTAGTGGTATTTGGACCAATCCCTCGACGGCGAGGGGATTGGCAATCTGGCGTTCGACTTAATCATCCGCACGCATCTGACGCGTTGGGTTACCCCAGTGTTGTCATTGATGGTGTGAGACTCTCAAGCGCGAATAGAGCAATTAGTATCGGTTAGCTCCATGCGTTACCGCACTTCTACATCCGATCTATCAACGTCGTGGTCTCCGACGGCTCTATGAAATCTTATCTCGAGGGAGGCTTCCCGCTTAGATGCTTTCAGCGGTTATCCCGTCCATACATAGCTACCCAGCTGCGCTCCTGGCGGAACGACTGGTACACCAGAGGTATGTTCAACCCGGTCCTCTCGTACTAGGGTCAACTCCTCTCAAATTTCGACGCCCACGGCAGATAGGGACCAAACTGTCTCGCGACGTTCTGAACCCAGCTCACGTACCACTTTAATTGGCGAACAGCCAAACCCTTGGGACCTGCTCCAGCCCCAGGATGTGATGAGCCGACATCGAGGTGCCAAACAACCCCGTCGATATGAGCTCTTGGGGGTTATCAGCCTGTTATCCCCGGCGTACCTTTTATCCGTTGAGCGATGGCCCTTCCACGAGGGACCACCGGATCACTATGACCGACTTTCGTCTCTGCTCGACTTGTCAGTCTCGCAGTCAGGCGGGCTTATGCCATTGCACTCTAACAGACGGTTTCCGACCGTCCTGAGCCCACCATTGCGCGCCTCCGTTACTCTTTAGGAGGCGACCGCCCCAGTCAAACTACCCGCCACAGAGGGTCCCTGTTCCGGCTTACGGAACGAGGTTAGACATCAGAAACAAACAGGGTGGTATTTCACCTATGGCTCCACATCAGCTGGCGCCAATGCTTCAAAGCCTCCCACCTATGCTACACAGTTTCTTCCTAATGCCACTCTGAAGCTGCAGTAAAGGTGCACGGGGTCTTTCCGTCTAACCGCGGGTACTCCGCATCTTCACGGAGAATTCAATTTCGCTGAGCATGTCCTGGAGACAGTGGGGAAGTCGTTACGCCATTCGTGCAGGTCGGAACTTACCCGACAAGGAATTTCGCTACCTTAGGACCGTTATAGTTACGGCCGCCGTTTACCTGGGCTTCATTTCAGAGCTTGCACCCCTCCACTTAACCTTCAGGCACCGGGCAGGCGTCAGGCCCTATACGTCGTCTTGAAGCCGACTTAGCAGAGCCCTGTGTTTTTGCTAAACAGTCGC
This sequence comes from Sphingomonas faeni, assembly GCF_030817315.1. Classification (NCBI taxonomy): domain Bacteria; kingdom Pseudomonadati; phylum Pseudomonadota; class Alphaproteobacteria; order Sphingomonadales; family Sphingomonadaceae; genus Sphingomonas; species Sphingomonas faeni. The sequence continues at coordinate 4,430 of NZ_JAUSZF010000001.1, read as the reverse complement.
TACCCCCTGGCCTGTGCCCCCTCAAAGTGCTTGCGCATAGTGAGGGCCTCCTTCTTCCGAAGGTACGGAGGCAATTTGCCGAGTTCCTTCAGGACACTTCTCTCAAGCGCCTTGGTATACTCTACCTGACCACCTGTGTCGGTTTCGGGTACGGTCTATACGGTGGGGCTATTTCCTGGAACCATTTCGAAGCACGTCCAATCCGATAAGGACGCACAACACACATGATCCGTCACACACCACCAGGCCCACGAATATTAACGTGGTTCCCATCGACTACCCCCTTCGGGCTCGTCTTAGGGGCCGGCTCACCCTGCGCGGATTAGCCTTGCGCAGGAACCCTTGGTCTTTCGGCGAGAGGGCATCTCACCCTCTTTATCGCTACTCATGTCTGCATTCGCACTTCCGATACCTCCACGACCCATTACCCAGATCGCTTCACAGGCTTACGGAACGCTCCGCTACCGCGTACCACATAAGTGGCACACCCTAAGCTTCGGCACGTATCTTGAGCCCCGTTACATCTTCGCCGCAGGACCTCTTGTTTAGACCAGTGAGCTGTTACGCTTTCTTTAAAGGATGGCTGCTTCTAAGCCAACCTCCTGGTTGTTTTGGAAGTCCCACATGCTTTCCCACTTAGATACGATTTGGGGGCCTTAGCTGTAGGTCAGGGCTGTTTCCCTTTTGACGACGGACCTTAGCACCCGCCGTCTGTCTCCCGCATATCACTCTTAGGTATTCGGAGTTTGGTTAGGTTTGGTAGATCTCGCGACCCCCTAGCCCATCCAGTGCTCTACCCCCTAAGGTGTTCGTGCGAGGCACTACCTCAATAGTTTTCGCGGAGAACCAGCTATTTCCCGGCTTGATTGGCCTTTCACCCCTAAACACAACTCATCCGGTAACTTTTCAACGTTAATCGGTTCGGACCTCCAGTGCATGTTACTGCACCTTCATCCTGGTCATGCCTAGATCGCCGGGTTTCGGGTCTAATACATCAAACTCTGGCGCCCTATTCAGACTCGCTTTCGCTGCGCCTACACCTAACGGCTTAAGCTTGCTTGATACATTAAGTCACAGACCCATTATGCAAGAGGTACGCTGTCAGGCCATAAAAGCCCTCCAACTGCTTGTAGGCAATCCGTTTCAGGTACTGTTTCACTCCCCTCATCGGGGTGCTTTTCACCTTTCCCTCACGGTACTAGTTCGCTATCGGTCACATACGAGTATTTAGGCTTGGAGGGTGGTCCCCCCATGTTCAGACAGAATTTCACGTGTTCCGCCCTACTCGAGTCCTGATGTTTCATTTTCGCATACGGGGCTGTCACCCGCTATGGCGCTACTTTCCAGAAGCTTCTGCTAATTCACCATCAGGCACTGGCCTGGTCCGCGTTCGCTCGCCACTACTAACGGAATCTCGGTTGATGTCTTTTCCTCCAGCTACTGAGATGTTTCAGTTCGCCGGGTTCGCTTCACGAAGCCTATGTATTCAGCTAAGTGATACCTAACCTAATTAACTCTACCCCAGCATTGCTGCTCAAGTAGAATTAATCGGGATAGGTGGGTTTCCCCATTCGGAAATCGTCGGGTCAATGCTTGCTCACAGCTCACCGACGCTTATCGCAGCGTGCCACGTCCTTCATCGCCTGTATGTGCCAAGGCATCCACGAATTGCCCTTACCTCACGCTTGAGAGTCCACACCACCAACGACATCACTGGGTGCCTCCGAAGAGGTCACCAACTCGGCAGAGCAGTGCGCGTTAGCTTTTGTCAGGTGCGGATGATTATAATCTCAGCCAGATTATTTAAGGCATCCATCAAAGTAATACTTTGATGGAACCTGTATTATGATGATGTCGATATCTGGAGCCTCGAACCGCTCGTTTAGCTCGCGTTGCACCGAAGTGCCTCACGAACCGCCGAAGCAATCTT